>NZ_JAKKSC010000056.1:0-12771 GCF_025653705.1 Shewanella sp. SM87
GGGAAATCTGTTATTCCAAGGCGCCGCTATAAGAATACACCTCAAGAAAGAGTCGATTGGTGCTTATATCGGTATCGACATTTAGTGGAGAATGCTTTTGGAAGAATTAAGCACTATCGAGCAATATCAACAAGATATGACAAGCTAGCAAGAAATTACGCCAGTATGGTGTCACTGGCGTTTATGTTAATGTGGCTGCCGATATATTGCTGAACAACATTTGTACAGCAAAGATCAACAGACCCTAGATAATCTCGATCCAAAGTAGCAGATAAGGGCACAACATGATTACTAGCAACTCTGCCTCGAATGGTTTGAAAACTAAGTACAATTATCAAAAACGTGACAAAGCCATACGTAACGTTTAGAAATAACTAATTACCGAGCTTTAAAGTAAATACTACTCATCGCAATGATGGATCCGCAGATGCAAAGAATCGAAATTCAAACACTATCTGACATTGAATTATTAGTGGAATCGCAACAGGTTGAATTTAAACTAGCTGCAGGAAAAGACGGCTTTGGTACATTGCCAAAAGATTTTTGGCCATCGTACTCCGCAATGGCAAACTGTAAAGGCGGATGGATCATTCTCGGAGTTAAAGAAAAAGAAAGGGAATTCATCCCTATTGGTATAAGTGAACCCGATAAGTTGCTACAAGACCTTTTTAATCAGCTCAATGATAGAGATAAAGTTAGTATCAATTTACTAACTGAGGAAAGTATCTTGCGTCTAAATGTCGAGCAAAAAACGATCTTAGCAATATATATTCCTCCTGCAATAAGAAAGCAAAAACCAGTTCACCTAAAAAAATCACCATTTAGCAATAATACTTTTGTACGCATACATGATGGTGACCGCCCATGCTCTGATGAAAGTGTTAAAAGGATGCTAGCGGAACAAATCCACGATAGTCGAGATGATGAAATTCTATCTGAGCACTACAACTTCATTGATGATATTGACTTAGATAGTCTAAAAATCTATCGCAACCTATTGTCAGCCCATAGCCCTCACCACCCATATCTAGACTTACAACTATTTGAGTTATTTAAAAAAATAGGGGGTTGGAGAAAAGATCGTGAAACCGGAAAAGAAGGGATAACACTCGCAGGTGTTTTAATGTTTGGACAATGGGAAGCAATTACGGCTGCCGCGCCTCATTATTTTGTCGATTACCAAGAAAGACCAGAAGCAAGAACAGAGCTACGCTGGGTTGATCGCGTAGTACCTGACGGTACATGGTCTGGAAATTTATTTGATTTCTATCGAAAAGTTTACCAAAAGCTCACCGCTGATTTAAAAGTCCCTTTTCATCTGGAAAATGGCCAACGTAAAACAGATACACCTATTCATACCGCATTACGTGAAGCACTAGTCAACACTCTTGTTCATGCCGATTATACTGAACGCGTGTCTGTTTTGGTGGTTAAACGCCCTGATTTATTTGGATTTCGTAATCCTGGATTAATGAGAATACAACTAGAAGATGTTATTACAGGCGGAATCAGTGATTGTCGTAATCGATTATTACATCAAATGTTTTTGTTGATTGGTCTTGGAGAAAGGGCGGGGTCAGGTATTCCTAAGATATATAGTGGATGGAAATTTGCAAACTGGCGAACCCCAAAACTGCACGAGAAAGAGCAACCAGCACAAACCATACTCGAATTACTAACTGCTAGCTTGATCCCAGATAACATCAGGCAGCAGTTAACCGAACAATTCGGAGAACGATTCAACCAACTACCTGCTTTTGAACAACTAATAGTGGCTGCTGCCGCAATCGAGGGATACGTTAATCATGAGAGAGCCTGTCAGCTGACCTCACAACATTCTAGAGAAGTGACATTAGCCTTACCAAAGCTCGAAGCAAAAGGTTTTTTGCAATCTACGGGAGAATATAAGCAGAAATTTTACACCTTACTAGGAGTGTCTTTACCTACACCTGAAGATGTTTTTTCTGAGAACTCCACATATTCAGGCTTGAACTCCACATATTCAGGCTTGAACTCCACATATTCAGACTTGAACTCCACACATAACATACGAGATAAATACGGACGCTTACTTAGTGATCACTTCAAAAAGCCATTCGTTGACTCTTTAGAGCTTTTAGAGGAGCAGTTTAAACATCACCTATTTTCTATTGCCGTTTTAGCGCGGGAAAAAAAATCCTTACCGAAAGAAACGATGCAAAACATCATTTGTGAACTATGTTCAGAACAATTTATCTCAACTTCAATCTTGGCTGAGTTACTACAGAGAAACCCTAATTCAATCAGGCAACAATACTTAAAAGATTTAGTAGATAATACGCGTCTTGAACTCGCATTTCCGCAATTAAAAAATACGCCTAAACAAGGATATTCAACGGTTGATATCAAGGGTGGCTAATACTCAATAAAGCCAATAAATCAACTTTTCTGATAATTTTGACCCTAAACTACCTTAACTCAACCAAATCACTCTTTTACAAACAACGCAGAGACACTAAAGAAAAACGAAGTAAATACGCCAAGATTACAAACTTTATTGTCTCTACACACAACTAAACCACTTGTCCTGCAGCCACGCCGGATGCCCAGGCCCATTGAAAATTAAACCCGCCTAACCAACCACTTACGTCCATGACTTCACCGATAAAGTAGAGTCCTGCGACTTTGCTGGCTTCCATGGTTTTGGATGACAACTCATTACTATCAATACCACCTAAGGTCACTTCGGCGGTGCGGTAGCCTTCAGTACCGTTCATCAATACTGTCCAGCGGTGTATATCATCCACAAGTTTTGCACGCTCGGCGTGAACTAGCTGATTTAACGCTTTGTTCAACAGGGCCTCATCGAATAGTACTTCCACCAGCCGTTTAGGTAACCATTGGCTGAGGGTATTGCGCAGGCTTTGTTTTGGATGTGCGGCGAGCTGTTGCTCTAGCAATTGCGCCAAATCCATATTCGGCAAAAGATCGATTTCTATGGTTTCGCCCGCTTTCCAATAGTTGGAAATCTGCAAAATGGCGGGGCCAGATAAGCCACGGTGAGTGAATAGCAGCGCTTCGCTAAATGCAGTGCCATCTTTGGCGGTAATGCGGCTCGGTACGGCAATGCCCGACAAAGGCTCGAAACGAATTTTATCTTCACTGTGCCAAGTAAAAGGCACCAGACCCGCGTGAGTTGGCAATACTTTTAGGCCAAACTGCTCGGCCAGTTGATAACCGTAAGGCGTGGCGCCGAGTTTAGGCATGGATAAACCACCCGTGGCGATAACCAGTGAATCGCAGCTCAGTTCACCGTTAGAAGTATTGAGCTCAAAGCGCCCTGCCTCGGTCTTTTTAACGGCCAGAATATCGGTGCGCAGCTTAATCGTCACGCCCGCCCATTCACACTCGGTCAATAGCATAGTGACTATCTCTTTAGCCGAGTCATTGCAGAACAATTGGCCGTGATCACGTTCGTGGTATTCAATGCCGTGACGCTCGACCATTTCAATAAACTGCTGCGACGGATAACGCGCGAGTGCCGATTTAACAAAGTGAGGATTACCACAGAGGAAGTTAGCGGGCTCGACTTTAAGGTTGGTGAAGTTACAACGCCCGCCGCCGCTGATGAGGATTTTACGCCCAGCTTGCTTGGCATTGTCGAGTACGAGTACATCACGGCCTCGGTAACCTGCGGTCGCTGCACACATTAATCCCGCGGCGCCGGCTCCGATAATAATGACATCATGATGTTTCACACTCTTACTCCACACAGATAAATTGATTGGCATTGGCTGCCAACGGGCAATTTGATGACTCGCGAACCTTTACAACAGCTAAACGGAGCAAAGATAAGCTCAAACGTTAGGCACAAATCCCCTCTTTCACCATCTGACCTCCAGGGATGGAGGAAATGCCCGTCTGATGTCGGGAACATCAAGGGCCCTGATGACCGGGGATACATCTTGCACACCAGAAGTCCGGGCACAAAAAAGGGCGCTATTTTAGCACCCTTTCCTTTATTCGGCATTACAGCATCATCACGGCTCGCGGTTTATTGCGTAGGCGTTTCTGATTTCTTTTCTCTGCTGAGCAGCTCTTTAGCAGCATCGACCGGCGCTTTGCCTTGATACAATACTTGGTAAATCTGCTCAGTGATTGGCATTTCAACCCCGAGGCGTTTCGCAAGCGTAAACACTTCTTTGGTATTGCGATAACCTTCAACCACTTGGCCAATTTCAGCCTGTGCTGTCATCACATCACAGCCTTTACCTAAGGCTAAACCGAAACGACGGTTACGGGATTGGTTGTCGGTACAGGTCAACACTAAGTCGCCTAACCCCGCCATGCCCATAAAAGTGGCCGCATTGGCCCCTAAGGCTTCGCCTAAACGCGTCAATTCGACTAAACCACGGGTAATCAAGGCTGTTCTGGCATTCGCACCAAAGCCGATACCGTCGGACATGCCCGCGCCAATCGCGATCACGTTCTTTACCGCGCCGCCCAGTTGCAGTCCGGTAAAGTCGTCATTGGCGTAAACCCGCAAACGTTTAGGGCTGTGTAACAGCTCGACGAGATCGTTGGTGAATTTAGGACAAGTGCCCGCGACCGAAATGGCCGTAGGTAAACCCATGGCGAGTTCTTTCGCGAAGGTCGGCCCAGATAACACCGCCAGCGGATATTGCTCACCTAACACATCACGGGCCACATCTTGCAGCAAACGTCCGGTTTCAGGCTCGAGCCCTTTCGTTGCCCATACGATGCGCGCATCGCTACGGAGTAACGGTTTAGCTTGCTCAAGCACAGTACCAAACACATGGCTTGGCACTACCACTAACACATTGTTGCTGGCGGCTAAGGCTTTGGCTAAATCGGCTTCGATCTGTAAACAGTCAGGAAACGCAATACCAGGCAAAAAAGCTTGGTTGCACTTGTCTTGAGCGAGCGTTTGCATGTGGACAGGATCGTGTCCCCATAACAAGGTCTTATGACCGTTGCTGGCTAAAGAAATGGCAAGGGCGGAGCCATAAGAGCCCGCCCCTAATACCGTGATATCGGCAGAGTTTTTCATGTAATTAAGCGTTAGCTTCTTCGGCAGCTGGTGCAGTCGCAGCAGCTTGACGTTGTTGCACGTATTGGGCAAACAGCGCGTCGAAGTTAACAGGTGCTAAGTTCAGTTGTGGGAAAGTACCACGACCAACTAAGCTGCCCACGGTTTCGCGAGCATATGGGAATAGGATGTTAGGGCAGTATGCACCTAATGAATGGGCCAATTGTGGCTCAGTCAGACCAGTGATAGAGAAGATACCGGCTTGTTGTACTTCACATAGGAAAGCGGTATCGCCACCGTTTTGTGCAGTCACAGTTAAAGACAGGACAACTTCATACACATCATCAGCTAATTTAGCGCTGCGCGTGTCTAAATCTAACTTAACTTCTGGGTTCCATTCTTTTTGGAATACCGCTGGGCTGTTAGGCGTTTCGAAAGACACATCTTTAGTGTAAACACGTTGGATGTTGAATTGTGGGGCTTGTTGTTCGTTGTTTGCTACTTCAGCCATAATTTCCTACCTATCCTATCAATGTTGTATCGGCTTTTCGTTGAAAGCCAATTATTATTTGAAAGCCAATTACTATTTAAACGTAAATTGGCTCGGGGCTTATGTTACTCAAGGCCTATATCAGATCTCGGTATCATCCCAACTTGTACCCATATTCGGGTATCGATCGAACCAGTCTAAAAACTTACATTAAGCCCTTAGCGACCGTAGGATCAGTATGCCAAACAATGATGACTTTATTACTGCACTATCCTGTGGATTGAGTGCAGCTTAAATCATAACTGCCGCCGACAACTTATCTTTTGCTTTTTGAAACAGGCATATTTGCTGCCTGCCATTCACCCATACCACCTTTCAAGTTGTACAGGTTTTCAAAACCTTGCTTACTCAAAAGCTGAGCGGCTTGAGACGAGGTCATGCCAGCATTGCATACCAATATAATGGGACTGGCTTTATACTTTTCAAGGGCTGATATCTGATTATTTTTAATATCGGCGAGCGTAACGTTAAGTGCATCAACAATATGGCCCTTGCGGAACTCGTCATTCGAGCGCACATCAACCACTTTAGCATCCTGTCTATTCACCATAATCGTTAATTCTTGATGAGAAATACTTTTGATTTTTGACATGCTCGATTTGATGATACTCGCGACAAGCACAACAAATAATCCCACCCAAGCCAAACTGAGCATTGAGTGAGCTTTAAAAAATTCGATATATTCTTGCATGATGATTGCCCGCATAAATGGCGAAAATTCGATAAGGGCACAGAGTATACCGATTGCCTTGGCAGAATGCAGCAGTTTAGTCACAGTTCGAGATCGCACTTTTAGTGCAATTGACTCTGTACTTGTCACAAGCCACTCACAGAATCGGGCGAATTAGTGATTCGATGACCTTAATCGGGGTAAAGCGCTTTTTCATACCCCGCTAACGTAGTAATATTTGACCAATTTCAGATTTCTATCGCTTCTATAAAACTTAAAGGTATCACTATGACGACAGCTAAACGTCCGCTCGCGTTGTTGATCCTCGATGGCTGGGGCTACCGTGAAAATACGCATAATAATGCGATTTTCCACGCCAAGACTCCGGTACTCGACCGTCTCAACGCTAAATATCCCCATAGTTTGATTTCAGGTTCTGGCTTAGATGTTGGCTTACCTGATGGCCAGATGGGAAATTCTGAAGTTGGCCATATTAACTTAGGCTCTGGCCGTGTGGTTTATCAAGAACTCACTCGTATCAGTAAAGCCATTGCAGATCATGAGTTTGAAAAAAATCCTGCGCTATGTGATGCGGTAGACTCAGCCATCAAAGCTGGCGGAGCTGTGCACATTATGGGCTTGCTTTCTCCCGGTGGCGTCCACAGCCATGAAGAGCATATCGAAGCTATGTGCCGTATGGCCGTTGCGCGCGGTGCAACTCAGGTTTATCTGCACGCTTTCCTCGACGGCCGCGATACGCCACCGCGTAGCGCTAAGGGTAGCCTGAGTCATTTTGATGATCTGTTTACTACATTAGGCCATGGCCGTATCGCATCGATTATTGGTCGTTACTTTGCTATGGACAGGGATAATCGTTGGGATCGCGTGTCGCAAGCCTACGATTTAATCACCCAAGGTAAGTCAAAATTCCAATACGACAATGCCGTTACAGCATTAGAAGCGGCTTACGAACGTAACGAAAACGACGAATTCGTCTCTTCATCGGCGATCACAGATGCCAACGGTCAAGTTGCGACCTTAAAAGACGGCGATGCCCTGATTTTTATGAACTTCCGTGCTGACCGCGCCCGTCAAATCACCCGTAGCTTTATTCACCCAGACTTCGATGGTTTCGAACGCGCTGTTATGCCGAAAATGCACTTCGTCACTTTGACTGAGTATGCTGGCGACATCACAGCACCTATCGCTTATCCATCTGAAAACTTAGTGAATACCTTAGGTGAAGTGCTGCAGAAACAAGGTCGTACTCAGCTGCGTATCTCTGAAACTGAGAAATACGCCCATGTGACTTTCTTCTTTAACGGCGGTAAAGAAGAGCCATTCGAGGGAGAAGATCGCATCCTAATCAACTCGCCTAAAGTAGCAACCTACGATCTACAGCCTGAGATGAGTTCAGCTGAGCTGACTGACAAGCTAGTCGCAGCAATTGAATCAACCAAGTACGACGTGATCATCTGTAACTACCCCAATGGTGACATGGTTGGCCACACGGGTAATTTCGATGCCGCCGTTAAAGCTTGTGAAGCTGTCGACGCTTGTATCGGCCGTGTGGTTGATGCGCTGGCGAAAGTGGGCGGAGAATGTATTATTACCGCCGACCACGGCAATGCCGAGCAAATGACCGACGAAACCACAGGTCAGGCTCACACGGCCCACACCAGTGAACTCGTGCCTTTCGTCTTTGTTGGACGCGATGCGACCATAGATGAAGGTGGTAAACTCAGCGATGTTGCACCAACCATCTTGACCTTGATCGGCGAAGCCATTCCAGCTGAGATGACGGGCAAACCCTTAATCCACATAAAAGAGTAACCGTTACCTAGTGAGCACTCGACTCCTTGTTAAAGCCAGCATTATTGCTGGCTTTATGATGTTATCTTTCTCGGCACACGCTTCTGATTTGGAGAAGCGTAAGTCCGAGTTAAAATCAATCCAAACGCAAATAAATCAACAACAAAGCGCATTAAAAACCACCAGTAAACAAAGAGAAAAACTGCTGTCATTGCTGCGTAGCGATGAAGAAGCGATTGCGTCAGCTGCCAAAAAAGTCAACAGCACCAAAAATAGCTTAGCGCAAATCGACACTAAACTTGCCGAGCTAAAACAACGTCAAGATGAGTTAGAAACGCTTAAGGTGACTCAACAACAAACACTGTCGAAACAGCTGTCGAGCGCCTATCTTGCTGGTAATCACGATTACACTAAGATGATGCTTAATCAGCAAAGTCCCGCCACTATCGAGCGTATGTTGGCTTATTACCAATACCTCAATAAAGCGCGGATGAAGTCGATCAACGAATTAAAGCAAACCTTGACCGAGCTAGATGAGATCAAGGTGTCGCAAACGAGTAAGCAAAAGCAATTAACGAAACTCGTGGCCGAACAACAAGTACAAGCTAAACGTTTGAGCCAAGAGCAAGATCAGCGTCAACTGACCATCAAAGAGTTGCAACGTACCTTAAATTCTAAGGGTGCAGAGCTCGAACAGTTGCAAATTGAAGAGGCCAGCTTAAAGCGTGTCGTTGAACAAGCGCTGCGGGCCATGAAAGATAATCCCTCGATGGAAGGCTTTGGTAAACAAAGTGGCAAACTTAAATGGCCGACAAAAGGTCGTGTGAGTGCTAGCTTTGGTAGCCAACGTTCCGGTCAAGTCGTGTGGAAAGGCACTATGTTGTCTGCACCAGAAGGGCAAAATATTCGAGCCGTTTCAGGTGGTAAAGTCATTTATGCCGACTGGTTACGCGGTTTTGGTCTTGTTATGGTCATCGATCACGGGAAAGGTTATATGAGTCTTTACGGTCACGCTCAAACCCTACTAAAAAGCCCTGGTGAGATGGTAAAAAGCGGTGAAGCGATTGCTTTAGTCGGACGTTCAGGTGGACAGAGCGAGCCTGGCCTATACTTTGAAATAAGGCATAAAGGGCAAGCCGTCGATCCAGCGAAATACTGTCGCTAATCATAACGGTCCCCTTATCACAGGGGACCGTTATGAAATACATGATCCGCTATATCAGTTGCGTTGGATTAGGTCTCACTTTAGGCCTATCCATCAGCCTCTCTGGTCAAGAAAATACTAAGTCCTATCGCAGCAATTTTGACTATCCGTTACTGCAAGATGTGCTTGAAACGGTTGAAACTTACTATATCAAAACCGTTCCCAAAGAAGAGCTCGTGCAGGCCGCCATCAAAGGCATTTTTGAACATCTCGACCCCTATTCCAGCTTCTTGAATCATCAAGAATTACTCGATCTTAAAGATTCTAATCGCGGCGAATATTTTGGTTTCGGTTTCGAAGTCGCGGCCCAAAAAGACCACATCAGCATCATAGCCCCCTTTGCCCATTCTCCCGCAGAGCAAGCGGGAATACGTGCGGGTGATATTATTATTAAACTTAACGACACCCTGGCGACTGAAACGAATCTAGCCGATATCCTTACTGAAATAAAAAGACATAGTCTCAATAATCAGAGCATTAACTTAGAGCTAAAACACAGTAATGACGATGCCACCTTTAAAGTGTCACTCAAGCCAAGCAATATCACTATAGAGTCGGTCAGCACTCAACTGCTTGATGGCAATATTGGCTATGTCAGATTAAGCAACTTCCAAGAAAACTCTAACGAAGATATGGTGCGCTCGCTCAGCCAATGGCAAAAAAAACCGCTCACAGGACTTATCTTAGACCTACGTAATAATCCCGGCGGCCTACTCGACCAAGCGGTTAAAATTGCGGATCTATTTCTCGCCAAAGGACGCATAGTCTCGACCTCTGGCCGCTTCTTCGACGCCAACTCTGACTACTATGCCTCACCGCAAACCATGCTGACTAACGTGCCTATGCTAGTGTTAATCAACAAAGGCTCGGCCTCTGCATCCGAAGTTCTCGCCGCCGCATTACAAGAAAATGGTCGTGCCAAACTCTTAGGTGAGACCAGCTTTGGCAAAGGTACAGTACAAAGCCTGATCCCAATTTTAGAAGATGGTAACGCGATTAAACTCACAATTGCCCAGTACAATACTCCTAGAGGTGAAAACATTCACAACATAGGGATCATCCCCGACATAAAAATTGCTGCCGAAACTGGTTCCGGCGTTGGTAATTTAGCTATAATCGACGCCCTATCAGCCCATGCATCACTGGCCCAAGATCACCAAGTGACCTCTGCCATTGCATGGATACAGCACCATGATGAATAAGAAGAAATTGTGCGCTTACTTTATTCCTTGGCCCTATTGGCCCTAAGCATTTCTCAAAGCTATGCTGCCCAGCTTGCACTCATTATTGATGACATAGGTTATCGTCATACAGATAAAGCCGTGCTGGCACTGCCCAGTACAGTAACACTCTCAGTATTACCTCATACCCCACTTGGCAAAGAACTCGCTAACGCAGGACACCAAAAAGGCCACGAAATTATGCTACATCTTCCCATGCAGGCGCTTAATGGTAAGACATTAGGGCTGGGGGGATTAACCAATACGATGACTGAGGCACAAATTCGCACCAGTGTTATTGATGCGATTAACAGCGTTCCCTTTGCCAAAGGTGCCAATAACCACATGGGGAGTCTATTAACTCAACTAGACGATCCCATGCTCTGGGTCATGGAAACACTCAAACAAGAGCAGCTGTATTTTGTCGATAGTATGACAACACGATTCACTAAGGCAGGGGATAACGCAGATAAGCTAGGCATTCCTTTACTAAAACGCCAACTGTTTCTAGACAATGATACCAGTACCAATGCACTCGAGAGACAATTTAACTTAATGATAAGTCAGGCACATACCCAAGGTAGCTTGGTGGTGATTGCCCATCCCTATCCAGAAACTATGCGCTTCTTAGAGGCTAACCTACACAGACTTAAAACCGAGGGGATTGATCTAGTGCCAGCATCGAGTTTGCTCCCCATCGGTATTGCACTTAAAAGTGGTACTAATCCAGTTGCAGTACTGAAATAGAAAAGTCTGGCAGCAAGGCGACTAACTCATCACGGTTACTCACAATATCCAGCAAAGTATATTGATCCAGCACATTCAAATAAGCTTCAACAGCCTGAGCTAACACGCCTTTAAGCTTACAGGCTGGTGTAAATCGGCAGTAAGGTTTGCTGCAATCAATAGGGGCGAGTGAGTTTTCTAACACTCGAACTAACTGGCCTAGGTTAATCTCACTCGCAGGCTTACCCAAACGGAAACCGCCCATCTTACCGCGGATGGTTTCAAGGTAACCCATCTTGCCTAAATGATGCACTATCTTAGAGACATGATTTGGTGACAGATCAAACACCTGCGTAATTTCAGCAATCCTAAATAAAGTTGTTCTATCTGGCTGAACCGCTAAATACATCAGGGTACGAACGCCAAAATCGGTATAACGAGTTAACTGCATATTTCACCTGTCAGCGATAAACTTAATGAGAGGTCTGAGATTCGAGTTGAGTAATCAACCAAATCGCCTCTTCGTTTGAATGACCACAAACATCTTCAGATGCATCGAAATCACTACATACCGCAGGACGATCAGGCGAGCCGAAAATCAAACATAAATTGGCATCGCTCAATTGCACACAACGCTCACCCGCCGCCTTACCCTTTGGCATACCCGGAATACTGCTGCTTATTGAAGGCGCAATACAACAAGCACCACACCCAAGACGACAATTCATTTTCGTTACTCATGAAAGACATAAGGCATTATACCGTTTAATTTGTCCGAGATCAGTGTCACAGGTCAATACTGCCGAGTCGCGCACAGGAGGTTTTCAGAACGTGAAAGAAACACTATCGATAAAGTGGAATAAAGATCGGCAAAAAAGTAGGTTTTGATTTTTAACATTGAAGCGAAAGCGTCATATTCTGATAAGGATTTCGTCTACATGATGGCCGAGTATGATGATAACCATGTGCGTCACTGGGACTAAATATCCGCGACGCCATAACGAAAAAAGCCTCATCTTTCGATGAGGCTTATCTCTTAATGTTGGCGGAGCGGACGGGACTCGAACCCGCGACCCCCGGCGTGACAGGCCGGTATTCTAACCAACTGAACTACCGCTCCTTTAGCTTAACGTCTACACATTAACCTAAATTAGGCGCTTGGCGATGACCTACTCTCACATRGGGAGACCCCACACTACCATCGGCGCGTTTGCGTTTCACTTCTGAGTTCGGGATGGGATCAGGTGGTTCCACAAGGCTATTGTCACCAAGCAAATTCTGYTTATTACCGTGTCCATCTCTGGMYCACGYTAATAATAATTCGGAAAGCTGATTTTCTGTTGAGTCTTTAACTTTATCAAGTATCTGTATTCTGTCTAAGGCTTTTCGTACGACCTCCATGGAAGGAGGAAGTGCTAGAAAATGTCTGGAACATTTTCAGTAAAACCCATCTGGGTTGTATGGTTAAGCCTCTCGAGTCATTAGTACATGTTAGCTCAACGCCTCACAACGCTTACACACCATGCCTATCAACGTCCTAGTCTCGAACGGCTCTTTAGA
>NZ_JAKKSC010000057.1:0-12461 GCF_025653705.1 Shewanella sp. SM87
TCCCAAGGGACACCGTCTACATCAATGCGAGGACAGTTGATGACTGAGCCCACCACACTGACCCCTGAACAAAAGATAAAAGCACTCGAAGCCGAACTTGAGGATACCCGCATGAAAGCCGCGTTCTTCGAAGCCATTGTCGAAAAACTTAGCACTGACTACGGGATTTCTGTCGTAAAAAAGCCACGCGCGAAACGCTCCAAGAAAAAACGGCCATAGGGTATCGCGTCACCCAATGCTGCCGCTACCTCGGGATTAGCCGTCAGGCGTATTATCAGCAATGTCAGCGGCAAAAAATATCAGAGCAGAGGGAGCAACATGTATTGCAAACGGTGCAATATGAACGCTTGTTTCAACCTCGAATAGGTACACGCAAGTTACAGTATTTACTGAATAAATCGCATCAAATAGTGATTGGGCGAGACCGGTTATTTAGCAGCCTCAGAGCGCATCGTTTGTTGGTCGCGCCTAAACGGGCGTACCATAAAACGACTCACAGTCATCATCGATTTAGGTGTCATCCCAACTTGCTTAAGCCCAGTRAGCAACAAGTGGACATCACTCGCTCAGAACAAGTCTGGGTGGCTGATATTACCTATCTGCCACTGCAAGATAATGAAGCCTACTGAAGCCTGGTGACCGATGCCTGKTCACGAAAAATCGTGGGCTATCATGTTGATGATAATCTCAAAACAGATGGTGTGCTAACAGCGTACAAACAGGCACTGAGGCAGCGGCAAGACAAAGGTAAACCGCTGATACACCACTCAGACCGAGGAATACAATACTGCTCAAACGCTTATCAAGCGGTTCACACTCATCATGGTGTGACATGCTCAATGACAGACGGATATGACTGCTATCAAAATGCGTTAGCAGAGCGAGTAAATGGCATATTGAAGCAGGAGTTTTTAACACATAAGCCAGCAACGCTGCAGGAGGCACGACAGATGGTGGATCATTTGTACCCATGGTTTGTGAGTAATAATTGAAATAATCCTTATTAAATAGATTTTGCAAACCTAGGCTCAGGGTGCCAGTGTAAAGCGGCATTGAGAAGGAAGCATCGACTGTCGTGTAACCATCAAACTCTGCATACTTATTGCCCGCCGCGTTTTTAAAATCGCGGTCCATGTAGTAATTAGCTTGAACGCGGGTCGACATTTCATTATCGAAGCTATGGGTCCAGAACAGGTTGATACGGTTTGGCGAAATATTTGCACCATCGAGATCGGTATCGACTTGGCTATCACCATTTGAATCGTATTCGCCCTGCTGGAAGGCGATATTCATGCCGAGATCATCATTGCTGGTAATGTAGGCGGTGACATTGGCTTCAATACCATCGATCACACTCTTTTCGCGCTTCACGTCGTAGAAACCATCACTATTTAAGGCCAAACGTGAGCCAAAATCAGTGGCGGAACGATAGTAAGCTAGCTTAGCGCTTAAGTATTTACCTTGGTAATCGGCGCCGACTTCAACGTTATCTGTGACGATCGGTGTGAGCGCCAGTGAGCCATCTATGCTGGGATTGTCGCCGGGGAAGCTTTTACCATCACGCAGAATTCGGCCGATATCCGGCATGCCAAAACCTTGGTTATAGCTGGTATAAACGCGAATGTCAGGAGTGATTTTATAAGAGATACCGACGTTAAATAAGGTTTCATCGAAGGTGGCTGAACCGCCCGCAATTTGCTTATTGCCTGCACCCCATAGGGTTTTGTAGTCATCGACACTTAACTCGGCATGTTCGTAACGAACACCGGTCGATAAGGTTAAATTTTCAATTAAGTCATAATCTAACTGCAAGTATGGCGCAACGTTGTCATAGGTACTTTCGGGAACCCATGAAAAGCCTGTTTTTACTAAATCTTGCTCAGTGGTGTCGCGGAAAAGGTCGACACCGTAGGCCGCATCAATTCCTGAACCAGCAATATCCTTAGCGATTAAGGCGCTTTTTAAGCCCCATTTAACCGAAGAGTTACGCGATTGCTCGTAGTACAAGCTTTCACCTTTACTGCCGACACCGCATTGGATGACTTGGTCGCTGCCTTCGAAGGATGGATCGTAGAAGCTATCGAAACAGCCACCGCCATAAACCGCTTTAAAATCTTGATTAAAGAGTTGCAGGCTAAGTTGCTGGCCACCAATATTGGCGTGGGTGTAAGTCAAACTTGTGGTGGTCACTTGGTTGTTGGCGGCTTCCCATGGCTGAGTTTCTTTAACTGCACCTGTGGGGACACCATTGGGCTTGTCACCTGCAACGGGCATCCAATCACCATTGTTGTCTGCATTGTAATGGTTAACCATTAATTCAAGGCGAGACTCATCGAAGTTATGGCCAAGCTTGATGAAGAAGTCTTTACTCTGACTATCCATCGACTCGCCTTGAGTCGTGTCGACACCCACTACGTTATGATTGGCATCGTAATAGACGCCATTATTGCGGTAGCTAACCGAACCTATCATGTCGATAAATTCTGACTCGCCAGAAAACGCATAGCTAGCACCAAAGCTTAAGCCATTGGATTTCATTGAATCAGGCACTGTGACATCGAAACTAGCAACCTGTTCGCTGTCGCCTGTTGGCTTTTTAGTGATGTAGTTGATGATGCCGCCTTGGGCACCGAGACCGTGCATTGCATTGGCGCCGTGAATGATTTCGATGCGTTCAATCATGGCAGGATCTATAGTTTGTCCCTCTCTACCACCACTGCGAAGTGGGTTCGATTGAGGCACGCCGTCGATCATAATCAATGGCGGACGACCACGCAGGGTTTCACCTGTGTTACTCATCTTCTGGCGGCTCGGTGAAAAGCTAGGCGCTAAGTTACCGATAATAGTCGATAAATCTTTAGTGGTGCGGAACTGTTCTTCTAATTGGGCACGGTCGATGATAGTGACAGTATTGGGGATCGAGCTGGGAGATTTATCCATTCGACTTGCGGTGACAGTGATTTTTTCTATGTCTTTATTTTTGTTGTTTGGACTGTTGTCGGTGGCATCTTGGGCCGCAGCGGATTGGGTTAACGCTGCCAATACGGCTAAAGCAACAAACGAGGTTTTGAATGTCATATAACTTCCTGCTAAGGGCGAATGAGTTTGTTACACCGGCTCCCTTGGCATAGGTTAATATTCCATTAAATTGTATTACAAATGATAACGATTTTTATTATTCGCGATTTTAGGGGAGGAATTACAGCTTGTCTAGTCACGCCATACAGGAAATTGCATGATTTGACGACAGTATGAATAAATTGCGACACAGCACTCGGTATCGAGAGGTTTTACTGTAAAGGCCATGCATATAGTGCGAGTTCATGTCGGTAAGGCATTACCTTTTTTGGCATTTGTCTTTGATTTAGGAGACCTATGTTTTAGTCGCAGGTTTGATTATTTGATTGGATCACGCGTTTGCTTTAGTGCTTTCGATTGTCTGGCGCGTTGATGGAAGGCTATAATCGCGCCCCTTTATACCGTATCTCGCATTGGTACTCTGATGAACCGTAAAAAGAAGATTAATCAAACCTTGAAGAGCAAGGCAAAAAAGGCCAATGCCAAACTGCAATCTAGCAATAAACCTAAATATATTGCGAAGGCAGAGAGAGAAGCATTAGCTGCGGCTGTTGAGCATGAGACCCCATCAAAAACCGCAGAACCTCAGCTTGATATTGCACTGCCAATAAGCTGATTAAAGTAAGTTGTTAAGCCTATAGTGCAGTTAAATACTCGATAGGGTTTTGATAAAAGGCCTTTTTATAACCTTGGGTTGAAGTATCCATCAGCCAAGGTTTAGGTAATAAGCTCAAAATGGAATAGTGCAAATGGGGCGGTTTACCTTGTGCATTGCCCGTATCGCCGACAGTGCCCAAAGTGTCACCTTGGTAGGCAATCAATCCTGTGGCTGATTCAATTTGTGCTAAATGGGCAAAGTAATGAATTTGCCATTTAGGACCTAAACCAACCACTACATTTCCTCCTTTGAAGAAGTCACCTCGATACAAGATCAGCATAGGCGTTGGCGCAATCACTGCGGTGTTTTTGGCGGCGAAAATATCTATCCCCTTGTGAACGCCCGATGGACCCCAAGGTTCATACCAAAAGGTTTGGCTGTTCCAATCTTTACTGCTGGCACCTTTTACTGGGATCGCGGGTGACTCAGGGATCAGATAACCACCAAGTAGCAGTAACGTCAGTGCTAATCTAACATATTTCAATTTCATTTTTTATCCTGCATTAAGTGTTTGCGTACCTTAAGTTTTAATGAAACTCGCTAAATTCCCGCCAACTTTCAGGATATTGCAAGTGCTCGGCTTCTGAGAGTGATAGCCAATAGGGGCGCCAAAAATAGCTGCACCAAAAGTCGATATTACCTTGAAGACTGCCGAGAGTATCGGGATCGATATTGGGAAAGCTTTCCCATGGATTGGGCGGGGCGGATTTGAATCTGATTAATGCTTCTAGCAAGGGTTTGTCATTGGTCACTAAGGTTATGCACACACCCGCAAAATCGTCATATTGGTTCAGCAATACGCAGGTCGCTTGGGTTGGATGTTCGATAAAACCGTTAAAGTTGACCGTTTGCTCGGGCAATGTGTTAAAGCCTGCCTGGCTAAGTAAAGTGTTTAAGGCCTCTTTCCCTTGGTAAGTCAGCAAGCAATGCAATTGATAAGCAAAAATATCTGCTCTGTCCATAGGTACAACGAGTGGATAGGTTTGTATGATTGGCAAGCTGATATTGGGCATCTGGGTTTGATGAAAAACAGTGTGTAACTCAGTTTGTGGCCTAGATTGCTTGAGGCTATCACTATTACGCGCAAGGCGTTGTTTAATCCAAGTTAATACTGACATTATTGTTATTTCTCAGTGAACCTTACTGGTGAATGGCGTATTTGCGGATTTTGCTATCGGGGATGCTGTGATTTCCGGGGCCTGCCATCTTAACCAACCTTTTACTCGAGGCGCATCAATATACCAGAGGCCGTTTTGTTGGATTAATGCCAACCGTTCGCGTGATGGGCCAAAGGGGCCGGGATTTTGCTGGGCAATTTCAATACTGCTATCGGTAACTGAGGCAATGATCGCAACGTGACCATAGGGGTTAAATATCCATGGAGAAAACACGAGTAGATCATCCTGCATAGGTTTGGTCTGACTCGCATTAGTGTATTGCTGCATAGCGCGTTTTTCATTCCACATGCCATCGCTTAACTTGTTATCAAAAAAGTCTCTAGCATGGCCTAAAGCATCAGGCATTTTATGCTGGTAGCGTTGGTAAAAGTAGCGCTTAACAAATTCAACACATTGATATTGAATACCTAAGTTATAACCATCTATAGATAGGTTGCGTCCTGAATGGGTATTAACTCCTCCGTTATAATAGATATTAACCCCGTTTAGAGTGTCGATGACTTCTCCTACTTGATGGTGGGAATTAAAGTTAATCCGAGTTATCAGACTGTAGGCACAGTATACGAGCCCCATCAGTATCGTGAAAAATGCTAATAGAATGGATAAGCGTCTAATCATCTTTAGTACGGCAAGCTAAAAAGAGTTGTTGAGTAAGATATTTATCTCACTTTCGGGCTGCGTATTTTATGTTCTGAAGAATATGGGCGTCTAGGGTATGGGTTTTATATTGGCACAGGTTAATACTTTTGTGTGATTTAAGGTTATCTAAAACAAAGGCCGCATCAGCGGCCTTTGTTATTTGTGGCGGTTAGAGTAAAGCGGTTGCGAGTAGATAACCGACAGCCGATGCTGTCGCTACACCGATAAAGCCTGGAATGATAAAGCTGTGGTTAATAATGAACTTACCTATTTTAGTCGTACCTGAACGGTCAAAGCCGATACAGGCCAGATCACTTGGATAGGTTGGTAGCACGAAATAACCGTAGCTTGCAGGTAGGAAGGCGATTAAGAGTTTTGGATCGACCCCTAAGGCGAGTCCCATAGGTGCGATTGCAGTGAGTGCTGCCGCTTGGCTATTAACAAGCTTAGAGATGAGAAACAGCACTAAGGCATAGGTCCAAGGCTGGCTTTGTACTACATGGGACAGGTTTTCTTGAAGTACATCCATATGGCTGATGAAGAAAGTATCACTCATCCAAGCCACACCAAATACTGAGAAAATTGCCACCATGCCCGCTTTAAAAACGGGACCGTTAGAGATGTTAGTCGGTTTGACTTTACAGGTCATCAGGATAAATGCACCTGCAATTAACATCATCATCTGGATCACTAAGTTCATCGAGAGCAAGGTCGACTTACCTTTAACGTCAAAGGCGGGACGTAATTCACTAAATGAACCTAACAGTACCACAGCAGCGATAGCGGTGAAGAAAATCCCCGTTGCCCAGTAAGCTTCCTTCGGATATTTTTGATTTAACAGGGTTTCGCTCTTGTCATAGATAAAGGCTCTTTGGACTGGATCTTTAATGCGTTCTTGAAATTCTTCATCTTTATCTAAATCTTTACCACGACGCAGACTCCAAAGTGCAGCGGCCATGACACCGCAAAGCGATGCTGGCACTGACACCATTAAAATTTCGAGCAGATTGTAAGCGCGGCCGACACCCTGTTGTGATGCCAGAATCGACACCATAGACACTACCGCTACCGACACGGGCGAAGCGCAAATCGCCATTTGTGAAGCGACAGATGCCACCGCCATTGGGCGCTCTGGGCGAATATTTTTCTTCAGCGCGATATCGGAAATAATCGGGAACATGGTGTAAACCACATGGCCAGTACCGCAAAGGAAGGTCAGCGTCCACGTGGTCAATGGCGCTAGAATCGTGATGTATTGTGGATGACGGCGCAGTAAGCGCTCGGCATACTGCATCATCACATCTAATCCACCCGCGGTTTGCAATACGGCTGCACAGCCAATGACTGCAAGTATGGTTAGCATAACTTGTACTGGCGGTTGTCCTGGCGCTAAACCGAAAACAAAAATCAGTAAAAATAAGCCAATACCGCTGATGAGGCCGAGTCCCATGCCGCCGTAGCGGGTACCTAGCAGTAGGCAGCTAAGCACTACTATAAATTCCATTAAAATCATCCGATTTACCTCTGCGGAACTTACCGCTTAGCTATTAGTTGAGTGATGAGTGTCTTCAGGAACATTCTGCGGAGTAAAAGTGTTTGAAAAATTGCGCTGGCGCATGGTGTAAATAAAAAATGGCATTAGTTTTTTCGGAAATTTGACCTAACGCTAGAAACACGTGGCGATAAGTTGCATTCTGGTTACGAGTTTTACGGATTGGGCTAACGCTTTGAGCTCACTCCGTTTAAAAGAACGATAACAATACTCAAGGATAAGCCCGTGAAACCAGCCACCTTTAATACCGAAGCCTTTGATGATTGGATCCGCAGCCGCTTTGTGGAACTCAATTCCGAGCTAGAACAGCTTTACTACCAACAAACAGATCGGGCCAATGTGCTCGATATCGGCGCAGAAGCTAAGTTGGCGCTGGAGAGCGAAGGGCGAGAGTTGATTAAGACCTTGCTCGATGAGGGGAATACTGATGAAGGTTTCGACAGTGCCTTCGATTTACTCGGCAATGTGGGCTTGTATATGGCGGCCTGTCGGCGCCATGAAATTACCGAGCCCTCGCGGGAAACGACATCGCCATTAGCTGAGGCTTCTGCGCTCGCCATGCATATTGGCGCTTCAATAGGCGTCACGCCGCGCTTTGCCACCGCACATTTAACTACTCACAATCGTGCCCACAATGGCATTTATAAGCGCTTTACCGATCTGAGCGCCGAAAAGCTGTTTGTGGATTACAATACTAAAGGCATTTTGGCCTATAAACGCGCCGCCGATGCCCTATTGAAGATCCAGCCTTTGGGCATTTCCCATCCCATCAGTCACGATTTACTGCGAGTCGCTAAACAGGCATTGCAAGATGTGATTGAGTCAAATACCCAATTATTTAATCGATTAGATACTGACCGTTTCTTTTACTGTGTTCGCCCTTACTACAAGCCTTATCGGGTGGGCTCAGTCATCTATCGCGGTGCCAATGCAGGGGATTTTGCGGGGATTAATGTCATCGATTTAACGCTAGGTCTTTGTTTCGCCAATGAAGCTTCCTACTCGCAAATGCTGGTGGACAAGTTTTTATACATGATGCCGGAGGATCAACAGATATTGCGCGAGTGCATGCGTCGGCCGAATTTGATGGATGACTTCCTGCAGGCAAAAGACTGCTCAACCCAAGATTGGTATCAAGAAAACTTGCGACTCTTTATCGAAGTCTGCGAATTACATGGCGAGACTGCGATTCAGCACCATAATGAGTTAGTGACTAAATATATTGCTGAGCCTTCGACAAGTATGGAGCAGCAGCATTTAGCTAAAGTTACCGCCAGTGGTCCGCCACTGCATGTGCTACTCGGCTCATTGGAGCGACTCAGAGACAGACGCGCCGCCGCTCAACGCAGCGATATTCGGACGCGTTATTGTGATATTAAAAAACTAAAAGAGAGTTTGAGATAACACTATGTTTGAAGATTTTAAAAAGGACTTTTACCTAGCAGGTCCAGGATATCTATTAAACCATTCCGTTGGCCGGCCATTAAAATCGACCGAGCAGGTCTTTAAAGAAGCCTTTTTTGCGCCTTGGCAGGAGTCGGGGCGTGAACCTTGGGGCCAGTGGCTGGGTGTGATTGATGATTTTACCTTTGCTTTATCTAAACTATTTAACGGCCACCAAAAGGATTTTTGCCCTCAGGTCAATCTTTCCAGTGCGCTGACTAAAATTGTCATGTCCCTCGACAGATTGAACCGCGAACACGCCGTTGTGTTAATGAGTGAGATTGATTTCCCCAGCATGGGTTTTGCCCTTAAAAAAGCGCTGCCTGCCAGTTGCGAAGTACGTTTTATTCCTAAAGGGCTCGATATCACCGACCCTAATGTGTGGGATGCGCATATCAGCCGCGATGTGGATCTGGTGTTTGTCAGCCATGCTTACTCGAATACGGGGCAGCAGGCGCCATTAGCCAATATTTTCACCATAGCCCGTGAGCGAGGCTGTTTGAGCTTAGTGGATGTAGCGCAATCGGCGGGGATTATTCCGCTGGATCTCGCGCGCCTACAACCCGATTTTTTAATCGGTTCGAGTGTGAAATGGCTCTGCGGCGGCCCTGGTGCTGCCTATCTTTGGGTTAATCCCGCCATATTGGATAGTTGTCAGCCTAAGGATGTTGGTTGGTTTAGCCACGAGAATCCGTTCGAATTTGATATCCATGATTTTCGTTACCAGCATTCCGCACTGCGCTTTTGGGGAGGGACACCATCAATCGCGCCTTATGCCATTGCCACCCATAGCATTCATTATCTTGCTGGTTTAGGTACTCCGTTGCTGCGTAAATACAATCAGCAATTGATTGATGCTGTGGCGCAAGAGCTCGACCATGAGTTTGTGTCGCCGCGGGATACTGAAAAGCGCAGCGGCACGCTTATTCTGCAGTTTGGTAAACAGCAGCATCAAATGATGACGGCATTGGCGAACGCGAATATTAGTGTCGACGCCCGCAGTATGGGGATCCGGATTTCTCCGCATATTTATAACAATATGGCTGATATCAAGTTGTTACTTGATGTGATTAAAGCAAATCGCTAACTTAAATGATTTAAAATGGCTTGCTAGGCTAGGTTGTACCACGTAATTACAACTAACAAGGCACAACACTCTGGGAGGCAAACCGCGACATGGTCGTTCCCGTATGCCGGCGTTAACTCACCGTCACACAGGCAACTTGAGGTTATTTATTGGGTGCGATCATGCTTAAATCTTATAGTCATAGCGGCAGACCATAGGTCGCGGGGTGTGGAGCTTGGGATCGCTGGGCGTGATCGCTAAATCTGCAGGTAGCATAACAGTATCGATGATCAACGCACTGCTCATATCAACGAGTGTCAGCGGGATGGTAAAGAGCAGTAAGGGTGGGGCCGCTAACGCGGAGATCATCATACACTCCTCGCCATTATCAACAGCCGTTTGCACACTTGAGAAAGAGTGACCCCAAGTTGAATTTTCTCCCATCCTCGACGTTATCGTTGCACATCCCGTGAGAGAACAGCACACGACCAACCAAGTCAACCAACGCATAACCACTCCATTGTTTATATGTGAAAAACTGCATTGCTTCGGTATGATCTACTCACTTGATCAACTGAGAGCGTTAGTGATGTGGAACCAGATCAGGTTTCATTTGACGCCAACCTGTTCTGTTTCAACAGCTTGGCATTCTAACTATATGATTATATCTGTCAATTATTCATCAACAGAAACGAGATACAACCAAGCTCAATAACCTAGTTGTTAACGGCGACTCTTGTTTTGGATTGGTATTAAACATGGAGGTTTGTATGCCGTGCCCTTGCAGAACTCAGATGAGTTTTGAACATACTCTTTAAAATCAGTCTCCACTTCCCTCACTGGCCATCTAGCTACTTTTATTACTTTCCTTAAAACTGTTTCAGTAAATATTCGCTTGAGGGTAGGCCGAGAGCATATTATGTTGCTGATTTAAAATGGATGACTGGATTTACTGCCTGGCGATGGCCACGCTACAAGTAGAGTCTACCGAGAGGTAACAGGATGAACAATAAAGCAGCGTCGCCGCAGTCGGCGTCGACAGAGCAAGAGACACAACCGTTGGACGACAGCCGGTATGAAGACCTGCCGCGCAGTGAGTACCTGCAATTACCCCAAGAGGAGCAAGACCGGCTCAATAAGCTACGTCAGCAGCGGGTACGCGAGGCACCGACCCTCTATGAGTGGGATATTAAGGTAGCGACCGTGTATAGCATGGGGTGGCTCGTTGTCATTATTCCCTGCGGTATAATGGTGCTGATTGGCTTGGTGGCACACTGGTATGAGTCTGACCAATGGTATGGTTTTTTTTTCATGGCATTGATTTTTGCGCCATTTATCCGCTACCTCTGGTTGGCCGACAAACAGTACCATTATCGACTCACCACCGAGGGTTTAGTTACTACCTATCATGACGTTATTCCGGATGCCGCCTACGCGGTAGTGCGGGGGCTGGCTTGGTTTGGGGTAGTGGTTTGCATCGTCGGTGTGGCCTTTTTAGGCCCAGCAGCGCTGGTTGGTGTAGGTGGAATGGCTCTGGGGGCATTTTTCTTTACTGGTTTTAAAAATATAGAGACAACTTATGAGAGCCCTATAAAAAATGGGCATCGTCATTTGATTAAGGTAACGCGGAATCGTCCATTTATTGCCTGCCAATCGGATGTACGAACAATGGGCTTACGAGCAAGTATTCGTCTTCATTGCCCATTGGATAAGATGCACACTATCTTGTCATTGCTGATGACGCAGTTACCTGATTCAGAAATCCGTGTATTTAAAAATGAGCGCGTGTTAGATGGCGTACCATTTGCGTTATTTGAGTCAGGCGAACCTGCCCAACTGGCAGATTTTACCCCTGACAATACCCAGCCCAGTTAACGTTTTTTCTCGCGCCTGTTATTGGCGCGAGACTCGGTGTCCATCAGTGACAGCTTTGCCACCAAGATGCTAACAGACTTTTTAGCGGCAAGGTCGTCAAGGGTGAGAAAACATTAAGTACGAGCTGTGTGGGTAGGTTAACGATGACCGTGCAGTCCGTGGGTACAGCAAAGGAATAGCTATATGAATAAGAGAGCTGCGCCGCAGTTGGCGTCGACAGAGCAAGAGACACAACTGTTGGACGACAGTCGGTATGAAGACCTGCCGCGAAGTGAGTACCTGCAATTACCCCAAGAGGAGCAAGACCGGCTCTACAAGCTGCGTCAGCAGCGGGTGCGCGAGGCGCCCACGCTTTATGAGTGGGATATTAAGGTAGCGACTGTGTATGGTCTATTTTGGTTAACCTTCCTGATCCCGTGTGGTTGCGTAGCACTTATAGGGTGCTATTTGCTATCTGGCGATACTAGCTTGGGTATAGGGTTAATCATCATGGCTTTAATTATGTGCTTATCTGCTCGTTACCTCTGGTTTGCAGACAAACAGTACCATTATCGGCTCACCTCCGAGGGTTTAGTTACCACCTATCATGACGCGATTCCGGATGCAGCTTACGCGGTAGTGCGTGGGCTGGCTTGGTTTGGGGTGGTGGTTTGTATTGTCGGGGTGGCCTTTTTAGGCCCAGCAGCGCTGATTGGTGCAGGCGGAATGGCTCTGGGGGCATTTTTCTTTACTGGTTTTAAAAATGTAGAAACCACCTCAATAAGTGCTATCAAGCGTGGACACCCCCATATGATAAAAGTGACCCACAAGAGGCCATATATATCGTGTGATACAGACAGGTTTTATTTCGGATATTATTCAAATCTCGACTGTTATTGCCATCCCGAAGATATGCATAAAGTGTTGTCGCTACTGATGAAGCAATTACCGGGGTCGGAACTCTTTTTATTGAAAAATGAACGAATAGTTGGC
>NZ_JAKKSC010000058.1:0-11795 GCF_025653705.1 Shewanella sp. SM87
GTAAAAGCGATGTCGTTGTGGGATAGAGCGATGCTGTCTAGACGTTTCATCATAGAAACCATCAACGACCAGTTAAAAAACATCTCTCAAATAGAGCACTCTAGACACCGCAGCGTACATGGTTTTATGCTCAACATGATTGCGGGACTCATCGCCTATCAATTGAAAGACAATAAGCCACAACTGAACATCACTAACGCAGAGTTTAATGCTATTACAGTTATGGCTTGTTAAACCGATCTCAGGTTAATTACATCAAGCCTCTTTGGTGAGGCCTTTTATGTGTTTACCATATATTAATGCAAAGTTTTTTGATGAAGGCCAGCGTTACCGGACAGGCCTGATTTAAACAAGGATGGCTGATATGAAATTAGGTGTACCTTTCGGACAGGATAAAACCACTGGCGAGTGGAAAGATGTTGCAGAGGTCGAGAGGGGGCTTGCCTGCGATTGCATTTGTCCTTCCTGTAAGTTGCCACTATCAGCTAAGCACGGTGATGAGCGGGATTGGCATTTTGCCCATCACACAAGGAATATCCTAAAGGAAGAAATTGTCGACTGCGAGTTCTCCTTTGAGGTGTCACTAAGAATGATGACACATCAATTACTGCGAGAAGGCATATCTCTCAAGTTACCTGAATATGTAAAATCGGTAGTTGTGCCTAAGTCCTTACAAGAAAGAATTAAACCTGAAGTTAAGATATCAAAAGAACAGTGTTTAAGGGTTACCGATGCCAAGCTTACTGTTGACGCAGATTTTTTCGGGCACAAGGTAGATGCTTTATATGAATTCGAACAAGCATTTTTAGTCGTCTATCTGGTGTACCTAGGGCGTAAATTCCCACTTGAACGTCCGTTATTACGTGAGGCAAAAGCGGGTGCGATATTACTCGATATAGAAGGTTTAGCGCAGATTTTTTACCACCATCCGATGGCAGAGGCTGGAAAACTTGGCACAGCAAGAGCTCAGTTGTCAGGTTGGCTTCAAACGAGTACAGAAGCCAAACATTGGCTATATCATCCTCGGGAGGATGAGCGTCTTGATAAAAAAGATCAGCTTATAAATGATGCCTTGCATGGATTAGCAACTGGTAGTCATGTTTTGGTTATTCCACCACATCAACAACTTAAGTGCCAATGTATTGGTTGCGGCAAAATCTTTATAGGTATTCGTAATAGGGTTAACCCATGTCCGGACTGCCAAACACATCTTTATGTCGCAAATAGATAAGAAGATACAATTTTATACGTTGGTGACGGTATATTCCTCACTAAAGCCTTTCAAAAATGTATGTGCCGATGTGCCACAGGCAAGGCAAACCTGCTCAAGCTCTAGGATTTTGAGTTGACGTTCCCCGCTCTCGTACTTGGATACGAAACTTTGGGGCTTTCCTAATTTAAGTGCAAGTTCACTTTGATTGAACCCAGCCATTTTACGCATGGCTTTCAGCTCATTACGCAAAGCTTCTTCGCGATCCGACCATATTTTTTTCATGCTCGGATATTAGAGTAAGTTGCAAAATATCCCATTTTGGGATATTTTGTTTTTACATTAAATGAAGGAGTAGGAATGTATGAAAGTGATCAGGATAATTAAACAGTGTAATGCTCGGTACAGTATGGTTTGTGAGGATTGTGGTGCAACATTCTTCTCTGAGAGCCAGAATGCTCGATGCCCTCAGTGTGGTTCTTTGTCTACCCACTAAGGTTATTTGATAGTGGAATATATAAGTAAGGGGCTGCCATATGGCAGCCCCTTACTTATGTTGTAGCTTTAAATAAAGGAAAGAGCTATTTCATTGGGCTACAAGTCGCAAGTTTCTGGCATTATGCGCAAGGCTTACGTTTCCTTTAGCTGCATCCATGATGTACTCACTCCACCATGTCATCATCACTCGACGGCGCTCAAGGTAAATACTGCGGTTATAGGCACTACGTACTTGGTTTTTATCCGTGTGAGCAAGGGCCGCCTCTATTACGTCAGGATCAAATCCTTGCTCATTGAGTGTAGTACTGGCAAGCGATCTAAAACCATGAGCGGTTGTTCTGTTCTTTAATCCCATCCGTACTAAAGCTGCATTGGCTGTTTGTACATTACAGTGAGTTTTTGGGTCTCTTTCTGCAGGAAAGATAAATTCTCTATGTCCTGAGATTGGTTTAATTGCTTGTAGTAGGGCTAATGTTTGCTCTGTCAGTGGAATGATGTGATCACGACGCATTTTCATTCTTGTCGCAGGGATATGCCAAATACGCTCTTCAAAATTGATTTCATCCCAACGAGCAGCAGCCGCTTCGTTTGGGCGAGTCATGGTGTGTAGTTGCCATTCAATTAAAAAGCGGGTCACTTTTTTAATGCTTGCGTTGGCAATTTCTTGCATTAATTCGGGTAATTCACTTGGCTTCATAGCTGCTAAGTGTTCTTTGCGAGGCTTTTTGAATATGGCCTTAATTCCTGACAATGGGTTTGCATGAATTAAGCCTGTATTGACGGCATAGATCATAACTTCATTAAGCCGCTGCGCGAGTCGTTTTACCGTTTCTAAATTTCCCTTTGCTTCTATTGGTCTTAGGAATGTAATAACCATAGGGGCAGTAATTTGACTGATAGGAATGTCTTTTAGTGAAGGCAGTAGGTGACGTTTAAAGGAACGCCAGGTCGCTGCCGCGTGATCTTCTGTTATAGCGTCTTTTTTTTGATCAAACCATTCAGCGGAAATTCTGCCAAAAGTATGCTCGACTATGGCCGCTTTTGCTGCCATTTGCTCTTCTCTATGGGCTTTAGGGTCTGTGCCATGGGCAATAAGAGTTCGAGCTTCTTGTGCGAGCTTACGAGCTGATAATAGTGAGATATCAGGATAAGAGCCTAGGCTAAGGTTTTGGCGTTTTTTCGTTATTGGGTGTGAGTAGTTAAGTAGCCAGAGTTTCGAGCCATTTGGCTTAATTCTGATTTGTAGACCACTACCATCGGCAAGGTTGTATTCCTTATCTTTTGGTTTAGCAGTTTTGATCTCTGTATCAGATAGAGGCTTAGCAAGTCTTGCCATAACAACACCTTAGCACCAGTATTTTGTTGATACTCAGTGTTACTAAAATTAATACTTATATAAGGTATTGATTTGTAATAGATAACACCATTTTTAGTAACACCACGCTTTAAGGTTAAGTACTGGTGTTACTTCTGATGTTACTAAAAAGCATGGATGTTACCAACCATTATTGGACGTCTATGGACTGCAAATTAAGCTAAGTTATTGATTTTATTTTTATTCAGGCAAGAAAAAAGACGTCCTGAGACGTCTTTTTTCTTATATTTGGTGGAGGCGGCGGGACTTGAACCCGCGTCCAGAACACCTACATCCAAGGCACTACATGCTTAGTCTCTCTTTTAATTAACCCGAATAAACTCCGAAAGACAGGATTTCATCGGGCGAGTCCGGTACTATTTCGCGGTTCACCCCCGGACGGAGTTCCCTCGCTATCAAATGTAGGATGACCATCTGTATACACTGCCCATTTGAGAGACCTGTGTCAGATGGCTAGCTAGCCTAAGCTGCTAGAGAGTAGTTAGAGTCGTTTGCAACTATAACGGTGCGGCTTTTTACGAGGCCAACCGCCCCTCGGCATGCTCCCAGGGTTTCGTGAATCCTGTCGAATCCAGAATCGCCCCCAAGAATTTGATTGTAACCCGTAGCACAATGATCACCTAGCATCATTTGCTTCAAGTTCAATCGTTTGTTCATTATCCGTGCGTTTTTTCTTTTTTCATCACGCGGGCTTTTTCAACTTCCCATTCACGCGCTTTAGTATCTTCGCGCTTATCGTGATCTTTCTTGCCTTTACCTAAGCCAATTTCCACTTTTACCCATGCACCTTTACGCCAGTACATTGATATAGGAATAATAGAGTAGCCTTGGCGCTCAACTAAGCCCGCTAGTTTATCTAGCTCTTTACGGCTGAGTAGCAGTTTTTTCAAACGTAGAGGATCGCAGACAACGTGTGTCGATGCCGTATTCAAGGGAATAATGGTGCAGCCATGCATAAAGGCTTCGCCATTTTTCAGGAATACGTAACAGTCGGACAAGTTGACTTTACCCATACGGATAGATTTAACTTCCCATCCCATAAGGGATAGGCCGGCTTCCATTTTCTCTTCGAAACGGTATTCGAAGGTTGCGCGCTTATTACGTGCGATAGTCGCAGGCGCGGCTTTGCTTGAATTTTTCTTTACCATAGTGGCGCCATTATACGCACGGTGAATCAATTTGGTATTGATATAAGGGTTTATTTAGTTAATTTCAAGCCTCTATCGTGTTATTGCTGGTTTTTTGAACGTGATTAGAGTGTTGAGTATCAGCCTAAGTGCACAAGGGGTGCGTTTTTTACGTATCGTGATAAAATCCGTGCAAATTTTGATTGCTGGCCTAAGTTGTTTATTGCACGTGCGTTATTTTCGTGCGTTTGAGTTTGCTTAGGTTGCTGTGAATACGTTAGTGAAGAGTACTAAGTCCTATGCCGCAAATTTCTCGAAGTGTGTTAGTCCGTTTTAGTGCGATGCAAATGTATGACTTAGTGAATGATGTCGAGTCGTATAAGGAATTTTTACCCGGTTGTGTGGGTGGAAAAGTCTTAGAATTTGATGGCAAGACTATGCTGGCATCTGTTGATGTGAGTAAAGCGGGGATCCGTAAGACATTTACGACTCGCAACCAAGTGGTTCCTGGTAAGAGTATTGATTTAACATTGGAAAATGGGCCCTTTAAGCATTTATTGGGGCAGTGGCGTTTTACTGAGCTGACTGAAGAGGCCTGCAAGGTAGAATTCGAGCTGAGTTTTGAGTTTTCAAGTTCGTTAGCCGATATGGCCTTTGGTAAAGTGTTTAATGATCTTATGGTATCAATGGTGACGGCATTTACGAGTCGCGCTAAGGTGATTTACAGTGACAAATGAGACAGATAAGTTTGTAGTTGATGTGGTTTATGCCTTGCCTACACAGCAAAAAGTGATTTCGGTGAATGTGAATCCCGGCACGTCGGCGATTGAGGTGGTGCGTTTAAGTAACATTGTAAGCTTTTTTCCTGAGATCGATTTAGATACGGTTAAGCTCGGTGTGTTTAGTAATGTGGTTAAGCATGACCAAGTGATTTTACCGGGGCAAAGGGTTGAGATTTATCGTCCTTTGATTGCTGATCCTAAGGATGTGCGTCGTCGCCGAGCAGATAAAGCTAAAGATGAAGGCCGCGCGAATAAAGTGACGGGTGGACGAGCTTAAATATTGACATCATAGCTCAATAAAAAAGCGCCCTTGGGCGCTTTTTTGTATTTGATTGACTGAGAAGAGCATAAGCAAAGTTTAGGATATTACTTAATTGGTTTTTGAACTTGCGCTTCAGCTTGATTTTCTTTAACTAATGGCTTTTCATCGGCGCGCTGTGCTGGAATTTGTGGCACTAGCTCAGTTTTATTACCTGTTGGCAAGCTGCTTTGTTCTAGCGGCGTACTAAATTCTTTGCTCAGTTCATAATCGCCTTTCACTGAGGTAAGTTTATCGCCCGTAAAGTGCAGTATGAGTTCTTTATGCGTAATGCTGGCATCACGCCCACTCTTGTAGTGATACACATAGTACCAAGTATCGTCAGCAAAACTATCTCGTAATACCGGACGGCCGAGAATGTATTCGGCTTGTTCTTTGGTCATGTCAATGCGCAACTTTTCAACTTGTTGCGGTTCCATGTAGTTGCCCTGTGGAATATCGGGCTTATAAATCAACCAATCGAACACGCTACAGGCACTGAGTGAAACAGAGAGCGCCACAGCGCCCAGTAGGGTAAGACTTTGCTTTTTATTGATCATTGTATGCGCTACTTCTGAAAATCTGGCGGCCATAATACCCAAGCATTCCCCCTCATGACAAGGGCAATCGGGCTTTGCAACCGTCATAGATCGAATTGTGTGACTTTTCGACCCAGTATGTTGGCTTTAGTTCTCAATCTTTAAGGATATTTATTCGCTGAAGTCATATGGGGCTATGAGTATGATTTTCGGCTTCTAGAGCCGTACAGGTTTACTGTTGGCTGGATTGGGAAAAGAGTAAATGTGAGCGATTTCTTCTTTAAAGCCAAGCAATTAGTTAGTAAGTCAATAGACAGTATGTGTGGCGATAAACATAGTAATCTCGTTAAAATCAGATTAAAGTTACCGATATGTTTTTATTGTGTTCTTGTACTGTGGCTTTTTGCCGTGAGTTTGCAGTGTTCGAAATAAAATAGTGGGATAAATGCATTGGGTTCTTTAGTTTGCGTAGGTACGGGTTTACAACTGGCCGGACAGGTCAGTGTGATGAGTCGTAGTTATATTGAGCACGCTGATGTCGTGTTTTCACTCTTGCCCGATGGTTTTTCGCAGCGTTGGATCCAGAACATTAATCCCAATGTCATCAATTTACAGCCGTTTTATGCACAAAATGGTGAAGTTAAAAATCGCCGAGAAACCTACGAACAAATGGTTAATTCTATATTGGAGGCCGTGAAGGCTGGCAAAAAAACCGTTTGTGCGCTCTATGGTCATCCTGGAGTCTTTGCCTGTGTTTCCCATATGGCGATTAAGCGGGCGAGGGCAGAAGGGTTTTCAGCGAAGATGGAGCCGGGGATTTCGGCTGAGGCGTGTTTATGGGCTGATCTGGGTATTGACCCCGGCAGCTCTGGGCATCAAAGTTTTGAAGCTAGCCAGTTTATGTTTTTTAATCATGTGCCCGATCCGACAACCCATTTATTGTTATGGCAAATTGCGATTGCTGGTGAACATACCTTAACTCAGTTCCATACTACGAGTGACAGGCTGCAGATTTTGGTTGAACAACTGAATCAATGGTATCCGCGAGATCATCAAGTGGTGATCTACGAAGCTGCTAATCTGCCAGTTCAAGCCCCTAGAATTGAGTATTTGCCGTTGAGTAAGCTGCCCGAGGCAAACTTGTCTCCGATCAGTACTTTACTGATCCCGCCAGCAAAAAAACTCGAATACAACTATGCTATTTTAACTAAATTAGGCATTAGACCTGAAGATTTAGGCTAATTGTGAGTGCTGTACTTCTGAGCTGAATTCGGGAGTCATCATATAAATAAGGAAAGGTATGTCTGCATTATCGGATTTTTTTACCCAGTTAGGTCAAGATGCACAACTGATGGAAGCGTATCAACAGGACCCGGAGGCCGTAATGCGCGCCCATGGGTTAACTGATGAAGAAATTAGCGCTGTAATGAGAGGGGATATGACAAAACTAAAAGTTTTGAGTGGCGACCAAAATTATCAAACATTTGTTTTAGTCAATCATGGTAATAATTAACTAATCTTGAAACGGTTACGTTGTGCCCTATTAGCCATCTTCGCCTTGTGTTCGACAGCTTTGATGGCTAACTCTCTCGATTTTGATCAGGCACTCAATGAGCTTGATGTATTACTGCAATCTGATCTTAGTGCTGCGCAGAAAAAGCTTGCCGAATATGAGAAAGAATTCAGTCGTTTAACTACAATACAACAAGGACGACTGAGGATAGATAGAGCGATAGGTTATTTTTTCACTGGTGAATATACTAAAGCGTTAGATGATCTACACCAAGCCGAAACCTTAGTGCCAAATACTGATTTATTGGCGTCAGTTTATAGTTACAAAGCCACGGTATATATAGGTCTGCGTGACTATGACAAAGCCTTGGCTGCAGTCGCTCAAGCATTAGCCTTAGTGGTGAATATTGATGATGTCACGATTAAACGGCACTCATATCTAAGAATTGCCAATATTTATTCCGAAATGGACGCTTATAGCGATATGGGCCTTTATGCCAATAAGGTGTTACAACTCGCAAAGAAAACCGATGTCCGCGATATTTGCCATGCCAAATTGCTGCGCGCTATTTATTTACTCGGCGTGAAAAATCCCGATGCCTTCGATGCCTTCGAAGATAGCCGTCAATACTGTGATGCGAAGCAATTCCCCCTTCTGGCGACTATGTCGATAAAAGGCAAAGCTATGGTTTTGCAGGAGCGGGGCGACTTTTTAGGCGCGAGATCGATTCTGCTATTAGCTTTAAAAGGGTATGAAGCTTTTCAATTTCAGTTAGAAATTAGCCATGTACATGCACTACTTGCCGAGAATTACTTTGCCATGGGTGAGCAGGTTCAAGCGAAAAGTCACGCAGTTAAAGTGCTTTCATTTCCCGATGATAATAGCTACATCGAACATAAGCATATTGCATATAAGGTATTTGCCGAACTGATGGCGGCGGATAAGCAATTTGAGCAAGCCTATGAATACACAAGAAAAGAACAATATTATAATCAATTGATTTTTGACCAATCTAGAATGAAAACCCTCGCTTATCAGGCGGCTAAGTTTAATGCCGATGAACAGGCGCGTGAAATCAACTTACTCAATAAAGAGCGTGAACTTTACATCGCTCAGCAAATGGTAAAAGAGCGGGAATACACCAATATGCTGATGTTTATCACTATTCTAGTGGGTGGGCTATTCTTCCTTGGGATTTTGTTAGCCGTAGGTCAGATGCAGAAACGTAAGTTTATGCGTATGGCGAGAATGGATGCCTTAACAGGCATATTGAATCGTGGTGCAGGGCAAGAGTTGGGAGAAAACCTTTTTGTGCAAGCCACGGCGCGTAGCGGGGATTTCTGTGTCATTTTATTCGATTTGGATTTCTTCAAACGCATCAACGATTCTTTTGGTCATGGAACTGGCGATTGGGCGCTTAAAAAGGTGGTTGACTCCCTTAAATCTCATATCCGAAATGGTGATGTTTTTGCTCGTATCGGCGGTGAGGAGTTTGCAATTTTATTACCCTATGCCGATGAAGCGAAAGGCATGGAAGTGGCGGAGCAATGTCGAGCTCGTATCGAGGCCATTGATACCCAACATTCAGGGCATAAGTTCGTCATAACGGCGAGTTTTGGCGTGAGCGGTTTAATGGCTGATGATCTGAGTTTAGATCCATTATTCCACCGAGCCGACATGGCGCTCTATGCCGCTAAGGCCAATGGCCGCAACACCGTAGTACGCTATTCTGACATATTAAAATGTGACAAGCAGGCAACTGATTTACGGCCTCATATCGCATCGCCCTCTGTGTAATGCAAGTCGAGTGAGCATTTAGTCTCATCCAGAGTTGGCAAGCCCTTACTGGTTTTATCCTTCCTTAGTTTATTGCTCGTTTTTTATTTTGCAGTCACTCACAAAATGCGATAACAGTTTAAGGTGTCTCTAAGTGCTCTTTTACTCTGCTTTGTTGCTCCAGTTGATTTCCCCTACGCTTAAGTGTTTTTCGTATCAAAATTTCTCATTTTTAATGAATTGCCTTGACCTTGTTAATAAATAAATGGGATATCATAGCTGATAATTGCCTAGCTATTGCTGGGTCCTTACATAGAACAATGCGCATTCCTTTTTCCGTTGGAGCCTTCATGGAACAGTCGAGTTTACTCACGTCGGTGCTGCTATTTTTATTGGCGGCGGTTATTTTTGTTCCCTTGGGTAAACGTTTTGGCGCGGGCCCTATTCTTTCCTATTTGGCCGCAGGGATTATTTTAGGCCCAGGTGGTATGGCGTTGGTTTCTGATCCTGCAGCCGTGTTGCATTTTGCCGAGTTAGGTGTGGTACTTATGCTGTTTGTACTTGGACTCGAATTGAATCCAAGTAAATTATGGGAACTTCGCAGTGCTATCTTTGGTTTAGGCAGTGGTCAGCTGTTGTTGTCATGGGCTGCGATTGGAGGTTTGGCTTGGGGTTTTGGCTTGTCTATTGAGGCGGCTTTAGTGGTTGGCGCCGCGCTATCTTTATCATCGACAGCCTTTGCCGTGCAGTTAATGAGTGAGCATAGGTTGCTTACAACCCCACTTGGACGTGATGCTTTTGGGGTCTTGTTAATGCAAGATCTTGCGGTTATACCTATGTTGCTGCTGACAGCATATTTGGCGCCCAATTCTGCTCAGATTGAACATCATGCGGTGCCTTGGTACTGGACGTGTCTTGCGCTCGTTGGTTTTGTGTTAGTGGGGAAATATTTACTGCCTAAATTCCTTAAACTAGTGGCAAGCAGTGGGGTGCGTGAAGTGCTCACCGCTTTTGCATTATTGCTGGTCATGGGTAGCGCTGAGTTAATGGAGTGGTTGGGACTTTCCGCGGGTATGGGGGCATTTTTGGCGGGTATTATGCTCGCTAACTCAAGTTATCGGCACCAGCTCGAAACTGACATAGAACCTTTTAAAGGCTTATTGCTTGGGCTGTTTTTCATGGCTGTCGGTATGAGTATGGATTTGAAATTATTGATATCTGATCCGTTACTTATTCTGGGTATTTTAATGGCTATGTTGCTGATTAAAACCTTTGTGCTTATGGTGTTGGGTCGTATTCGGCACCACAAATGGCGGCCTAGTATTGCACTAGGTTTGATCCTTGCTGAAGGGGGCGAATTTGCCTTTGTGCTGTTATCTCAGGCGCAGCTATCTGGTATTGTCGGCGATAAAATTGCGCAAGTCCTTGTGCTTGCTATTGGTTTGTCTATGGCAGTAACACCTCTATTGTTTACTTTGTTCCGAGCAACTAAAGCCAAAGTGGTGGATACTCGTCTGCCAGATACGATTAATGTCACCGAATCTGAAGTGGTGATTGCTGGATTTGGTCGAGTAGGCCAGATCACGGGGCGTATTTTGGCCTCATCAGGTATCCCTTTTGTCGCCTTGGATAAGGATGCGAGTCATGTGGATGTTATTCGTAAATACGGTGGTGAAGTATATTTTGGTGATGCCAGACGCTTAGACATGTTGATGTCGGCGGGGATTGCTCGGTCTAGATTACTATTGCTTGCCGTGGACAGTGTTGAGGATTCCATTGAAATTGCTCAGCAAGTGAAAACGCATTTTCCCCATATCAACATAGTCGCGCGGGCGAGGGACCGTAACCATGCTTATCGTTTGATGAGCCTTGGGGTGACGGATGTGTTTCGTGAGACCTTTGGTTCGGCGCTATCGGCCAGTGAGAAGATTCTCCAAGGCCTAGGTTTATCGCAGGTACAAGCCAACGAGCGGGTAAAAATCTTTGCTGAACATGATAAGAAACTGGTGATTGCGAGTGCGGCTCATCAGAATGATTTAGCGACGTTAATCAATTTATCGAATAAGGGTAAGGCAGAGTTGGAATCCCTCATGCGTGGCGATAGGGAGAATGTGAGCTAATGTTGTCACTCTGATTTGGATATAAAAAGAGAGCATAAATGCTTAATGCCGATCAGTTAAGACAGATCGCTTGACGATCTCGCTGAAAAGATCAAAATCCGATGACCTCATGTCATCGGATTTTTTTATGCAACTCTCAGAAGCACTCGCCCGTACTCATATTACCCGCCTAACCGAATTCACCTGCTTAGCAGATGTGTTAGAACCTGAGTTAATTCAATCTTGCCTAGACTCTCAGGGCGTTGCGACGTTAAGACGGCGTAAATTGCCGATGGACGCGATGATTWKGTTGCACGCAGCGCCGTGACTCAGGCGCGTAAACGATTGGGCAGTGAGGTTATTAGAGAAGTATTTAGTCGCAGCGCCAATACCTGGCACGCGAGAGCTGAACATCCTCATTGGTGCGGCCTTAACTTGTATGGTGTTGACGGTGTAGTGTGGCGGACACCCGATAGTGTCCAAAATCAAGCCGCCTTTGCGCGTACCGCAAACGCTTCAGGCGAAGCTGCTTATCCGCAAATTCGCATGGTTTGCTTGATGGAATTAAGCAGCCATTT
>NZ_JAKKSC010000059.1:0-9925 GCF_025653705.1 Shewanella sp. SM87
GAGCCGTCGAGGTAACTGCTGGGATAATGCGCCAATGGAGCGATTTTTCAGGAGTTTAAAAACGGAATGGGTGCCAACGCAAGGCTATAAGAGTTTTATTGAAGCTAAACAAGATGTGACTGATTATATTATTGGCTATTACAGCCAAGTCAGGCCACATCATTATAATGCAGGATTAAGCCCAAATGAATCAGAGCGAAGATTTTGGGAAGATTCTAAAACCGTGGCCAAATTTAGTTGACCACTACAACTCTTACCCGAAAGTGCTCGCACGACATCCGGCCTTTCGTCATCAAAAATCCGCTCAGCGATGGTGTCAAAATTACTAATAAGATCATCACGATGTAGCCCCAGCATTTTCATTGCCGCACCAGAGAGAAAGGTAAATCTGCGATCAGTAGGCGAGTGCCATAACAATTGGTATACGGTACAAGGAATAGACTCTGTAATATTGGTCAATTGCAGGCGCGAAGCCTCCAACTGCCCTATAGCAAGCTTACTCTCTGTGATGTCATCAATACTGCCGTCGAACCAAAGTGGAACGCCCTCTTCGGTATAACTTGCCTTACCTTTCTCATGCACCCAGCGCACACTGCCATCGCGATGGCGGATACGATATTCCACTTCAAAGGTTTCTTGCTGCGCGAGTGCCCTATCAATATGCAAATGACATGTAGGTCTGTCCTCCTCTAAAATCAGCGAAGCAAAAGTACGTTGGCGATTTTCAATAAACTGACTCGCTGCATAACCCGTAATCTCAGCAATATTGTCACTGATATATTCCATGAACCATACATCCGCGATACGAGTCCGATAAACGGCGCCGGGAATATTAGTCACTAAGCCACGAAAACGCTGTTCGCTATCACGGATCTTCTGCTCAACGGCCAGTTTTTGCGTCATATCGCGTATTGAAGCCGCCACTTGCCTTTGTCCATCAAAGGCAGGGGGAAGAATACTCAGCGCTATTTCCGCAATAAATTCATTACCATCGGCTTTTAAAGCCCGAACATGACGGGCATTTGCCATGCCTCTATCGCGGCCTTCGCGCAGGAATGTTTGCCGCTCAAGTACATGCCCGTTTCCTAACTCTTGCGGCAATAACGCCTCAACCTGCAAACCCAGCATAGCGCCCGTTTCGTATCCAAAGAGCTGCTGACAGCGACTGTTAGTAAAAACGATTAACCCCTGTTGGTCGACAATCAACATGGCCTCAGGCGCAGCCTCAAGCACGGCATTTGACCAAGCCGCCGCCGAAAACTGCTCAGTAACATCGGTAAATAACATCTCCACCGACATTAACTCACCCGTATCTGATAATAATGGCTGCATAAACACATCGAGCCTTCTTAAATGCCCTTTTTCATCCAGCATTTCCACTTGGTGCGAAGGCACATTTTGGCCCTTTAAGGCTAAATCGGTATATTCCCAGTTCTTCTCATTGAGGGGATTAGCCGAGAAGAGCCTTTGATATTTGCGCTTGAGCAAATCAGGGGTAATCCCCAACACCTTAGTTACCCCCTCACTAACCTGGGCGAGTTGACCATTGGGTTCGAGGGAACAGTAGAAAGACTTTTCACTCATGCCATCAATTAGGCGCGCAAAGCGATTACCGCGGGAATCAAGAATGGCTTGTTCACGTTCTGCGAGTAATTCCGCCATTTGATTGAAGGTAGTACTCAGCGTCACAATTTCACTCACGGCACCTTTAGGTACAATGAGCTGCTGAGTTTTACCCTGTCCAAAGGACAAGATACCCGACTCGAGTAGCTCTAGCGGCCGAGTTAACCGTTTCGCCGCGAGATAACAGGTCAGCAATAATAAAAGGGTTAATAAACTTAAATTGAGGATGATAGATGCTAGATCATCAAGCAGGGAGTTGAATAAATCTTGTTCTGGCGCTAATACAATCACACGCCACTTTAATTGCGGTACAGTCGCAATACTAGCAAGATAAACAACATCTTGGTTATCAACAAACCTTGTTTGACCATCAAGCCTTTTATCCTGTAGCGTCCAAAAATCGGCATTTTTATTCTTATCGAGCCACTGGGCTGAAGTCGTTGCCAGCACTTTTTCTTTATCTACATGATAAATAAGCCGCCCTTGATCGTCTAAAACCACCAGACGATTTGGTGCAATCCCCAATTGTTTTGGCAATCCATCTAAGGCTAAATCAACCGTGGCGACTCCAAAATAATTGCCTACCTCACCAAAAGGAGCCGAATAGGTCAACATCAGAATATTCCCCGCCCCCTCATCAAAGTATGCCTTTGACCAATAACCGTTCGCTTGATTGATAGCCTTGCTCCACCAATCCCAAGTGCCATCGGTATAGTCGTAGCCTTCGGCGCCAATATCGAGGTAGTGTAAATCGTTACCACCACTTGTATCGCGGTAAACATAGGGGGAAAAGAGCTTTCGATTGGGGAAGGTATTAGGTTTAAACGCGACTGCGGAGCCAAAAAAATCAGGGTTACGTTTGACTCGATTCATCAAGACACTTTTAACACTCTCAGTGTCATTCATGTCTTCTTTACTTGACAAAAAACCAATAAAATCAGCAAGACCTTGGGTGTTGGCCTGCGCATGCTCGAGCAGAAACTGCAGACGAGAAGCTGAATGACTCGCCTCTTGTGTCAGGCTATGGTAAAGCCGATTCTCTGAGGAGATATAACTAAACCAAGCGTTTACACCATAAACACTCGCCATAATTAAAATGAGAGGCAAGGCTATGTGGGATAAAATCCTACTGCGAAAAGTACGAAGTTTACTTTTTTCCATGGCGTCGCCCTAAAGCCCTCGATTTTATAAACACTGCATTTAAAAATAGCACTTATAAAGTAAACGAAGAATTTAGTGGCGACAATGTTAAAGTTAAAATAATGTGAAGTAATTTGTTGTTTTAAAAACACTAATAAGCCGTCTCTAAGAAGCCGTCTCTAAGGTTTGATTAGGTAAAATACGAGCAAAATAGCTTTGGGTTTCGGCGATAATGATATGCCTCAATCCCACAATAGCGATCAAGTTAGGGATAGCCATCAAACCATTAACCGTATCAGCCAACAACCAAATCACATCCAGTTTGATAAAAGCACCACCCGCAATCAGCACCAAAAACACCACTTGATACATGCGTAATCCGCGCTCACCGACTAAGTAATACCAACAGCGTTCACCATAATAATGCCAGCCCAAAATCGTTGTAAACGCAAAACACACTAGCGCAATCGTCACCAAATACTGACCCACAAGCGCTGAGCCTCCCAGAGCAAAAGCAGCACTCGTCATCGCGGCACCCGCAGTCTCACCACTCCATACTCCTGTGATGATCAGCACTAAGCCCGTCATAGTGCAAATGATAATGGTATCGAAGAAAGTACCCGTCATGCTGACCAAACCTTGCTCAACGGGTTCATTGGTTTTAGCAGCAGCGGCGGCAATGGGTGCACTACCTAATCCAGATTCGTTCGAGAACACACCTCGGGCAATACCGATTTGAATCGCCTGCGCGACTGTCGCCCCTAAAAAGCCCCCCGCAGCTGAGAGTGGCGTAAAGGCAGATTCAATCACTAAAGCTAAGGCGGGTAAAATCTGCTCGGAGAAACCGACTAAGATCCACACGCAGGCCAGCACATAACCAATCGACATCGCAGGCACAAGTTTTTGCGCCACATTTGAAATGCGCTTTACGCCACCCAAAGTGACTGCGGCAACTAACACAGTCAACACAGTTGCAGTCAACCAAGTCGGCACCTCAAAGGCAATCGTCAGTGCATCGCTGATGGCGTTAACCTGTGCAAAAGTACCGATACCGAAAAAGGCCACACCAACCCCAAAGAGAGCGAACAATTTCGCCATCCAAGGCAGACCAAGGCCGCGCTCGATATAATACATAGGGCCACCCGCAATCTGCCCACGAGCATCGGTGGTACGGTACTTTACCGCCAACATACATTCAGCATATTTAGTCGCCATGCCGAAAAATGCCGCCAGCCACATCCAAAATAACGCCCCAGGGCCACCCATTTTTATTGCCGTCGCCACGCCAACAATATTACCGGTACCGATAGTGGCGGACAGCGCAGTACAAAGCGCGGCAAAGGAAGATAAATCCCCATGACCTTTGGCGGGTTTAAACAACAATCCCATCGCCATCGGCAGACGAAATACTTGGATAAGCTTGAGACGCACAGTGAGGTAAACCCCTGTACCCACCAGCAAACAAAGGGTAATTGGGCCCCAGACGATGCCATTAATACTGGCAAGTAAAGCTTGAAAACTCATGATATTCCTCGAATATTAAACAACAAAATTAATAAACGGAGGAGGAAAAGAAATGGCTGTGACGCGCCGCAGTCGGACGCTATAGCGAACTATTTTGACCTAATCTCGGCCGAGAATCGCCTAAGCTGAACGCTAAAAGCGTAGCAAGCGAGAGCTCTACACGAGTGCTTTCAATAAGAGCAAAAGTGCTCCATCTCAAGCAAAAGAGTAAAAATAGCCCACGACGACAAACGACAGGGACTGTGCAGTCATCCTCTCCTCTGTCCTTTTGCCTGAGCGTTTCGCGTCGCAGGTTATACAATAACACCACGACACTTTCGCCTTCGGCGCCACCTGATTGCACAATGAATGCAACTGGTAGTCTCTCCAGAGGCTCGTCCAGTAACAGTCCACGCCTATCGGCACCTGAAAGAGTGCTTTGTTTTTATAAGAAGACTCGCTTCTGTAAAACCAAAGTTGCCTCGTCGGTGTGGGGTCAATTCCCCACTCTCCTGCTACCTTCATCCGAACGGATTGCTAGATTGAGATTTACTCCCAAGCTAACAGGACGCACAGAATGCAACAAATGCGGCGTCAGCTCAAGCCGTTTGCTCACAGTTCGCGGAGGATTTAATCCAGTTGACTATTTTTACACCAAATGACGATTTATGTTTTGTTACTCAGTAGATGATCCTATTACAAGAAAAATCAGTATCTATCTGAATAGAAAATGCTTTATCTTGAACATAGAATGGCAATCCTAAATTGCGGCCACTAAGTAAGTTGCCGCCGCAATTTGAAACACTGCTTACCACCCCCGCCGCCAATGGATATAAAGGAGTTGCTCAATGGCCGACGTCGCTAAGCTTAACCAAGTCACCAAAGGCTTTCGCGATGGTGAGCAATATCATCAAGTACTGCAAGCGGTTAATCTACAGATCCACAGAGGTGAAACCGTGGCGCTTACAGGTCCCAGCGGCAGCGGCAAAAGCACCTTACTCAACCTGATCGCCGGCTTTGAAACGCCAGACTCGGGTGAAATCTTGCTAGAACAAGCGTCCACCTCAACTTGGCAAGACAAAGATTGGAGCCGTTTCAGACGTAATTCCTTAGGTGTCGTGTTTCAGCAATTTAACTTACTCACGCCACTCAACGTGAAAGACAATATCGCCTTCTCCTTAAGTTTAACCGCGCAGCCATGGTCGCCTTGGTGTGACTATCTGGTTAAAAAACTTGGGCTGATGCCATTACTTCACCGCCAAATTGAAGCCCTGTCAGGCGGTCAACAACAGCGTGTCGCCATCGCCCGCGCCTTAGCCCATAAACCGACCTTGCTACTGGCCGACGAACCTACGGGTAACTTAGATGATGTGTCAGGCAAACAAGTGATGGCACTACTGTGTGAACTGGCACGGGAAAGCCAAACCAGTATCTTGATGGTCACCCACAGCGAAGAGTGCGCCGCCTTTATGCAAAAACGTTGGCACTTATCCCAAGGTGCAGTCGCTATTTATGAACAATAAACAGCTCACTAAGGCGACTCCCACAGCGCTTAAGCAAACAGAACTTAAACAGACTGGACTTAAGCAAACTTGGCTAAAGTCAACTTGGCTGAGGCTGACGTGGCTCAGCCTAAAGGTTTTTATCGCCCATTATCGCCATGCGCCCATACAAGCAGGTGCCATTCTGCTCGGTATCGCCTTGGCCGTGACGCTACTTATTGGGGTTAAAGCGACCAACGATAATGCCGTGCGCAGCTATAGCGATGCGACTGAGTTACTGAGTCAACGCGCCGATGTGCTACTCACGCCGCCCCTAGGACAAAACACTTTAGATGAATCTGTCTATTTCGCCTTGAGACGAGCCGGATTAAGTCAGAGCCTCGCCGTCGTAAGTGGCAAAATCTCCGGTAAAAACGGTCAGTTCTGGCAACTGGAAGGCAGCGATTTGATCGCTGCATTAACACTACAAAAATCGAGAAGTAACGCCTCGACTGACACACAATCAGCCACCTCACCACAGATGAATGACTTACCGCTTGCCGATCTCATCAACGGCGCAGCCACAGTAATCATGAGCCGCAGCCTAGCAGCCAAAGTGGCGCCCGACGGTAAACTTGTTTTAGAAAATAGCACCTTAGATGTCATTGCAATTGATGACAGTTTTGGTCTAGGAAGCGCCATCTTGGCCGATATGTCCCTCGCCCAGCGATTACTAAACATGCAAGGCAGATTGAGCTATATCGCCATGTTCAGTGAGCGAGAAAACCTACCTAAACTAAAATCCCAACTCGACGCTTTAGGGATTACGCCCCAAAAGGCCAGCTTTAGCCAGCAAGATCAAGGTCAAGCGCTGATAGCGCTGACCCGCAGTTTTCACCTTAATCTTAATGCCATGAGCATGTTAGCCTTCGTTGTCGGCCTCTTTATCGCCTATAACGGTGTGCGCTACAGCCTAATGAAACGGCAAAAACTGTTAGTGCAGTTATTGCAACAGGGAATAGAGCGCCGCGCCTTGATGACGGCACTGATGTTCGAATTAATTTTGTTAGTTGTCATAGGTTCAAGTCTGGGCTTTATCAGTGGTTTGCAACTCAGTCACTGGCTGCAACCTATGGTCGCCATGACCTTAGAGCAAATGTATGGCGCCCACTTGCTCCCCGGTATTTGGCAATGGACTTGGCTTTTTGAGGCAATTGTCCTCACCTTAATTGCCGCGCTCGCCGCTTGCTTGCCCTTGTATTTAGATCTTACGCGCCAAGCGCTTGCACAAGGGGCGAATCGTTATCAGCAAATGCAGGCACACCGCAAAAACCATAGCATTCAATTTGCCTTAGCCTGTGGCTTATTGACCTTAGCGGCTCTGCTGTTTCCCTTCAGCCAAAGCTATAACATCAGCTTAGTGTTGCTCGGTATCGTCGCTATCGCTATTCCCTTATTGTTGCCGCAATTATTGCATTGGGGCGTCAGTGCGTTAATGCCCTTGGCGCGTCCTGGATTATGGCAATATCTGCTCGCCGAAACCCGTGAGCTTATTGCACCGCTTTCCCTTGCAATGATGGCGATCTTACTGGCGCTCAGTGCCAATGTGTCGATGAACACCCTCGTTGGAAGCTTCGAACAAACCCTGCGATCTTGGCTAGAAACTCGCTTGCATGCCGATCTCTATATCCGCCCACCAAGCCAGCGTATCGACACTATTCAAACCCAATTGATGCACGATCCAAGAGTCAGCGGTCTTTATCAGCAGTGGCAGATTGAAGCCCAGCTTTCACTGCCAGTTTCAACGGATAATCCGAGCGAGCAGACGATTCCGGTGAGCCTACTCAGCCGCGATGAATTTTCGACTCGGCACACCAGTGCGCTTAAGGAAAGCCTGCCCACATTGTGGCAATCCTACTTTAATGCACCCGTTGTATTGGTGAGCGAACCTCTAGCCATCAAATACCAATTACAGCTTGGTGATACTGTGTCATTGGATGTGCTTGAGAAAACAGGTAACAGCAAAGCCATTATTGGCGGCATTTATTATGACCACGGCAATACCCGAAACGAGGTCATTATCAGCCAGCCACTTTGGCAACGGGCCCAGTTACCTGTACTGCCGGTGAGTTTAGCGGCAAGTTTTCGCGGTAAAGAGCAAGGCAGTAGGATAAGTGAAGCAGAACTGGATCAACTACAAGTCCAACTGGCGACTGAGCTAGGTTTATCCCAAGCGCAAATCTACAGCCAAACTAAGATTAAAACCCAAGCTATCGCTATGTTTAAACGCACTTTTTCCATTACCTTAGTGCTGAATAGTTTAACCTTGATTGTCGCCGCAATTGGCCTCTTTAGTGCCTGCTTAATGTTGACTCAGGCAAGGCAAGCGCCACTGGCACGACTGTATTCCCTCGGCGTCAGTCGTAATGCTCTGCGCGGTATGGTGTTTATGCAAATGTTGATTGTGGTACTGATCACTTGCCTGCTCGCTATGCCAACGGGCGCGCTATTAGGTTACCTACTTATTAATAAGATCACCTTGCAAGCCTTTGGCTGGACGATAAAAATGATTTGGGATTGGCAAGCTTACGGCCATGCAATACTGATTGCCTTAACCACCTGCACCTTAGCCGTACTCTTACCGCTGTATTGGCAAACCCGCAAGCCACTGGTCGCCAGTCTGCAGCAGGAGACACTGTGATGAAAACACTCAGTATTGTATGGGCAGTGGTTGGGTTAATGCTGATCGGCGGCTGCGATAAAACGCCATCGACGCAAAACACTCAGTCCAAATCCATGGCCAATGTGGTGGGGAAAACCTCTACTAATCAAGATGATTTAGCTTTTACGCCTGTTGTTCCCGGCTATAGATTTGAATTTCCGCGGGATCACTTGGCGCACAATGGCTTTCGTCAGGAATGGTGGTATCTGACCGCGAATTTAACCACAGAAACAGGTGAGCAACTCGGCGTCCAGTGGACGCAGTTTAGAGTCGCCCTGAAACCCACAACTCTGCAAACAATCGCTCTACAAACAACAGTTCCGCAAGTAACAGATGCAACGCCCAAAAGTGAATCCACTTGGGAGACTCAGCAGCTTTATTTAGCCCACAGTGCATTAACCTCGAGTAATGCTCACTTGGCCCACGAAAAGTGGTCACGCCGCCATAGCGAGTTTGCCGAGGTGAATTTAGATCCTTATCAAATCCGCCTCGATAACTGGCACTGGCAGAGCGAAACCAATGCACTCTTTCCCGCGACCTTAACGGTGGAGAATTCTGATTTTAGCTATCGACTTCAGCTTAATAGCCAAGCGCCACTGCAATACCAAGGCGTTAACGGCTATAGCCTTAAAAGCCGCGACGGCCAAGTAGCCTCTTACTATTACAGCCAACCCTTTATTGAAATTTCAGGTGAAATCAACCGCAATGGCAAAGTGGAGCAAGTCACAGGCCAAGGTTGGCTCGACAGGGAATGGAGCTCGCAATTTCTCACTAAAACGCAACAGGGCTGGGATTGGTTCGCGCTCAGGTTAAACGATGGCTCGACGCTGATGTTGTTTCAGTTACGGGATCAGTCTCCGGCAGAGTCCGCAAAGAATGCACCTATCTCAGCATTTTATAGCGCCAGAAGAATGTTTGCCGATGGCACAGGTCGCAACATCAATTCCACTAACAATCCCAATGACATTCAGATGACGCCTCTTAAATGGCAACACACAGTCAATGGCGACTATCCCGTTAGCTGGCAAGTAAAAATCCCCAGCGAAAATATCGATCTCACTATCATCCCGCTCAATACCAATAGCGCTATGCCATTATCAACGCCCTACTGGGAAGGCCCAGTGCATCTCTCTGGCAGCCATACAGGTACGGGTTATATGGAGCTAACGGGCTATTAACGTCTTATATATACTAAACAATGTGAATATAACTAGGGTCTGTTGATCTTTGCTGTACAAATGTTGTTCAGCAATATATCGGCAGCCACATTAACATAAACGCCAGTGACACCATACTGGCGTAATTTCTTGCTAGCTTGTCATATCTTGTTGATATTGCTCGATAGTGCTTAATTCTTCCAAAAGCATTCTCCACTAAATGTCGATACCGATATAAGCACCAATCGACTCTTTCTTGAGGTGTATTCTTATAGCGGCGCCTTGGAATAACAGATTTC
>NZ_JAKKSC010000060.1:0-9765 GCF_025653705.1 Shewanella sp. SM87
TCTTTAGGTAAATCTCGCCAAGGGATACCTGTTCTAAGGCGGTAAAGAATACCTTCGAATGTTTGTCTATGTTCAGGTTTGTCATAAACACGGCCTGTGCTTTTCATTAAATGAAATAGCTTTTCCCAGCGTGCATCGGTTAGCATAAGTCTTGGCATGGCTTGAGGTTATGGTTACTTTTGGCGAAGCAAATTATAACGTCTTGCCATGCTGTCTAAAAATTACTCTCGAAAGATCAACAGACCCTAATTATTCCTAAATATGTTCTATCGAAGGATTTTGCAAACATGCACGTCAGCTATTGCTCTTACTCAGAAATTTTATAAACACCTGTAATTGGTAAAAAGTATAGGATTCCTATCTACACACTTGTGCTTCCGTTAATGTTCACGGGTTCCAGATATGCACAATAGTATTCTCCATAAATGTACTCCTCACTATGTCCTAGTGACGACAGTGCTAACCGCTTAAATATCAAACTGGGAGTTAGATCACTCGCAAAACTTTGATCCGGATCGACTATCGCTTTCAATACCTCTTGTGAGGTATACCCACATTTTTTATCAGGTCTAGACTCGCCAGTATCAGCACTCGGTTACCCTCCTTTTTAATCTTAAGTAACCGAGTTTACGCTACTACAGGTCATCCAATATGAGTCAGGAATACCACGTCACCAGCCTTGTGGTGCATGCCACGCCTAAAACCTTACAGCAGGTTGAAGCCAATATCCGCGCATTAGTGGGTACTGATATTCATGCAATTACACCCGAAGGAAAATTGGTCGTTACCCTAGAAGGGAGTAGCCAAAGAGCGATTCTTGACAATATTGAAGCCATCAATGCCCTGTCCGGCGTGTTATCTGCCAGCTTGATTTACCACCAAGTAGAACCCTTAGTACAAGAGAGTGAGGAAATATTATGAGCATAAGCCGCCGCGAGTTTCTCAAGGCCAACGCAGCGGTTGCCGCTGCGACGGCCGTTGGCGTCACACTTCCCATTAAGATGGTCGAAGCCGCCGAACAAGCTGACAGTATCAAGTGGGATAAAGCTCCCTGCCGTTTCTGCGGTGTGGGGTGTAGCGTATTAGTGGGCACCCAAGCGGGCAAAGTGGTCGCCACTAAGGGCGATCCTGAAAGTCCAGTCAACCGTGGCCTTAACTGTATTAAAGGTTATTTCCTATCAAAAATCATGTACGGCAAGGACAGATTAACCACGCCATTGCTGCGGATGAAAGACGGCAAATACCATAAAGAAGGTGAGTTCACCCCAGTCAGCTGGGATGTGGCCTTCGATACTATGGCCGCGAAATGGAAACACAGTCTCGCCACCAAAGGCCCGACGTCGGTAGGTATGTTTGGCTCTGGTCAATGGACTATTTGGGAAGGTTATGCCGCCTCTAAACTTCATAAAGCAGGTTTCCTTACCAACAACATAGATCCCAATGCGCGCCACTGCATGGCCTCAGCCGTAGGCGGCTTTATGCGCACCTTCGGTATCGATGAGCCCATGGGTTGTTATGACGATTTAGAAGCCGCCGATCAGTTTGTGCTCTGGGGCGCAAACATGGCGGAGATGCACCCAATTCTGTGGGCACGAATATCCGATAGACGTTTAAGCAGTCCAACGTGCCGAGTGCATGTGCTGTCGACCTTTGAGAACCGCAGCTTCGATTTAGCCGATAACCCTATGGTGTTCCGCCCACAGTCGGACTTAGTGATCCTCAACTATATCGCCAATTACATTATTGAAAATAAAGCCGTTAATACCGACTTTGTCACCAAACACACTAAGTTTGCCCTTGGGGTTGACGATATTGGCTATGGTCTGCGTCCCGAACATCCGTTAGAGAAAAAAGCCAAAAATCCGGGCAATGGTAAATCCACGCCCATTAGCTTTGACGAGTATGCCAAGTTTGTCAGCACTTATACGCTGGAATATGCCGCTAAGATGAGTGGCGTCGAGCCAGAGAAGCTGGAGATTTTAGCCAAAGCCTATGCCGACCCTAAGGTGAAAATCATGAGCCTGTGGACCATGGGCATTAACCAACACGTTCGCGGCGTGTGGGCGAACAACATGCTTTACAACATCCATTTGCTCACGGGCAAAATTGCCACACCGGGTAACAGTCCTTTCTCATTAACAGGTCAACCTTCGGCTTGCGGTACTGCACGTGAAGTCGGTACTTTCGCCCACCGTTTACCCGCCGATATGGAAGTCACTAACGACAAGCACCGCGCCATTACCGAAAAGCTATGGCAAGTGCCTGAAGGGACCATTCCCGCCAAACCTGGCTACCATGCCGTACTCCAGAGCCGTATGCTCAAAGATGGCAAGCTCAACTGCTACTGGACCATGTGTACCAATAATATGCAGGCAGGCCCTAACATCAACGATGAGATTTACCCTGGCTTTCGTAACCCAGAAAACTTTATCGTGGTTTCAGATCCTTATCCAACCATCACAGCCATGGCGGCAGATTTAATTTTGCCAACAGCAATGTGGGTTGAAAAAGAAGGAGCTTACGGCAACGCCGAGCGCCGTACTCATATGTGGCATCAGCAAGTAAAAGCCCCAGAAGGCGCAACCTCAGATCTGTGGCAACTAGTCGAATTTTCGAAACGATTCAAAGTCTCCGAAGTCTGGCCAGCCGAACTGATAGCCAAACAACCGGAATACGCGGATAAAACCTTATATGAAGTGCTATTTGCCAATGGCGTGATCGACAAGTTCCCAACTTCCGATTGCAAAGCCGAATTAAACGATGAGAGCGAACACTTCGGTTTCTACCTGCAAAAAGGCATTTTCGAAGAATATGCAGCTTTCGGTCGTGGCCATGGCCATGATTTAGCCGACTTTGACCGTTACCACGAAACCCGCGGCCTACGCTGGCCAGTCGTTAATGGCAAAGAAACGCTGCGTCGTTTCGTTGAGGGGAGCGATCCTTATGTCAAAGCGGGTGAAGGCTTTAAATTCTATGGCAAGCCAGATGGCAAAGCGGTGATTTTCGCCCTGCCCTATGAGCCCGCCGCCGAAGAGCCGAATGAAGAATACGATTTATGGATGTCGACTGGCCGCGTGCTGGAGCATTGGCACACTGGCTCGATGACAGCCCGCGTACCAGAGCTTTACCGTGCCTACCCCGACGCGCAAATTTTCATGCATCCAGAAGATGCGAAAGCTCGCGGCGTACAACGTGGTGACGAAGTCATAGTGGCTTCACCGCGCGGTGAAGTGAAAACCCGAGTTGAAACCAAAGGCCGTAACAAACCGCCACGCGGCGTAGTATTTATGCCTTTCTTCGATGCGCGCCAGTTAGTCAACAAACTGATATTGGATGCAACCGATCCCCTGTCAAAAGAAACTGACTTTAAAAAATGCCCAGTGAAAGTCTTCAAGGCGGAGAATAACCAATGAGAAAAATACTCACCTTAACTGCGTTACTCGTCGCCATTACCGGCTGTTCAGGTCAGCAAACCGACACCAACGTAGCACCAGTTAATATTCAATCCCTCGCAGGAAACATGGCGATCACCGACATTCGCCCAGCCAATGCCATGGCGATTTATCCTAGTCGCGGCACCTCTATTGAGCGCAGTTTTAGCGAGCAACCACCGCTCATCCCACATAAGGACGATTACAAGATCACCTTAGATAAAAATGGCTGTTTAAGCTGCCATAGTTGGGACAAGGCAAAACGCATGAAAGCCACACCAGTAGCTAAATCCCACGTGATTGATGATAAAGGCACAGTTAACGGACATAACTATGCCTGTACTCAATGCCATGTCGCTCAGGCCGAAAACAAGCAACCACTCGTCGAGAATCAATTCTCCGTCCAGTAAACCACACTCCCCTGCAGAGCAAAGCCACCCGAGTTTATGAGGATGGCTTTTTTGCTATTTAAGCATCCAATCCTAATGAGTTAGCTTAGAGCCAGTAATGAGTATTCAAGTAAATATAAGACTAAACGTCTATCGCTGGTTCAGCGTCCGTTGCTGAACAGTACTTTCACCAAGGAAGGGATTGAGCAGAAGTTAAAAAGGCAAAGTGAGAATCGAGGGAAATAAAAATAAGAGCAGAATCTAAAACACAGAAAAGTAAAAACCCAGCCTAGGCTGGGTTTACTTGTTGTTTTGCTTTATGCAAATTACCCGCTGGAGCCGTTTTAGTTACTTGCGCCGCTTTAGCGTTTTGCACATCTTTTGCCACAGGCATAGCCGCCTGCCACAAAGCACCTACCCACAGACTTGAACTTGATTTCATCGGTATTCCCCTGTTTTGTTAACAAGGTCAAAGTAATACTTAGGCTATCATTAGTAAAATGAATAAATTCCATAATATGGATTCCATTTGAGCATGAACATCCCAATCAAGACCTTACAGTGTTTTCTGACCTTAGTGGAAACTGAAAACTTTACCCGCGCCGCGCAGAAATGTTTTATCACCCAGCCGACACTAAGCAAAATAATCCAGAGACTTGAAGAAAGCCTTGGTGAAACCTTGCTGATCCGGAATAACCAAAAGGTTGAGTTAACTCAAGCTGGTCAGCTCTTTGAGCACAGTGCACGGGAAATCCTCGGCCAATGGCATAGGCTGCAGGAGGACATGAGTAACCTTAGCGGTCTTAAATCGGGGCGGTTGCGACTGGGTGTATGTCCTATGATGAGCAGTCTTATTATTGGTTTGCTCACTAGCTATCGTAAGCGTTATCCGGGAGTTGAACTACACATGTATGAGTACGGTGGATTCGGCTGCGAACAAGCATTGCTCAATAACAGTCTCGATATCGCCTTTACCGCGCTCCCCACGACCCATGAGACAGAACTCGTCAACCAACCCCTAACTAAGTACCCTTTACTCGCATGCCTGCCTGAAGGACATCCCTTAGCCGAGAAAGACCACTTAAAATGGCAGGACTTCCAGCCCTATCCTTTTATCCTCTATAACGAAGACTTCTCCCTCGCTAAACTGATTAATCGCCTCAGTCGCAAAGCAGGTGTTCAACTCAATATTGCCTTTCGCAGCGGCCAGTGGGATTTCCTCGCCGCCATGGTCGAAGCCGATATGGGCGTCGCTATTTTACCTGAGCCTATCTGCAATCGATTAAGCACCAGCAAACTGGTCTTTAAACCTATGCAGCCCGCAATGACATGGGATCTGGCGCTTATTTGGCGCCAAAGTTTACCTTTAACACCGGCGGCCAAGGCCTTGCTTGAATTGAGTAAACAAAAAACTGAACGCTGAGAAGATAAAGCAAGAACTAATACCAATCACATTATTTTAAACAACGGGATACGAAACTTCGTCAGCCGTAGCGGGTGATTACAGTTGGATCTCTCCCATAAAAAAACCGCTGCGAGCCTAGAGGCCGACAGCGGTTTTTAAGGTAAGTTAAGAATTACTTCTTAGCTTCAGCAGCCTTACGTTCTTTAACTTGAGCAACAACTTTCTCAGCTACGCTAGCTGGACATTGGCTGTAGTGTGAGAACTCCATAGAGAACTGACCACGACCAGAAGTCATTGTACGTAAAGTACCGATATAACCGAACATTTCTGATAACGGTACGTCAGCTTTAACGCGAACACCTGTTACACCAGCAACTTGGTCTTTGATCATGCCGCGACGACGGTTTAAGTCACCGATCACGTCACCCACGTTGTCATCTGGGCTGAACACGTCAACTTTCATGATTGGCTCAAGAAGTTGTGGTTTAGCTTTAGCGATAGACTGACGGAAAGCGCCTTTAGCAGCGATTTCGAACGCGATTGCTGATGAGTCAACTGCGTGGAATGCACCGTCAGTTAATTCGAACTCAACGTCTAACACTGGGAAGCCAGCGATAGTACCTGTGTTCATCATGCTCGCGAAACCTTTCTCAACTGCTGGCCAGAATTCCTTCGGAACGCTACCACCAACAACTGAAGATTTGAACACGAAACCAGTGTTTGGCTCACCTGGGCGGATGATATATTCGATCTTACCGAATTGACCAGAACCACCTGATTGTTTCTTGTGAGTGTATTGATCTTCAACCATTTGAGTAATGGTTTCACGGTAAGCAACTTGTGGCTCACCTACGATCAATTCAACACCATAAGTACGCTTCAGAATGTCTACTTTGATATCTAAGTGAAGTTCGCCCATACCTTTAAGGATGGTTTCACCTGAATCTTCGTCAGTTTCTACGCGGAATGATGGATCTTCAGCGATCATCTTACCGATTGCGATACCCATTTTCTCAGAACCGCCTTTATCTTTTGGCGCTACTGCGATAGAGATAACTGGCTCTGGGAACACCATAGCTTCTAAGGTAACTGGGTGTTTCACGTCACATAAAGTGTGACCAGTTTGAACGTTCTTCATACCCACGATAGCGATAATGTCGCCAGCTTGAGCAGATTCAATTTCAATACGGTCATCAGCTAGCATTTCACACATACGGCCGATACGTTCAGTCTTGCCAGTCGCGCTGTTCAGGATGGTATCACCCTTCTTCAGACGGCCTGAGTAGATACGTACGAAAGTCAGGGCACCGAAACGGTCATCCATGATTTTGAACGCTAACGCTTTTAATGGCTCATCAGCAGAAACGATAGCGAATTCGCCAGTTTCGTTGCCTTCTTCGTCAGTTAATGGCTGTGGTTCAACTTCGTCTGGTGCTGGTAAATAATCAACAACAGCATCAAGAACCAGTTGCATACCTTTGTTCTTGAACGCAGAACCACAGTATGTTGGGAAGAAAGCCATAGTACGAGTACCTTTGCGGATACAACGCTTGATATCTTCGATAGATGGCTCTTCGCCTTCCATGTACGCTTCCATCACAGCATCGTCTTGCTCAACGGCAGTTTCGATCAGCATTTCACGGTATTCTTCAACCATGTCAACCATGTCAGCAGGTACATCTTGGATATTAAAGTTTTCTGGTAAACCAGACTCATCCCACACGTATGCTTTACGAGATAACAGATCAACAACACCAGTGAATTCGTCTTCAACACCGATTGGCAGAACCATAACCAGTGGAGTAGCAGCTAATACGTCTTTAGTTTGCTTAACTACGCGTAAGAAGTCAGCACCCATACGGTCTAACTTGTTTACGAAGATAATACGCGCAACTTCAGATTCGTTCGCATAGCGCCAGTTAGTTTCTGATTGAGGCTCAACACCGCCTGAACCACAGAATACACCGATACCGCCATCAAGCACTTTCAGAGAACGATAAACTTCAACGGTGAAGTCAACGTGTCCTGGAGTGTCGATAACGTTGAAACGGTGATCTCTCCAGAAGCAACTTACAGCAGCAGACTGAATAGTAATACCGCGCTCAGCTTCCTGTACCATGAAGTCAGTGGTAGATTCGCCATCGTGAGTCTCACCGGCTTTATGGATTCTTCCTGTTAACTTAAGGATACGCTCGGTGGTCGTGGTTTTACCCGCGTCAACGTGAGCGAAGATACCAATGTTTCTGTATTTGGATAATTCGGTCATGATTCAACTTTAATGAGTAGTTTAAGAAGTAGACGGAGTATGCGACAAATACCGACACACCGCACATCAGATTATTTTAGGCGCATATTGTAAATTGGAACCCAGCTACACGCAAATGGATAGCGCACTTTTTCACGATAAAGTCGCGTAATAATTTAAGGAAATCGCCATAAATACGAACTAAAACAGATAAGTAAAACACTTTAGCTTATTTTTCACTCAATCAATAAAAACCGTTAAATAAACCTCATTTTAATGGGATAAAGCGATTTTCAAGGGATTTCTATCATATCGTCAGTACAAACATCATACATTAACCTGCAAGCATGGATGCTAGAACAATCATGTTATACCTATCTTCAAAATAGAGATCACATCCGCGACTCACTTCAATCGCAGTCTTTTACCCAAATAACCACAAATCAGTCTTGAGTAAACCCTTACGTGTCGATGCACATTTGATTACGCCCTTGTGCTTTAGCACGATAAAGGGCTCGATCTGCCCGCTCAAAACACAATTGTATAGGTTCGTTTTCTGCGAGCTTAGCGACACCAAAACTACAAGTTAAGTGAACATTGTCAGTAAATTGATAATTGTTAATCCTCTGCGCAATCCGCACACACAAGCTTTCAACTAATGGCAATGATGACTGTTGGCAGAGGATAACAAATTCTTCGCCACCCCAACGTGCGACCACATCAGAATCACGCACACAGTGCTGTAATACCTGAGACACTTGCTCAAGAATGCGATCGCCGACGTTATGCCCTAGCATGTCATTAATCTCTTTAAAGTAGTCGATATCAATCATTACAAGGCACATGCCTGCCCCAGCAGATTTATCATGCTGCTCGTTATTAATAAAAAAGCGATTAAAGTAATGTCGGTTATACAATTTAGTTAATGGGTCGTGGGTTGATAAAAATTCGAGTTCGGCATTTGACGCTTCAAGCTGTTCGCGTAAAGTTTCCAACTGCTTATTCTTATCGGTTAATCTTCGATTATATTGACTCATAAAGTAAGTTCTCGCCCCCAACATTAGGAGCAACAGACATGTCGCGCAGATAATTTGATACACAAGCGAATAGTTAGTCTCATCTATCACAGTCACATTATTCCACTTCTGATAAATCGTGATCCGCTCTTGCTCACTCACAGTGTTTAAGGCTTTATTTATCACAGGTAACAAGGACTCTTGACCATAAGCGACCCCCATCCGTAACTCATCTTCCGGCCCGCCCCAACCCGCAATTTTTAAATGTTCAAATCCCATTTGTTGAATGTAAGCGTTAACCGAAAACATTGACCCAACAAACAGATCTGCACGTTTATCCAGAACCGACTGCAATCCCGCAGGTTCACTGGCAACAGTAAGCATCTCTATCTGAGGATAATAATGCTGAATATACTCAGCTAAACGATAACCTTTGGGCACGGCTAAAATACGCGTATTGATATTCTCCAATCCTTGCAGAAAAGGCTGTTCTTTAAGTGAAACAAGCACATTTGGTGAGCGGAAATAGACATCACTGAAGTGCAGATAAGTCTCGCGTATTAGCGTTTTATTCAACATAGGGGTTAAATCGCACTGACCACTTTGCAAAAAAGATAAAGTTTCGGTCCAAGAAGATGTCGGCACTAGCTGAAACTTAAGGGAAGAATGTGACTCAACATGACGAATATAATCCGATGAAATCCCCAGATGTTTACCTTCTCGTATTCCTTCATAGGGCAGCCAATCAGGATCAACGCAATAACGGACTATCACAGCAGACTTGGCGCTAACATCTTGATCCGCAAGTTTAGTACTAGACACCATGAAACGATCAGCATTCACCAGTAATGGCATACACAGCAATAGCGACAATAACCTCAATAAGCCACGCAATTCCATTGAAATTTCAACCTAAAAGCTGATGCTAGATGGGGAATGTAAAAAGTGTATACGTGAAAACCACACAATACCAATTCCCATCATTGCTTATACGAAACGCTCGTTTGCCCATTGTGTCTTAACGCCTTCGTCTAGCGAATCCCCACATAAATTCGATGGGATTCAAATAAGTAGACACGCATGATGCTGTTTGATCTAATCAATTTCGCCAAAAACCTACTAGATCCAACATCATGCGTGATATCGACATATTACACGATTTACTCAAAAAACAATGCCCTCAAATACACCAAAAACGCCTTAATTCTCTGATGGTTGCTACTGAGTCTTTACTCGATGGCAATCAACTCTCGTTAACCCAGTTAGGACGGAACATAAC
>NZ_JAKKSC010000007.1:0-206175 GCF_025653705.1 Shewanella sp. SM87
AGCCGTCGAGGTAACTGCTAGCCGTCGAGGTAACTGCTGGGATAATGCGCCAATGGAGCGATTTTTCAGGAGTTTAAAAACGGAATGGGTGCCAACGCAAGGCTATAAGAGTTTTATTGAAGCTAAACAAGATGTGACTGATTATATTATTGGCTATTACAGCCAAGTCAGGCCACATCATTATAATGCAGGATTAAGCCCAAATGAATCAGAGCGAAGATTTTGGGAAGATTCTAAAACCGTGGCCAAATTTAGTTGACCACTACATGGTACATCACTAACAGCATTCGCTAGAAAGACACTAACAGCAGAAATATTTTCAATCGGAGTTGCTATTACTGCCGACGTAGAATGTTGATAAAAAAGCATAAATGCGTCCGTTGCAGTGATTAGTGTAAAGTCCTTACTAATAGGACTCAATGATGCATTGTTTGTGCGAAGAGTAACATCTACAAACTGCTTAGGAGATGTAGTAATTTCTTTAAACTTGTCTTCTGAATTTTTGTATATAAAACTACCAGCGACACCTATTAATGCTACAGAAATGATTATGCGCCACTTGGCATGTACTTCCTTAGCATCAGGAAAATGATCCGTTAATAGTTTAATCTTCAGATAATTGGTCACTACCAAACCAGAAAATATTAGAAGGACTTTTGGAGAAGAAACTCCAGCGAGAAGAAAGTAATCTATTGATGCAAATGTACCAATATTTAGCCCGAAATTAGATAACAATGTGTATTCGAGCCAGAAACCAATAAAAGCACAAGATAGTGCTGAAAATGTAACCACTAATAATGGATGCTTCTTGAGATAAGAAACAATACTGCCAAAATTCATCAAACCCTCTTTAATTGCATAATGCCGCCATCTAGCGAATCCCCAGATAAATTCGATGGGATTCAAATAAGTAGACACGCATGATACTGTTTGATCTAATCAATTTCGCCAAAAACCTACTAGATCCAACATCATGCGTGATATCGACATATTACACGATTTACTCAAAAAACAATGCCCTCAAATACACCAAAAACGCCTTAATTCTCTGATGGTTGCTACTGAATCTTTACTGGATGGCAATCAACTCTCGTTAACCCAGTTAGGACGGAACATAACGGGTAACGTTGCACCAAAACACAATATCAAGCGTATTGACCGACTGCTCGGAAATCTAAAGCGTCCGGCGCCGTAGGCGCGAAGTTAATTGACTTATTAGGTTCTCCGACGCAGCCTTCTGATATAGCCATTTATCCATTCCTGATCTAGTTCAAGGCGAACACTTCTTTGGATACCTCCAATTTGGCCTGATAAATCGATATATGAGAAGTGTTGTTGCTTAATGTTTGCAACCGCTTCTCGATCTTCCCAATTTTCAGCCACAAGGTTCGCTATGCCTTCGGGAAGGTTAAATTCAAGCTCAAACCAGCCATCTTGATTTTTCTGAAATTCTGCAGGTGTAAATTTCCATTCACCTGTCTCGTAGCCAGTTACATGACAACGAACGGTATCCGAAATAAAAGCCATAGGAGATAGCTGCGTTGAGGTTAGTAGGTGTAGTGGCCATCGGCCCTGCAGCATCCCGAAGTATGATCCCTGAATTCGCGCTAACGAATCAACAAGTGCCCCATTTATCAGTTCAATACCTGGTCGGCTGATAAACTGCGACATATCCATTTCATACGTTTGCTCCCTAATGACGCTACGATATCGCTTACGTACCTCCGATATAGAGTTTTTTCCTAGTCGAGTAATGCAGTTTTCATCGAACTGCATGATCGCATCAATTAGTGGCCTTATTACTGGGACGCTTTCGTATTGAATAAGAAAAACTTGATGAGCTAGCGCGTAGTCAATAGCACCGCTTGTGTAGCCTGAAGTGGAGAATATTGCTGAATGGTAATTGAATCGCGGCACTTGGACATCTGCTCCGCCACTAGGGACTGAAAAATAGTTTTCAGATATGTCCTTCAATACGCCCACTGCATTACGAACTACTTCTATCCCAACAGTTCGATGTTGCTGATAACATTTGGCCTCCACCATAAGGCGGAGCGGATACATGAAAGCTGGTGATGAGCTAAAAGAAGCTAATGCATCAATCTGATGCCAAGAACCGCGCCCTCTTACTTCGAGTCCGGAATGTCCACCTCGAATACTTTCATCTCGATGCGCAGGAACAGACTCGATGGTTTTGTAACCAAATTTCTCAAGAAGATACAAAACCGCTTCTTCTAAAAGTGCCCCTCTAACTTGAGAAATATTTGCCATTCATTACATCCTTGATGCTGTGCAATTTTTTAACCTAACGTCTTAGTATTTATGCGCTGCGCTGTTTGAGGGGCATAAATCGCTTGTTGGACTTGGCCGCTGCCACATCCAAGTAATTTGGTATAAATGATGCTATAGGAAATTGCTTTTTTGCGGTAGCGGTTTTTTATACAGTTTGATGGGTAATCACTTAATATCGTTTTACCTTTCTCATTGGCTCACGTGATTGCGGTTGGATAAAACTGATAAGGCCAGAGCTCTGTAGTATTACTAAAATTGGATCAATGTTTTGATGTTGGAGTTAGCTAGAGGTCATTGTGCTAACGAGAAATGGGGCAGCTTAGAATCAAAGATAGCGACGAACATCCAGCTAAAACCGCCATATCAGTGTGATACTTTATTACTCTTCGACAGTCCCCCATAGAGCACCAATGATAAAGCTGTCTAAAGATTGGTAGATGCTATCCATACGTTAGTTACCTAGCTAAAAGAAGTGGTCATTTATCCCAAAACTTGCCACTTTGGTAGTCAGATCGTGCCTGATTCTCGCTATAGCTTTTTTTATCAATTTTGACACCGCCAATACCATTCGAGTGTTTACTAATAAATTCATCTTCATCATCGTCATCTGACTGGCCAGAACTAGACATTGCAATTAACGTCCCTAGCACCATGAAAAAAGAGACTAATATCTCAACTGAAATCTTGAGAACGGCTATTAAAAAATTAAAAGACCATGTAGCTATAATCGGAATTGCTTTTAACAATCTATCTCTGAAATTCATAGTGCTACCCCTACCTTGGAATCCAATTCCCACGCATCATAGATGATTCTATTGTATTTCCCGACTGTGAAACTTTATATATATCACAACTAAGGTAGTCCAATAGTGAACGGCTTTTAGCGTATTCATTTCCCAATCCCAAGTTTGTTCGCCATTTAACACCAAGTATATTAACACTCTGGTTTACTTAATCTTCTGAATCGCCACAAAAATCGTAGACACTTTGTAGCATTACTAAAATTGGGTCAACAGTCCAGTACCAAGCAGAGCTAGTTCAGTCATGCGAAACAGGGAATGGGGCATAAATGAGTTAACCAACTAGCCCATTTGGGAGGCAAAATCCTGTAATACATCACCGTCCTCGCCTGGAACTTATGCGAGGTTAATTATGACTTTCCAAGATAAGGATACAAAAATTCACTAACTTCTCTTGAAGCGATACCAATATCAACTTTTATGCCCTCTTTCTCTAGAGCATAAAGACCCTTTCCATTGTTCCTTTCATCAGGATCTAGAATAGCAACTACAACTCTCTTAATTCCTGATTTAATGATTACAGAAGAACATGCCGGAGTTCTGCCAACAAATGAACATGGCTCAAGAGTGACATATGCAGTCACTTCTTCCATAGGGCCATCATAAGCACTAATCGCTTCGACCTCAGCATGGTTGCCACCAATTTTCTGTGTGAATCCTTCGGCAATGACTTGCCCGCCTAGAACGAGAACGCAACCTACCGGAGGATTAGGTTGGCACTCAGGCAGAGCAGCCCGAGATACTTCCAATGCTTTAAGCATAAATGCCTTGTCTAGATTGATCTAAAGTTCCATTTCATTGAATATGTAGCCATTCAATATCACACGTTTGAAAAGTAACTTTCGCGTTACTTCAGGGACATCTACTTCGTTACACACGGATTCAAACTCTTGAATAATCGTATTAATTTGCGATCTAATAATTTCTTCTGCTTTTTCGGCCTTAATATTGAAGCTTGGTGCTGCTTTCAGACAAAGTGATAACAGAGACAAATTTGAATTGTCGAAGAGCTTCATTCCATGATTTGCCTCCCCACCGCTACGGATTTGTGGACAAATATCATAAGCAGGTGATAGAGATATTTTATCCCCTTCGACAAAGAAAGCGTGATTGCGAGCATGGTCATCCGTATTGCCAATCAGCACGTTAAATACCATCCGTGCAAATAGCTCTTGGCTATCAGAGGCAAATGCAATGCAATACTGCTTCATAACGTTTACTAGGTCTACATAAGAAGCCTCGCTAGCCCATGCTTCATCTAAGCCTAAAACTGTCAGTCCGGACACCATAGAGCGACGACACCAAATACCACCAATCAACTCTCTATCGAATCGTTTAACAAGAAGAACATCTTTGCCTAATGCTTTTTTTAATACAACTTCGGCCACATTGAGTCCGGCTAACTTAGCTAACTTCATGGCTACGTATTCTGAATAGACAACATCATAAGTATCATTTTGGGATGAAAACTTAGCAATATACTTAGCTTCGCCACCAGTGATCATCGCTTTCGGACGAGCACCTCCCAGCGATGTACAATGCATAAGTGCTCTATCCAAATCCAACGGGATTTTCTTACCTTGAGCGACGATTTCAGACACCAGGTATAACTCTTCAAGCGTGGCTGCATCAGTAGAACGATCAACATACTCAGTGGCTGAATCTTGAAAGTCGAGAGAACCGATCCGGTCTGAAGCAGAATGCATCAAATACGTCATTTCGTTAAACTCAGCATCGTAGCTTTTGCTCATCAGCCGAGAAATAATGGCCCTACGTCCCCAAGCATCAGGAGCTGCATCACGCAAGCATGAGAATATAGACATACCTTGAACTGGCTGCATAGTACCAGCAGAAAGCGGTAATTCATGTGAGTAAATTGGCTCTGCATCTGGACGCTTCAAGTAAGACTGACCATAGGTAAAATGTTGGCCAGATTCATCAATAGTGAGTCTACCGGCTACCACAGGTTCTGAACGTCCTCTAAGCCATTTCCAAACGAAGCATTGGTTACTAGAAGTCGTCATCCAAAATTACCTTTTTCCTTCTCACTCGATTAGGCAGCAGTGCTTCTATTTTCGCATTTGTTTTATGTTTAATAGCAAACCGATTTTCATCGGGTTCAAATAAGGAAACACCTAACACCCAAGCAGTTTCGAAGTAAAGTCCGATACTTACAGACGGATCACCCTTAAGAATCTTTATCATAGTGGGCTTAGATGCCCCAACTCGTGAACACAGCTCTTCTACTGTGATTTTCTTTTCCTTACGCTGGATTGAAAGCAGAGTGGCGAAATGAGCTAGTGCAGCACTAGCAACAGTGCCAACTTGAATTTTATTCCTTCCCATAGAAAATTACTCTTCACCATAAACCAGTTAGAGTAAACAATAATTTACCAAAACCCAAATGTCAAAATAATAGGCCAAGTCAGATTGGTAAATACTACTTTACCGTAATCGTTTAAAAGTAAACTGTATTTTACTAAGTAAACAGTCGTTGAGACTGCAGTAAATGAACAACAGAGATCCAATCTGAACTCTTTATTGAGTGATTGGTTTAACACGCTTCGGGGAAAAACGTTTTAAGGCATCAATCCACTTCTGGATATTTTCCAAGCTACAATTTTCAGCTGATATATCTATCTTCATCGCGATATTAAAGGACAGCACTTAAGCATTAGCATCAGTAAATCACTTTTTGAGGAACATGCTGAGTGTCACTTAACTAACAAAATTCACTTAATCCCAGCAGCGAACAAGGTTAACTCATTCAACCATTTTCGTTACGCCTAAAAAAGTGCACTCACGCTAAATTCTTAAGATAAACATCAGTAAAGGTAAACATGATCCATTGAATTGATCGAGAAAGATTCGCTTACAGCAATTAAGTAAGCTTAAACCACTTCGTATCTCATCTCAGCGTAAATAAACCCTCTAAGAACATAGGACATCAACCATCATCTTTTCGTGTTGAATCATCGCTGGTTGATTTTCTGGATCCCAGTGTTCATAACTCATCATAAAGACCAGCTTGAGGCTTTCAGCCAATTGTTCTCGGTTCAACTTATCCTTTACCTGATTTTTTTTGGTGGCGGGATCGTTATTACTAAATTTGGAATTATCGCTATGGCTGATCAAACATAAATTACCAAAGCTATGGAGTATCGACTCGTCCATCGGTTCACCCGCTATGGGATGCTGCGGAAAATAATGTTCCACTGACGTTCTAAAAGTAAAACGGAACTTATCTAAAAATGACTTTACAAAGTCCATATCGACATCAAACTCATGACCATCTTTCAATTTACGCCACAAGCGATAATCTAGGCGATTAAAAATAAAATTCTGGATATGCGTTCCTAATTTGAGGTTATGATGATCAAAGTCGTTTTCTGGCATAACATCTTCAAAACAAATATCAAAATACTCAATGGGTTGCTTGCCAAAACGACCATAGAAAAATTTATTACTCAACTGATCTAAAAAAGCAGGGTATTGACTAATGCGAAACTCACCGAGTTGATGCTGCTTTAGCAAATAATACAACACCGCACTTAACCAGTGTTTATACACCTGTGTAGGAAAGGAAACATGGAACATAGACAACTGCATAATCAACTGTTGATTAAAATCGCCACCACTGGAAACATAATGATGCCTTGTTTCATTCGGTTTTAACTGTTCCAAACTCCAGTCGAGATCATTTTTTCGCTTAATAATATAACGATCAAACAATAGCCGACATCTTAGCAAATTCATGACAAATTCACGGGAAAACGTTGCTATATCCTCATCAGTACGATTGCTAAACCGCTCAAACGCGAGCAATAACCGCTTATCGTCTAATGGCACATCCGTATCAATATGGCTTACATGGGTAATGCGCAACACGTGCAGTAAAAAGTTAGGAAAACTAATAATTGAAGCATATTGTTCAGAATCGTCATTAACTGGGTTTTCTTTCTTGTCTTGCAATACTGGATGTTGAACTATCTCTTCCAAGCTAACTAATGGCGCTGGGCTATCAGAGTTCACCATTTCTTGCCTGATTGATTCAAAATCAACAGGATGTTGATCCCAGTTAGCGCCAAACAAGGTGCAGCGCAAACTTTTCTCAAAACCGAGTTGAGCATATCTGTCCATACTGGCACAGGCATCCCAAATCGTCGAAAACACTTTACGTTCATCGATACCCAGAGGCCGCATCAGCCTAGCTTTAAGCACCTCGTGCTTTTCAAGTTGCTCACCTCGGTTATTCATAATCTCAAAATAATGGTTAAGATCGGTTCCTTTAGGAACGGCAACGCGCAAAATAACCACATTGTTCAACAAATAATCCGTGAGAGTGCATAACTCCTGCTTATGCTCTTCAAAAAAACGAACCGCAACATCATAAGCCCCATGCATAGAGGCCTGTTCACAGCCAGTCGTTATCCCCTGTGCTAATAAGGCTAACGTACTGGTCGACCGTTTACGATTGGTAAATGATAAATTAAGCGATAGCGAGCTAAGCTTTTGAAAAGGTGTATCTTCGGTTGCTTTAACGTTTAAACAACTTTGCTGATTTATGCTATCAGCAAACTCGTTTTTTAATGCAGATAACACCACACACAAAGTGGTATGGCGCTGTTGACCGTCAATCGTCTCAAACTGACCTTCGCCCCTTTTATCGACAACTAAACTACCAATGTAATACTGGCTTGCTGGATGACGACTGTTTTTAGCTCTACGCGATTCATCAAGAATATCTTGCAGTAACTGTCTAACTTCAGGCTCGCCCCAAGCGTAGTTACGCTGATAAATAGGGATAAAATAATGTCCTTGGCTGAACAGCTCAGCCACAGTCAACGGGGTAATATCTGGATTATTGGGCATCAATAAAATACCTTTTCGCTTTGAAGCATTCGAGTAAATCTTCAACTTGTGTTTGATTACCATCTAGATCGTTAGCGCTTAACATTGGCACCATAAATGACAATACTTCTTTAGGATGCAGCGCATTAGCAATCACTTGGATCAGCCCTGCATCAAACTTACCTTGCCCACTGCCAGCATTATCAACGGTGATAAGCTGAACAGTATGATGAGTAAGCCTGATGCGGTAACTCCAGAAAAAACACAACCACACCACTTGTTCAAGAGAATGCTCACCGAACTTATCAACATAAAAGAGCACGGCACATTCAAACAAGTTGCGGACATAACCATCACCGGTTCGATGTTTTCCCGGATAATGATTAAGCACCTCAAGTACAGGCTCTAAGACGGGATGAACTTGTACAAACAAACGGTGATGTAGCGCGATGTAATAATGAATATATTCAAAAAAACGTCGACCATTAACCATGATTTGATCAATCTGAAATGGGAAATGACGTTGGTTCAAATCCCAATGCCGCGCGGGATCCGCGTTGTAGAGATCCACGGCATAATTAGCGGCCCTGAAACGATCAACAAAGGGGAATACTGTATCGGCAAGGTTAACCCCTTTAAACACCTCAATCTCTTGATTCGTAAATGTGCGCCCAGATTGCCCGCGAGCCCATCGGCGCAGGCGGTAAAGGTGATTAGACATTACAACTTGTAACAGTGAAGGTTGATTATTTTCAACAGACGTTGCTGCTAATTCCCATGCCTCAACACACCCCGCCTCAGCATGTTTGTCTTGAATACCTATCTCACGCAGATGATAAGCTTTCAGTAAATCATAGGGCGCAAGTGGCTTACCACGGGCATTTTGTGAGTCAAAAAACTGAAATGCTTCGCTGAGGTTATCCAAGGTGATACAAATGAGCTCACATTGCCCCAACAAAAATCCGAGTAGTTTATTTTGCTCGTCAAAGGTTAAGCGCCGCACCCGACTCTGCAATAGCGCCGCATTATGCGACAGGTTTTTGATACTTTCAGGTGAGCTAAATTGGGTAGACAGTAAACCCAACTTAAGCGGTCGCGGCGTTGATCTTGATGTTGCAGAAGTTGATGACGTTGCTCTTGATGTTGCTGATGATGTTAGTGCTAATTCCCGATACAAGGCATCAATGAACAGCGTCAAAGTGAGTAAACGTTGCTGACCATCAACGATATCAAACTTCCCACTATGTTGCTCGCGACATAACACCAGAGTGCCTAGTCGATAGGCTGCCTGTTCACTATGATGCATCACATCATCGAATAGCTGATTGACATGCTCAGCTTGCCATTTATAGGGGCGCTGGTAATCAGGGATCTCCAACGCCATTTCCATAATGCCTTTAACGGCGATCACATCCTTGTTAATAATTGCCATCGTTTAAACGGCCTGTTCGACGATGGCGTCGGTGAGGTGCAGTTGGGTGATTTGCGCATCCGCTAAACGGACTTTGAGTTGGTCGCAAAGTGCCATTAGTTCATCGACTTTAGCGACGATGCGGTGTTGTTCTGCAACGGAAGGTAGTAGTAATGGCATTTTATTCAAAATACTATGATTCAAATTTGTCATAGTGGTACCGATTGATTCACCACATAGATATTTAAATACATAATTAGTCTTAAACATTAAGAGTATATATTCTCTTGAGAGAATGTGATTAAACCGCAACACAAAGCTACCAGTTCCACAAAGCCAACCTTCCTCACGCTTAGTGACAAGTGCACATCGCCCCATTTCGCCTCTTCTTGCCATTACAATGTCATTTTCAAAAAGCTTGTATGAACTAAGTTCATTAGCTTTATCTTTATTTACTGTGATCGCCAAATCTTCTTTTATTTTGGAATTAATCATATGTGACGGATTAATCAGGGGCACCCCATTTTCTATATAATCTCGCTTATGAATCATTAAACCAAATGGGCCAGTTGCAATCTCATCAGACATAGATGCAAACCTTACCCACTCCCACCCTTGCGGTAATTCAAACGGTTTTTCTTCGTCGGTGATGGCGGGCAGTGGTTTCTGCTTTTTGATTTTCCCCTCTTTGATCAGCTGGGCTTTTTCTTTGGCGATACGCGCAAGTAGTTTGGCTGCAGGTTCGTCATTAGGGTCTTGTTTTACTAGCTTACCCATCACGGCAAGTTGGAGGATAGTTTGTTTTAGCGTGTCGATGCTGGCGCTAGTAGTGAATAAGGTGTCGAAGTGCTCGGCAACACGTTGCCAATCCTTAACAAAGCTATTTGTAAAAGGCCGTTCAAGACTGACATTAGATTGACTTGCAGTATTAGCAGCCGTTTGTGGCAGTAGCAGCGCATTGAGCAGGGTTTCAACTAAGGTTTGGTGTGCCGCAATGCTCGCTTCGGTTTGCGCTTCAAGGGCGTCACACAAGCTCATCAACTCATCGACTTTAGCGACAATGCGGTGTTGTTCTTTGAGTGGAGGTAAAGAGTGCACACTTTGTAAAGCATCTTCAGTCCCCAGTCTTGGCATCTTAACGCCATACATTAATGAATTTACATAATTTAAAAACGTTGGTGACTTTAATAAATATTTTAAAAATTCTGCATAAATAGCTTCACTTGGTACAATTGCAACAATCTCTGTAGTACAAATACCATCATCATCAGCAACAATAACCTTGTTTAAATACGGACGTAATTTCCCATATAAAACATCACCTTTTTTAAAGGTGGACTTGCTAGATTTAGAATCACGCTCAGAATATTTAGCTCGATAAATTAATTTTGAGGTATCTTTCTCAATATCTTCTAAATCTAATAACCAAGTTTCATTATCAATTTTCACTGGGTCAATATTTGGCCTACCATTATAATCAGCAATTTCATTTAATCGAACCCAAAGCCAACTTTCCGGCAATTCAAACGGCTTTTCATCCTCACCAATCTCAAGCAACGGCTTTTGCTTTTTAAGCTTGCCCTCCTTCACCAATTGCGCTTTTTCAGCAGCAATGCGTTCTAGCAATACTGACGCGGGTTCATCGTTCGCGTCTTGTGGCACTAACTTACCGCGCACGGCGAGTTCTAAAATCAATTCACGCAGTTTTTTAATGCCATAAAGCGAAAATTTATTAGAACTACCGCGGCCTGCTGAGGACTTTTGCTCAATGGCGGTCGTCCAAATATCAAGGTGCGTGGTAATTAAATTTTCAGACGTTGGCGAAGATTCGATATTGCGATCGTGAGCGTTTGGTATGGATAAATCAGCCATTACTTGCCCTCACCGTCTGATAATTGTGTAGGGGAAGATAATGCCGCAGACAAGATGCCTTTGAGTTGGTCACGCAAGGCTTGAATATCCGCTTGTTGTTTAGCGTAATCGGCTAACAAGGTTTGCGGATCGTGACTTACCACCTCGCCCACATGGGGGTTTTTAATATCAAGGTTGTAGTTACGGGCAATAATGTCGTCGATGGAGACTTTCCACGCTTGCTCGTTTTCGACCCGCGCTGCAAAACCATCGGCTTCATCGCCCCACCACGCGAGTTCTGTCTCAAACTCTTCGAACTTCATGGGCTTGGTTTTGTTGTAGTTTTTCACCCCTGCTGGGTAGGGATGCTCGTAAAACCAGACATGTTTAGTCGGCGTGCCCTTAGTGAAAAACAGGATATTGGTTTTAATGCCAGTGTAAGGATTAAATACGCCGTTAGGTAAACGCACTATGGTGTGCAGATTACATTCTTCGAGCAGCATTTTTTTAATTTTGGTTTTAACGCCTTCACCAAACAAGGTGCCATCGGGCAATACCACGGCTGCGCGGCCGCCCTTGCCATTTGTTGCAGGGGCAAGCACTTCGATAATCAGCTGCAGGAATAAGTCGGCAGTTTCGCGGGTTTGGAACTCGCTAGGGAAGTTTTTTTCAATCCCGTCCTCTTCGGTGCCGCCAAAAGGCGGGTTGGTGATGATGACATCGATATCTTCATCCCAGCTTGATAACGGTTTGTTTAAGGTATTGCCGTGTTTAATTTGTACCGGCACTTCAATACCGTGCAGCATCATGTTGGTGGTACACAGTAAGTGCGGTAATTGCTTTTTCTCTACCCCATGAATTTGCTGTTGCAGAGTTTGGTGATCATCCGCTGTCTTGACGTAATTGGCTTTAACATGATCAAAGGCACAGGCCAAAAAGCCGCCGGTGCCACAGGCCGGATCCATAATCGACTCGTCAAGTTTTGGGTCTGTTACGGCCACAATAAACTTGGTGATGGCACGCGGAGTATAGAACTCGCCTGCATTACCCGCGCTTTGTAAGTCTTTTAAGATTTGCTCGTACAAATCACCAAACAAATGCCGCTCTTTTGAGTCGGTAAAGTCGATTTCATTGAGTTTATTGATGACTTGACGCAGTAGCGTGCCGTTTTTCATGTAGTTAAAGGCATCTGAAAACGCCGCTTTTACCACATAACCGCGGGGATTTTTATCTATCGGGGCGGTGAGATTTTTAAGATCAGGGAATATCTCATCATTCACAAATTCAAGCAGCTCGTCACCTGTGATCCCTTCGTTATCGGCAGCCCAATTACGCCATAAAAAATCACTCGGGATAGGTGTACTGTAATCATCGAGTTCTAGCTCTAACTGCTCTTCTTGGGCATCGAATACTTTTAAGAACAGTAACCAAGACATTTGGCCTAGTCGCTGGGCATCGCCATCGACGCCGGCATCTTTACGCATAATGTCTTGAATGGATTTAACGGCTGAACTGATAGACATAAATTTCTCTTTTCGTTTTTAATGCTTAACGCTTATTTTTTAGTTGTAAGTAAAACGCACCAAAGCACGCACGGCATTATCTAACCTGCTTATTAGGCTGATTATTGTGCAATTTGGTAGATTTCGGCTTCTAACTCACTAATGGCTTGTTCGTATTGGGGTTTGCCACCAAAGCCTTTTTTGATGATGTCACTTAAACTGCCTATATCATTAAATGGCTGAACTTTAAGCACTTGCAGATTTTCAATTTCTTGCACGCCCACATCGGCGTATTTTACCAATAAATTCTCGAGTACGGCTTGGGCCGTGTCGGAATATTTAGTGAAATAATTGCGTTTTTTAACGTTTGAGGCGCGCTCGGCACGGGTTAACGGCGGTTGGTCGTACACGACATGGCAAATCATATCGAAGGGATCCATGTCTTTGCCCACTTCATCCTCAAGTGCTGACCAAATAATCCCCTCTTGCGCCAGCTCATCGATGACCGCTTGTTTACGGTCGGCGTCATTCCAACGCCTGACAAACTCATCAAGGGAGCTGAACTGTTTCGCCATGGTTTTACGGGTGTAATCCTTAAAGGATTCAGTGACCAGTTTGCCGTCGCTGTCATAATACTGCACCCGCTCGGCAACTTTGCTGACTGTCACGCCAGATACGCGGTACTTGTTGACCTTACGGGTTTCGCCTTCGTCCCATTCACTTTCATCCCATTTATCATTATCCTGGCCATCGCCTTGAGGATCATTTTTGGTGTTGTCTTGGCCTTCGCCTTGTTGCTCATCTTGAATGTCCCCCTGAACATCTTCCTCGTTTGGTTCATCATCAGCGGCATCAATATCCACGTCTTCATCTTCAATGTCTTCAGGCGTCACTTTAATGATTTTTTCAGGGGTACCATCAAAACGTTCGTCGGCAAATAACTCGGTTGCCTTTTTGAAATCCAGAATGGTAAACCATAACTTATTGTATTTATCATCTATTCGAGTGCCGCGACCGATGATCTGCTTAAATTTGGTCATGGATTGAATATTTTGATCGAGCACCACTAACTTACAGGTTTTCGCATCGACACCTGTGGTCATGAGTTCTGAGGTGGTCGCAATAACCGGATAGGCCTTTTTAGGGTTGATGAAGTTATCCAGCTGGGCTTTGCCGAGTTCATCATCACCCGTGATCTTCATAACGTATTTGTCATTTTTCGCCATTTGCTCAGGGTTAAGATTGGCAAGTGCGCGTCGCATCCGTTCGGCATGATCAATATCGTTGCAAAAAACAATGGTTTTACCCATAGGATCGGTGCGTTTAAGGTAGTTCGTGATGGTTTCGGCCACCAACTGAGTACGCTCATCAATCACCATAGTGCGGTCAAAGTCTTTTTGGTTATAGATCCTGTCTTCGATCACTTCGCCATTGTTGTCGATTTGGCCCTTTGTAGGTCGCCAGCCTTGTAAGTCCACATCAATATCCACACGAACCACTTTATAAGGCGCTAAGAAACCATCGTCGATACCTTCTTTGAGCGAATAGGTGTAAAGCGGATCGCCAAAATAATCAGAATTAGAGACCTCATCGGTTTCTTTTGGTGTTGCGGTTAAGCCCACTTGTGCGGCACTGCTGAAATACTCCAGAATTTCGCGCCAAGCGCTGTCGTCACTGGCACTGCCACGATGACATTCATCAATAATGATCAGGTCAAAAAAGTCTGGAGCGACTTGTTTAAACGCTTTTTGACTCTCATCAGGGCCAGTCAGTGCTTGATAAAGTGCTAGATGGATTTCATAAGCAGGATCGACTGTGCGGCCAGTAATTTTGGTCATCGATGTGCCAAAGGGCTGAAAATCGTTTATGCGAGTTTGATCGACCAAAATATTACGGTCAGCGAGGAATAAGATGCGTTTCTTGGCGCGGGATTTCCATAACCGCCAAATGATTTGAAACGCTGTATAGGTTTTACCTGTGCCCGTTGCCATCACCAGCAATACCCGATCTTTACCCGATGAGATAGCTTCAACGGTTTTATTGATGGCTTGCAACTGATAATAACGCGGGTGCTTACCCGTGCCGTCATCGTAATAGGCTTCGTTAATGATAGGTAACTGCGCTGCGGTATAACCTTTCCAAATACAATATTTTGCCCAGAGTTCTTCAGGACTAGGAAAATCTTCTAAACGGATTTCGGATTCAAGGTTGTGAGCCTCTGGGGTGCCTAGTTTGGTCTTGTCGTGGAAGATAAAACCATCGCCGTTAGAGGCAAACACAAAGGGAACATCGAGCAAATGAGCATAATCGAGTGCTTGTTGTATGCCCTTACCGACTTCATGCTTATTCGCTTTAGCCTCAATCACCGCCAGCGGCATACTCGGTTTATGGTAGAGCACAATGTCGGCTGACTTAACCGTTGTGCGCATGCCCATTTGACCCCGAACAATCACCTTACCATCACGTAACTTCACCTCCTGGCGAATTTGCGTCATATCATCCCAACCCGCATTTTTTACCGCAGGCATGATGAACTTTGTGATGATGTCTGTTTCGGTTAACTTTGCTTTATTGATGCTCGCGTTATGGTTGACCATTACTAATCCAATTCCCTCTAGATAGATAACCGAATATTCTGATTATTGAGTTTGCCACAAAGCCCTTAAGTAACCTAGGGTTAGAACAGCAATTACCCTGTAATTATCTTATTTTGTGTTTTACATCAAAACCAAATAACGTGGACATTTCATCATAAATATTCAATTAACTGATTAATTTGCCCGAGGATGTGCTTACTTATCAATGTGGGGAACAGGGACGACCTCACAATGAAGCCTTAACAGGCTGAAATAATAAAAATTATTATTTCAGATGGCAGTACCAAAGTGTGCAGCCGACTTCATCTACTGGTAATGCATTGTAAAATCTTTGTATACCCTTCAAAAGGCACTTAGGTGCCTTTTGTCGTTTTTGGAAATTAGAGATTGTTTGCTAGCGATAAAACCGTTCGGTGAGTTCATCACACAGCAGAGTACGATAGATAATTCGTTGCTTAAGTGATGCCGCATCTTGCGCGGTTAATAAAGGCTGACGAGTCTTTTTATCAGGCCTTGTGGTTAGCTCATCATAGAGCTGCTCATGAAGTCGTTTAATGTCGCTAAAAATGTGCAAGGATTGAGAAAACAGCATGACCTTATCGTAATAGCCTTGCCCTATCCCATGATGCCATTTCAATAAAATGGTTTGCCGCGCGGCTTTTGTCTTAAAGGAATGCTCCATTTCGACGGCACAAATGGTTCCATCCACCTCCCTCACTATCCCATCCACATTTCGCACACTGCTGTGAGTAAAACGCCGTTTAAACTCGGGCTCAGTCATCATGGCACACCATAGCGGATTAGGCTCACCGTTGGGCTTGTGATGATGGATGCCTTTCAACAACACAAACTGCATGATTAAGTCGTGCATTAAAGTGTTCTGGTTCACTTGCAGCGCCGGATGCTCTTTTGCACGATAATAGACTGCAACATTCAGTAACTCTTCGGCGTATTTTGCGCCACTGTAAGTGAGTGTATAAACACGGCCATCGTGGGAACGATGGGTAGTAACAAGGCAAAGCAGTTGCTCTTGGACAAGCTTATTTAAATGCTCCAGAGATTGCCGATGGCTGATGCCATAGAGCCAAGCAATGTTACTCGGTGAAATCAGGCCAAATCGAGCCACCAATTTCATCGTGAACTCGCGGCGGATTTTCCCCGTTTTATTGTTATTTACGCCAGGTCGATATTGCATATCGAAATTCAAAAACGGGTCGTATCGAAGTGGAAGATTCGCGACCGATTTATCCTTTGCGCTACTGTGTGATGTCATTAAAAATACCTTTGATTAAATGGGTACAATTAACTAGCCATCGAGGGGACAAATTTAACGCATTGATGATATTTTTGATTGAATAGTTGCAGATTTTCATCACGATAAACTGCTTTCATCCTATCGGAATGAAAATAGCGATGAACATCGCTACCAAGCCAGCCTTTGGCTGATGAGTCACTTGCTGCGCAAACGACTCAGATGCCCTGAAGCGCCCGCCAGCTCTGATGACTCGTCATCAGAGCTGGCTTACGAACTCCGTTCTAGCACTCCACGACATCAGACGCGCATGCACCGAGCTACGCTCTGTACTAACCGCATTTTCGCCGCTCACGTCGAGGGGGCGATGTGCCATCTTATTCCCCCTCGCGTCTCGCTCACTTTTCTCACGAAAAGTCTGGGGTTTAGCGGTGTATTTGTGCCAAATTCACCCCTAAATTTTGCTGAGGCAAAACTAAAATGCGGTTAGTACAGACCAGCTGTACATGCGCGTGCTCCTTTGAGCCATTACTGCGTAATCGCCCAAATCCGCGCTTGAAAGCTTGTTATCACAAGCACTTTTGTCGCAGAAAATCGTACCGATTTTTGCTCGTCAAAAGCACATTCTGTTAACGCCAACCTGCAAGCTCAGCATTAAAATGTCGTCACTAATGTGAGTGTGAAGTCCGAGACAAGATAAAAAATGAAAGAAAAACAACAAAACTCACTCAACATTTTTATTGTCCACCATTGCGAAAAATATGCTTGAAAAAGTGCTTTTTTTCATTAATGTCAATTTAGGAGCTTTACTCTTAATCACATTAAAGGAATAACTGCATGACTGACAATAATCACAACGGCCCGATCGTAAACATTGATGGCACACCTATGATAAGTAACACAGGAGTCGATGTGCATGGCAACCCATTTGGCATTACTGAATCCGACACATCGGCGTGTAATAGCAGCACAAGCGATGATGCTTGGTCATTGCCTAACGACACATTTAGCTGCGATTTCGACAGTGGATTTGGGGATGGTTTCTAATTATGCGCCGTCATCTAAACGACAAAACACTTGCCAAATGGATACCTTTAGTCCTTTTGAGCATTATCACTATCATGTGCTTTTGCTGGTTTATCTATACTGAGGATATGAATTGCCTTTTACCTCCGTTAATACTGCAGATTAAGTACGCCTTCGGTGTTTTAGCCTATGATAGACGTTATGCAAATACACCCGAGCCCGAGGATCCATGGGTGCGTTTTAAGTACATGATGTTCCGGTTTTGCTAAACCTCAACGTAACTAACCAGACAAATTAGTGAATGACGCCTATAGGGCGGTTAAGGAAAAATGATGGAATTTTTACTACCAATTGCGCTAATGATTATTGGCAGCATAGTGCTTGTGAAAAGATGTAAGCCAAAGAAATAGATAAGAAAAAACTCTGAAATCCGTGACCATAGTAAGGAATCTGCCTAAATGTTAAAGCAGTTTCCTTATTTAAATCGCATCGAAATCAATCTGGCTCAACCACCACTTCGAGCCAACAACTTTCGCCAGTTAGCTTGACTATTAAGTAAGGCGTCATCATCTGAGAAAGTTATTAAATAACTCAATCTCAACAGCACTCCAGTCTGGAAAGCGTATTGAACCAAACTGCCACAAATCCCCCTTAAAAAACTCTTGGCCCTTTCCTTCAACGTGGTCGTCGATAAGAATATCTCCCTTCAGCAATCCTTTGTTCGGAATGATGATAAGACGACTGACATATTCCATGCCTAAGTGTTGCTCTACCCAAATACGCTTCTCCATATAACACAATGGATTTTGCAAACTTGGCGCTGTGGCTATGTAAGGTTCAATTTCTGGATGTTCGAGCATCTTTTTCATCACAGCAATGCCACCTACTTTAGGGGCTAAGCAGCTGAAAAATCCCAATTCAGCTTGAGGGTATGCCTGCTCAGGTTTCTGGAGTTTTTTAAAGGTTACAGCTTCTGTATAATTTACAAGCACATCGTCCATATCAACATATACGATTTTTGGCATATATTAACCTTAATTAATTTCAATCATTTAAATCATTTAAATCAAAACGTGAAGGCTTTTTCAGCCATTTCTCTCATGCAGTATTTTTGCGTTGGTAGCCACTTACCATAGTGTTTCTCGATCATCTTTATGCTGGTATGCCCCATTTGCCGAGCAACCCATGATAAAGGTAGTCCTGCCGAAATTAAGTGCGATGCAAAGGTATGCCGCGTTTGACTTGGCCCTCTAAAACGAATCCCAGCTTTCTTCAAGTGGTAACAATAAAATCTTTGTCTCAAGTGGGCATCTGAAGTGTATGCTTTTCTAGTATTACTATTACAAAATACAAAGTGAACACGCTGCCTCTCTATAGACTTATTGTCCTCTCGAAGCACATTAATCGTTTCTAGTGCAGAATAATTATAATTATCACGCTGATCAATGAGTATTGTTTTTGCCTGCGGGAGTAACTCTATATGCCTGTTACTAGATAGGTTTTTTGGCTTTTTGTAAATGCCTTCAACGACTGCACGCGAGATATGAATTGTATCGTTCTCTAAGTCAACATCTTCCCATGCCAACGCCATCAACTCACTGACCCTTAGACCGAGAAAGCAATTACAAATGATCATATTGACTTCAGATTGTCTATCTGTGGCCACTGATGCTATTTGGGTTATCTCTTCGGCTAAGAATGGATCTGGTACTTGCGTTAACACTTTGAGATTTGTAACGTTAGTCGATTTTAACCTATCCAGCGGATTAACCGATATTGCCTCATCCAACAGCGCAAAGGTAAATATCTGATTTAAAATGCTTAAAATCTCCTTAATCGTTTTGTTACTCAAATACGCTAGTTTAGTATTCATCCATGATTCAATATCTAACGGCTTAATTTTATCAACTGCATCATTTGCAAAGCGAGGCACGATATGCGTCAGAATCTTATTCTCGTAGTTTTTAATCGTACATGGCGCTAACGTTATCCTTTTCGCGTTCAAAAAAGCGTCAATGTAATGATTGAATAATTTAGCTTCAAGTTGTTCCTCTCGAATGAAATGATAATTATCAAGTTGCTTCAAAAATTGCTCATGATTATATTTAGCTATATTTTTCAAATCACTAACGATTACTGATGCGCGTAACAATCCTTGTTCTGTGCACTCAATATCATCCAATGCCATTCGGTATAGTTTTGAGTTAAGTTTAAACATCATTCGGACGCAGGTACTTGAGCGAATATCTAGATGTTTAATATTTTTTTTCTTACAAAACAATTTCGCTTGCTCAACTGTCATTAACATCTGGTCTATCCAAAGTATGAAATATACCTTGATATTAACTTAAATTAATGATATTAAAAGGAATCTTCACTGTGAAATCAGCTTAAATTCCTTCCTAAACAAAATAATCACTCCAAGAACTGCCCTAAAAAGTAGTCAATTCAAAAATATTTTTTTTAAATATCAGTAGTGTTGCCTGGTTCGACAACAAACCTTAAGTCAAAACAAAATAACTAAAAATCAGCAACATAAAAAAAACTATGAAGCTTGGGTTACAAAAATAAAAAGCAAAGAAAGCATAATCAAAATTTTCAGAGCCAAATCACTTCGATGACAATAACCTCATACCAACAAAATGCGAGGTTAAGATATGTCTCAAAAACTAGGATGGGTCACTGCAGAAATTTTGGAACGTTACAAAGGGTTAACTTATAACGCAATTAAGAGCAAAATTCGTCGTAAGGTGCTGATTAAAGGGATTCATTACAAGAAATTCGATGGTACGAATATGTTTCACTACGAAGCAATTGACGTATTAATCAATGAACAAGGGAATTAAGCACAGTGAAACAATTTCCTTTAAATACTGTGCAACTAACACCTGCTGAAGCAAAAGGGGTGATAAATCAGCATCAAATTAAAAATATTGAAGTACATGGTAATTCGTTAAGAGCTGTGTTTAAACGACAAAACAGGACTTATAAACAAACACTGTATGTGGGTCTTACATCTCTAGAAATTGTTTCCGTGATATCTAAGTTAGATGGATGGCGGAAGTTATCGCCAGCCGAGTTGGAACTCGCGTTCGCTAATTATAAAAGAAATAATACCAAAGTCCCTTTAACTATTAATGACTTAATAGAAAACTATACAAAAAACCACTATCCCACCTTAGCTCCCGCTACAGTCAAAAGCTATAAAGGTCACTTTAAGCGTATCTCATTGGCTATTGGTGAAAAAAACATACTTGAAATTAACTCAAATGATGTCTTTAAGTTTCGTAACGAACAATTATCTACGTTGGCATGGAAAACAGTGAATGAGACGATCAGGCTGCTGGATGCACTCTTACAAAATGCCGTCGACAACGGTGATTTAGTTAAGTCGCCGATCAATTTACGAAGAATGAAAATTAAGCAGGGTCATGGCGATAGCACAATCACTGAAAAATTATTCACGATCGGGGATCTTAACAAAATTCAGAATAGCATTTCTATTAACCCAATGATTGCACTCATTATATTGTTCAATTGTTGCGCAGGGCTCAGGTTTTCAGAGCTAATGGGTTTATCTTGGGAGGATATTGATTTAGAAAAAAAAATTATTACCATCCGCAGAGCGAGAGTAGATGGAAAATATAAAACCTTAAAAGTAAGAGGCGTCGAATCTCGTCGAGTCGATATTTTAGATCCTGCGCTTTGGATGCTGAATGAAATGAAGAAAAGGTTCTATGAACTATCACCTCAACAAACAATCAAGACTCTTGGTGCGGATTATAAACAAATCAAACAAGAAAATGTCCGATTCGTTTTGCTATGCATGGATACACAAACAAGCTATCAAAACGAACAGAAATTTAGAAAGGATTTTTATCATTTTCTGAAGGTTATCAACGTCAGCAAGACAAAACCAAACCATTGCCGACACACTTTTACATCCTTAGCATGTAATGAAGGTGCTAATCAAACGTACATTTCAAAACAACTCGGCCATGCAAGCGTCTTAACAACAGAGAAACACTATCTTAAATGGAATAAATCTCCAAACAAAGTAGAACGAGATAGCGCATCCCAAAAGATAAATTCTATTTTTGAACGGTTCACAACCGCTCAAGGGTAACTATAGAGCTGCTTACATTAGATAAAATAAGCATGCCAATATCCAGCATTATTAAGGTTCTAAAAAATCACCGGAACAATGCTGGTTTCAACATTTCAACTGTTATTACCTTCACATTAGCTAAGCAACATTTCAGTTGTTTTCAGCCCATCAAATAATTCTAGAAATTGTCGAACTAACATAGATGATTTTTTACACACCTACACTTGATAACATACCAACTGCCAGTATGCCTAAGATGGGTAGATAAGTGCTGAATGAGTGAAAGAATATCACTAAGGTAAAACCGGAAAAAAATGATTGGAAGGGAGATTTTAGACTAAACAACTATATTAAAATCCACATTTGGATCCCAAATAGTTCCCAAAACAAAAACAGCGACTCGTAAGTCGCTGTTTTTGTTTAATAATTTGGCGGTGAGAGAGGGAGTCTACTTCATGGCATAACGCATTGAAAAGTATCGTTAATAATGACGTAACACAGGGCTGCATTACTTTTTGCATTACTTCCGATTTTTGATAATTTCTTCAATTAGACCAATGACTTACCCTGGGAATCCGGCTCCTCAATTTCAGCTCAAAACAACAGTATAACTAATTGAATTTATTGATTTTTACAAACTTACCTGGAAGTCAATAAAAATTTAACTACAACTAGCAATAGTCGCTATATTTAACTGCTATTCGCACATCTGTGATTTATTTTGATGGCTTCAATGCCAAGATCAGACGTTGTTTGAGCAACGGCTTCATCACTAACAGGCAAACGTGAAATAACGCTTGCATGGTCTGTAAGTTTTAGTAGACCACAACAAGTATACTCTGCCACAAATTACATATCAGCCAGTTTTTGGAAAGTTTTAGGATGGGTTCTTAATACTCGTTCTGTTTCTGACTTCACGATTTGACGCCCAAAGTCACCTGATAAATCAAGTTGCTTGGTCGCTTTGAGCTTCGGCCTTGTAACCACTTGAACACCGTAAATTTCTAATTTTCTATTTATCATTCTATGGCTTCATGTACTTCGACTTGCTAACTGTATACATACCCCATCAAGCTAAAAATGCGAATTGACAGGACGTCAATCAGACGCCGATATCCGGCAGTATTTCCTTGCGTACAACCGAACAAAGACTTGTTGTTTGGAGGCATCGACTTATGCGACAAGCCGTTAAGTCTCTTGTAACTAAAGCAGTTTTTGTACTGACATTTGTAAATAAATATAGCATGCCATATACCTAACCATCGATCTCATTCGCTTTGGCTATCACCTCTTTTTGTTTTTGAATCGCCTCTTCGATAACTTTTTCAAAAAAATCACTTTTCTCCCTGGGTGATGCGTTGCGCACAAAATCAGAGAAAGCTGTCGATTTGACCTTGCGACGCTTGATAATCATTAATACCTACCAAAATCTGCAACAACTTAGATAACCATTATGACGTGGAAAAATTTCAACAGTTAACCACTTGTAAATATACAACAATTATTAATAACTATATCTTAAACCCATAATTTATTCATTATTTTTCACGAATAGCCACTTTGTGCATCAGCCAGTATCAAAGGTGTCTTTCAGCGGTAATTAAAAGCCGATAGTGTTGTAATTCAAGACTCGTGTTACTTTCCTTGAAGGTAACCTCAGCCTGACTCTAGCATTTAATATGTGGCAAACATCCCCAGTCTGTAGTGTACTGCGGGGTAAGTAGTTCGCGACGCATGGTCCATTTTTGATCAATGCCTTGGGCGGCGAGGAATAAGGTATCGCTACCATAGCGGTGGTTAACACTATCGAGGGTACGCATTAGCTGAGGATTAGCGGAGGGTGCATTGAATAGGTCAAACTGGCGGTGTTTCTCGCTGACTAAATCTAACAAGCCCACACCGATTTTATAATAGCGCACCCCTTGCCTAAACAATTTAGGGGCGGCCGCGCTCATTGCGTGGGTGAGCTCGGCGCTGCAATTTGTGGCACATGGAAAGTTAACTAATGTTTTAGCGCCTGTTGGCTGCTCATCATAGGGAGAATTATTGGCGAACAGCAGCATGGTTTTACATAACGAACCTTGCCTTCTGGCTTTGGCGGCAGCAATGCCAATATGCTTACTTAAGGCTTGGTGGAGTTGTTGGTAATCGGTGATGCGTTCACCCACACTGCGAGTCGAGAAGATTTGCTTTTTATCTGCCCTTGCCTCATCCCATTGTTTACATGCTTGGCCGTTGAGTTCTCTTACGGTGCGTTCAATCTCGATATTAAATTGTTTGCGGGCGAGTCCGGCCGGCATTCTTGCCAGATCATAAGCGGTATTAATTTCCATTAGTGCCAGCTTTTTACTGATGCGGCGACCAATCCCCCATACCTCGCCCACTTCTACCGACTTTAAAATAGTGAGTCGGTCTGGCTCATTATCTATTACGCAAACACCGTTATAACCGGGTAATTTTTTGGCTGCGTGGTTTGCCAGCTTGGCCAACGTTAAGGTCGCGCCTATACCTACACATACAGGTAAGCGTGCTTCTTTCCACACTGCACGGCGAATTAACTGCCCTTGTTCATATAGAAACTTGATCGCAGGGCAATGCTTAAAAGATAAAAAACTCTCGTCAATGGAATACACATGCTGCTCTGGAGCAAAGCGGCCGATAATACTCATCATCTTGGTGGATAGATCGGCATAGAGTTCATAATTGCTTGAGCAGGCAATCACCCCTAACTTTTGGCATTGTTCCTTTAACTGAAAATAAGGTGCAAATTTGGGGATCCCTAACTCCTTTGCTTGACGATTAGCTGCCACGATGCAGCCATCGTTATTGCTAAGGACGATCATCGGTTTGCCACGCCAGTCCGGACGAAACACCTGCTCAGCGCTGCAATAAAAGCTATTGGCATCAACTAGAGCATACATTTTAAATTAGCTAAAGTCGGGTTTTGGCGGTGAAAACGGATTGAACTCACTACGACACCTTCTATGCTGAAGGTGTCGTAATCATGGATAGGTTGAGGCTGAAACTGCTCGTTTGCGGATAGCAGTAACCGACTAGTTTTGTCGATAATTTTACAAACAAACTCGCCGTTAAAATTGGCGACAATCACATCACCATCACGGGCCGTTTCATGGCGATCGACTATCAACAAGTCACCAAAATAAATGCCAACGCCCTGCATTGAATCCCCCCGAGCAAACCCCATAAAGGTCGCGTTTGGATGAATAATCAGGAGTTGATCTAAACTCAGGCCAAGCTGGCGATACTCTTCTGCAGGGCTTTCAAACCCTGTGAGCCCTGCACTTGCATAGATTGGTATGATACGCATAACTAACACCACTGGTTAAATATACAGTTATTCTAGCAGTAATCATGCGGCTGGCAAGTTTAACTCTCAAACTCAACACTGAGATGTCACCACCACAAGCTAAGGAATTTCTTGTGATGGTGACGTTACCTTCTTCTAATTCTAATCCTCTTCCTCATCATAACCTTGGTATTCATCATGATTAGGATTTAACTGATTAGCATGGTTGTCTAGGCTATCCCAGTAAGCGTCATTATTCGGATTCATGCTGTCACTACGATCATCGTTTGGTGTTCTGCTCATGATGGTTTTCCTCGGAGTTTAAATTTAAGTGTTTGAACAATTGCTATGTGAGAGCCTAATGTTCGGGCGAAATAGCTCGGCCCTTTAACAGACAGCAGCAACATTTTCTAATGCCTTTGCTACTTGCTCTAATTCTTCAGGCGTTGCACATCGTGACCCAAATTTCGCCCTCTCTTCTGACAGTCGCTCAAACTCGTCTGGATTTTCAATCAAATGCTCTGCTAACTCTAATGGCGTCTGTTTGTCGGCATCACGATGCCAGGCCATTTTAGGTGCGCTCGCTATTAGCTGCCGCACAGCATGCAGGTTACCCATCCAGGTTGCGGTGTGAAGCGGAGTTCTCCCATCGACGGTGACCAAATCTAAACGACATGACAGGCTTAATAGGTAGTTCACACAATCAACGCTGTGTGATTTAGCTGCTGAATGCAGAGCTGTCATACCTTTTATGTCTTGTAAATCTGGATTGGCACCCGCCTCAAGCATGATTTTGACTAATTCAGCATCACCGGCCTGAGCCGCCAGCATTAATGGTGTTTGTCCCTTAATATCGACAATATTTAGTTGTTTGGGGTGCTCATTAGCAAGTTGAGCGATGAAGTTTCGCCACTTGTTAAGCAACAAGTTAAACCTGTCCACATCACCCTGTAACTCAAAAGGTGCCATTTGCTTTATAATTGGTAACCGTTCTATAAAGCTACTTCTCATTTTAACAAGTTGCATTAAGACAGAGTTACCATCCACTTCCGGTATGTTTGAATTGAGTAGCTGCCGGTTAGATTTAATCCACTGGGACAGCTCGCTTTCTGTACCCGCTTCAAGCAGTTTCACCAGATCTTTAAAAGCCTGATCAAATTGCTTGCTGTTACCTCTGACAATTGCCGGCACACCCGGATAAGGTTTATAGAGTGTTTCCCAAAAATAATCAGATACCCACCGCGCTGTATCTTCAATTGAAGGTATTTGATCACACTCACTCATCATTCCACCAGCAAGCATCTCACGATAGAACTTTTCATGGTTGTTATGAATTAGTTTTTGATTGGCGACCGATAAAGCAAAAGCATCTCTGGCAATCTCGCCACGCACCGAACCGTAGTTGCGATCATTTACAGCATCTAGAGCTTCCCTAAAGCATTTCGCTGCATCTTCAAATTGGTTGCAAGCCAGCAAATGCTTAGCTTTATACTGGAGAATAGGCGCTTTCCAGAGTTCACTGCCTTTGTTTTCCTCTACCTCGGCAAGAAGCAAAGCAACTTGTGCGGCAGTGTCTTTTGGTCTTTGCTTACGCTCACCATTCAAAAAACCACCCAATTCTAAAAGAATGGCTTGAACAGTTTCAGCAGGCGAAACAGCTAACTCACGCAAACGATTTACAGCAAGGCTTCTCGCATTGGTGGAAAGCCGGGGATGCGCAGCAACCTGACTTACCACCCAGTAACTTTGTTCATTCTGAAGCGCTCTCCAGGGAGAGGCTACTTGCATTCTGGATAGCAGTTGCTCAGCTCTTTCCATTTCAGAATAAAACGATTTAGCTCTTTCGATATTACGCTGAATAATTAACGCAGCTGACTCAGGACTGAAACCGATGTGATCTTCCAGCGCATCGTCAGGTGTAATGTTATAAAAACGCCGCGTCAGCAATTGTGCAAGTTGCTGGTTTGCCGTTGTGTGACATGACGGGAGAATTGATAGGAAAATACCGAACTTATCCCACTCTGGTAGCTGTTTTTCAAACCAACGATTTTCAGCAGCTTCACCTTGATCGCCACAATTACGCCAGGCTGCAATAGTGGTGTTATAAACAAATTTATAAATACCAAATAATTGCAGTACTTTGTTTTGCTGTTCATCAACGCACTGGCGATCAATATCAGGACACAGAAACTTCAATAAGCGCGAGTATCCATCCTGTACAGTACGCGCAAGTAGAAAGCGTTGGCGTATGGTTTTCATTGACGGCACAGCATATCGTTGCGCTATGCATATAACAAACCTGGCTTGCTCTTCCTCACTGGCACTGCCAGCTAAAATAGCGTCCAACAGCCCTGGTTGAGTCATCGGGATTTCCATACTCAGCAGCTCAGCTGAAAGGTTTTTACCTTTAACAAATGCTAATGCGGTATTGAACTGCTGGGCAGGTGTGTGACTATCGTAAAATTGAAATGCACCATCGAAACTGAGTTGTGCATCATCTGCAAAATACTTTTCGATAGAATCAGGGCTGATGGGTGTGGCAGCTCGCCAGTTATATAGGGATCGTCTCAGCCCCTCATGCAGGCCATCAGTAGAATCACTGCGTTGATCAGAGAACACTTCTAGTGGCATTCCGAGCAAGTCAAGCAACCAGTCTACCACTTGCGCAACTGGCATATATAAAGTGGCATTTCCGTTATGTTCAATAATCTCAGGAAGATACCAGAATCGACCACCCGGCATTCCCGCATCTAACGGTTTAGGCAGGTTCCAAAATGCAACTCGACGTGCCAGGCTTGGCACGAGAAAATAGCCCAACATATCCCAGACAATTTGCCGCGGGTCTACAGCAAAGGTCCATGTATTTAGCTCAATCTGCTTATAAGCATTAGCAAACTCCATTAGGTTATCCATTGCATCGAGTTGCATTTGCGGATCCATGTCAAAGGCGTCAAAGACAGCCTCTAACGTTTCTACGCCCATCACCCTGTGCATATCCAGGCTTAACTGGCCCTTGGCAAACTTATCTTTTTTGTTTGTTGGGTAACCTTGAATCCCCGCACTTTGGCGGATTTCAAGCAAAATAGACTCAATTAGTGGCAAACTGCTCATCGTTAGTTCCTTTAGCTGACCGACTGCTGATCATTCTGGCAATTCCATTCCTTGTTTTCACTGAAACCTGATGTATCCCCCTATAAAGCAAATGAGCAACTTCTTTATGTACTTATTTTAGAATTGCTTTCAACTAATTTGGTTGAAGTGTTTGCTTGAACCACAATCTCAAATTCTTCCTTTTTACTAGACCTATCCAAGTCTATATAAACTGAATGTACCACTATCTCAGGATCTTGAAGCGGATTCTTTAAAACACTTAAACTAAAGGTATCCGCTGATATTTGAGAAATACATCTATATGTATCTGCCAAGTCTATCAGACAAAATCGAAACCAGAATTTGCAATTACTCGCCATATCAAGTTCAATATCCGCTTGCCAAAAATCCAGTACCGAACTCATTATGAAACTCCTCAACACCTACGAAGACAAAGACGCAGCCGAAGTAGCCCTGACCAAAGTCCAGGGGCCAAAGCGGCTTGCAAGTGAACGGGATGATACGCAAGTCATTTACAACCTCTTTGGTGAGCCAAGCTGGGGTAATTTTTATCGTCTGGGGATGTTTCAACTGCTTGAGCTGCAAACCCTTATAACTCAAAGGCAAGATGGCCTAGCTTATGATGAAAAAAAGCACCGGGAGATCATCACGATGCTTCAGTATATTGCCGGGAATTTTGAGCTAACTATTCCAGAACATTGGCTGTGATTAGCTACTCAATTAAGGAAAGCTACAGTATCAGATGCTTGATGATGTAGTTCAAGAAACGTAGATTGACTCAAGCTATTTTCACTGAAGAACACATCAAAAGGAAAAACTGCTGGGTCAGAGTTGAGCATCTCTAGGCTTCTACTTCTGTCATCGTTAGCAAGGATAATCGCTTTAGCCAGCCAAGCAACTAGCACCGGAGAGGTCACTGTAATAGGCTTAGATAACTGATAGACGCCAGTCTTAGCGCTCGAAATTAATCCCAAATTGGTCAGCGTTCGGATCACAAACTGCATAGAACGTTTGATGGTCGAAGTATCACCGTACTCATCAGCTACTCTTTGCTCCAACTGACCGTAGACAAAAGCACGATCATGCCTTGCAATTCGCCCTAGCTGAGAAACGACAGAGTAGAAAAATGGATATCTCGCGATCAGCAATCCCCAGTGTAAAACTAAGCTCTGTTCACTGTGACTGAGCAACAGTTTGCAAGCCTCATCATGGAAAGATTGCGGAGAGGCTTTTGATTGTGAACTCCAGATCCCAAACAACAAGTTTCGCGTCTTATCCATGGCTACTTGGCTACTAAAAGACGGTGCTAGTAGACTGTCAATGTGCTTTTTAAGTTCAACCCCATCAAATCCACCAGCGGCCCAAATTGCAGTTTGTGTTAGCCAACTCATTTCGAGGTGGCGATTAAAGCCAATAGCAGGTTTCATTAAACATCCTGTTTTAAAAATAAATACATACTGTTGCCTTGCTGATGCAACTCAAACCAATGGTTCGCAACCTGGCTGGCATTAAAAGTAAAGTCAAATGGAAACCACAGTGGATCCTGTAATGCTTCATCCAAGGCTCGGCTAGTCTGGCAGTCTGTCATTAACTGCCCTTTTAGCATCCAATTGATTTCATCTGCATCAGTAATTTTTGATGGTGATGCAGTAAACAAGGCGCCAGAGTCATCTTTAACCAACACACCGAGTTCTTGCATCGTTTTTAGCACAGCTCGTGTTGCGCGCGCTGTAGACTCTGTCTCACCATATAACTCGCACATACGTCGGTTAACTTGTGCTGATTGAAAACTCGAATTCAACTTGCTGTAACGGCCAATAAAACGCGCCACTGCAGCAAAAAAAGGTTTTCTGGCAATAAGCATTCCCCATTGCAATACCAATGATGACTGTTCAGCTTTGTGATAAAGCGCCAGCGCAGCACAGTCGAACGGCTTATATTCAGGCTGTTCGCGCGCAGCCCATATCGCAACTAATAGATTTCTGGCTTTACGCCGATTCTCTGGCGTTTTAACCGTGCCAGTCAACATGGTTTCTATTGCAGAGTTTAGTGTCGCATGGTCATTACCTTGGGCAACCCAAGCGAGTGTTTGCTCAAGCCAAACCTTGTCTAGGTGCCGGCTAAAGCTAGTAAATTTATTCATATTGTATTGGCTTTGAGGTAATTACAGCTAATGGAACCACTACTTCATGTAAGCTTATACCACCGTGCCCAACAACATTTTCGCCCTTAGGTTTAAATGCATGGCTGCCTTTTGCCAAAATTGGAAAACAGTTTTGTGGTAGCCCAAAGCTAGGGCCAGGCCATACTACCATAGTTTCAGCGCGCGTCGTTGCAGTACTAAGCTGCGTGTTTTGCGTGTTATAAATCCGCACTCGCTCACCACGGGTTTCCGCTTTAACACCGTCGCTGATACCACCCACACCTAGCGCCTCTTGGCTGCCATGATCAGCAGTAAGCACTATTTCAAAACCTTGGCTTAGTAACGCTTCTATTTTCTCTATAAAGCCCCATTGCTGCAGCCACAGGTCAACCATTTTATTCAAGCCAGCCATGCCAGCTTTCATGCCATGCATTTGATCATCAATAAAATTAATCACAATGCCGGCCACTTTTAGCGCAGAAGGATGAATTAGGTTTTGCCATTCTTCTTGGCTTAGTCGCTCAGCATTTTTTGCATATAACACCTGATGCCGTGCCAAGCCATGATCAGCCCAAAAATCACGCCATAAGGTTTCTTCTTTGCTGGTTGTTAAAAGCGAATCGGCAAAAGCAAACGGCCGCTTACCCGAAAACAGCGCTTGGCGTGAAATTGAAGTAATCGTCGGCACCCAAGCAAAGCAGCTATGTTCTTCCACCAACATAGCGGCGCGCGCTTGCAACAAGTTACGCAACAAGGGCCACTGTCTGGCACCTAAACCGTCTAGCACTAGCAAACATACCTTTTTATTGCTTGCTAATTTGTTGGCTAACCACGATGGCACTTTGTGTACCATTACCGGCACTTTTATAGTAGGTAATGACTGGAGCGCGCCAAAATTGGTTAACAGCCAGCTTTCAAATATTGCATCAACGGTTAAGTTAATATGCGTGATGTTATCTTTTAGAAAATTTAGCTCAAACGGCTCAGCATCATCGGTTGTTAACTGATAAAAAAGCGCATTTAGCACACCCAAACTGTGTGACTGCTCGGCCCAGAATTCGTGAGTAAGAATGCTGGTATCTAAGAGCTCGAACACCGTTTTTGTTTGGTTGAGTAATCTTTTACATCTTTCAAACTTGGCATTGTTATCAGGCGTTTCAATACCTAAACTTGCCCAATGCCCTGCAGGTAAGTCATTAACTTCCAATACAATCGGCAATAGCACGCCATCGGCAAATAAATTATCAATCAGTAGGCGAATATCGGCATCATCAAAGGGTACGACTAATTCGTCGCGATTAAACAACGTATTTCGGATCTGTGTTTCTGGCCGAAGTGACAAAATATAAAACGCCCACTGCTGCTGCAAAAAAGTAAAAAATAGTGACTTGTTTAGCACCAGCGCCGTAAAATCCCAATCTCGTAACGCTGGGTTTAGTGTCAATAATGTGATTAAACGCTGTTCAAAATGCAGCGGCATTTCAATACCAATATAGTGCTTTCTGATCAGCAGGCGCACCACATCAATATGGTTTTGAATCACTTCAGGGGCAATTTTATACACATGCCGTAAAATAAAATCGGTACTTGCCTGAGGCGTCAGTTTGCCAGGCCGGTAAACCTCTATCGCATCTACTACCGTTTGATAAAACATCGCCGGAATTTGGCGTAGCGAATGGGCATCAATTTCAGCGCAAATCTCGGCTAAATTAAAACTGACTTTTCTCGCAGTTTGCGCAATATCGTAAGGTACTGGCTGAGTATGTTCATCGACAATGCGGATAAGCAACGCTGCTGTTGACGGTTCTTTGTGCCATTGCTCGAAGCTCAGTCTTAATACCAGCGGATCGGCATCATCTACCAACGTAGCCTGCTTACCATTAAAAAACGCCGCTATATGTGGCTCAAAACATAAACCATCCGGATCATCTAACAAATAGACAAAGGCACCGTCTAAATTCAGCTTGTTGATTAGCTTATCTGCCCAATTATTCATCCTGAGATCTCAATCACTAACATCAGGTTTAACTGCGGAAATACTTGGCGTCTTTGCTCGATGTGATGTTGCCACTCACGTTGCTCAATCTCAAGTTGCCGCATTCGATACTGCTTTACTTCAGGTAAGCCGATACGCTCTATGGCTTTGCGCCTAGCTAAAAATGAAAATTCCGTTTTATCCATGTCGCGAGCAAGCTCAGTTTCATATTCCGTATTCAGCACGTTAAATAAAGCCTCACCTTCTCGCTGCGCAGCGTTATTGAGCATTGCCAACACATCCTCGTCAGCGCCTGGTTGATTAGTCTTGCCCGCTATTATCTCAAACTCTGCTTGGCAAACCGCTTCCCAAATACGGCCTGAGGCAGCGGCAAAATAGCGGCCACTGGTATTTACAAAGATGGGTAAAAAGCGCTTTTTGGTTGCTTGATGCGATGACAGTACAACGCTCCACAAAGCCCAAAAGCCATTGGCACCCGATGGTAACTGAGTAAATCTAACTCGCGGAATGGGCATCGTGGGTACCCAAAGCGGCAGTTGCTGGCAAAGCTTCGCAATGTGAGGCTCTTCTAGCGTTAACAAGCTTAACTCTGTTTGCTGCTGTGCTTGTTTACCACTAAAGGTAATATCTTTCGCTGTGCTGCCATCAGGCCAGGTAATGTTGATACTGCCCTTTTTGTTGCGGATAAATTGTGCGGGCTTGCCCAGCGCTTGTTGCCATTGCAAGTAATATGCAGCCATTTGCTCCACCCAATAAGGCATTGGATGGTTTAACGTTTGTTGATATTCATCGAGTTGCAGCGGTATATCACCACCAAACAGTGCATCTTGCTGACGTTTCTCTTCGGCATTTTCTCTTAATGTTTCCAGCGCCCTCGCCAATTCATGGTCAAGCTTACTGGGATCCACTACCTGGGACATAAACAATTCATCAAACAAGTGATTGCTAGCAGAGGAGTCCAATACATCACTGGTTTTATCCACACCAAACTCTTCGAGAATAATTTGCAGCTTTTCTTCTAATATTTCACGCACACGGTGCTCAGCTGTGTTCTCCAACACAAAATTTAGTGCTTTTACCACAAAAGGTTGGCCGATACGGTCTACCCGGCCAATGCGTTGCTCTACCCGCATCGGGTTCCAAGGCATATCGTAATTGACAATAATGTGGCAAAACTGCAGGTTTAAACCCTCACCACCGGCATCGGTCGAAATTAATACCCGGGTCTCTTTTGCAAAGTCTTGCTGTACTTGTTTACGCTCTGGTATGTCCATCGAGCCGTTTAAGCACACCACGCTAATACCATGATCGATTAAAAACTGCGCCAGCATCTGTTGTGTTGGCACAAACTCGGTAAATACCAACACCTTAAGTTGTGGGTCTTGCTCTTGTTGCTGCAGCTTATAAATGTAGCTTAATAGCGTTTCAGCTTTCGCATCAATTTCCTGCGCGATACAACGCTCAGCTAATTCTAATAAAAAAGTGACTTCGGCTTTTTCATCAGCCAGGCCAGAGCGACCAGTTTGTATTAAATCATCTAATTGGCTTTGGCCATCTAAATCTTGCCAATCGTCTGAAAAGTCTATTTCCGTTTGTAGCTGGCTCGCGTCTAACGCCTCTAATCGCCTGGCAAGGGTTTTGGCGATGGCTCGGCTGCTAGAACTCACCAAGCGCTGCATTAAAATCATTAAAAAGCCGATAGCATTTTGCCGTTTCGCTTTGGCCTGGTTATACCCCACCCGAATATAGTCGGTTACAGCTTCATAAAGCTGGCGCTGCAATGTGTGCTGTGCATTCCATGCTACCGGTATTAACTCGGTTTTACGTTGGTTAAACAGCCGTGTACCTTCAGCATTTATGGCTTGGCTTTTCTCTGTACGAACAACATAAGGCTGCACACGATCTTTGGTAACACTGCTAATATCCGGGAAGGCTTTGGCATCTAATAGCGATAACAAACGATGAAAGGCATCGGTTTTACCTTGATGCGGTGTGGCCGATAACAACAGTAAATAGGGCGCGGCATCTGCCAAGCCTTGGCCTAACTTAAAACGGGCAACTTGGTCTGTACTGCCACCTAAACGATGCGCTTCGTCAATAATTATCAGGTCCCAACCGGCAGCCAATACATCATCAAAACGTGCTTTGTTGTAGGTATGTAGCTGCTTTGCCGTCCAGCCTTTGCGGTATTCTAAAGGTTTAATGCTATCTATTGAGCAAACAACCTGGTGGTGTCGGCTCCAAAGGTTGTCATTGGCATCTAGGGTTTTATAATCGCCAGGCTGTACCAGGTGAAAGGTTTCGTTAAAGTGCAACTGCATTTCACTGAGCCACTGGCTTACCAAACCTTTGGGCGCACACACTAAGATGCGTTTTGCCATACCGCGTAGTTTTAACTCACGGATCACCAAGCCTGCTTCAATGGTTTTACCTAAACCCACTTCATCGGCAAATAAATAGCGTATTTGCGACTGACTAAAGGCCTTTCGCAGCGCCTTTAATTGATGCGGTAACGGGATAACATTGGCTTCCATTGGCGAGAGTAAATCGCCTTCCGCCTGTGCATTGGCAATGCGCGCAGCGGTAGCAATATAACTAAGCCCAAAAGGCACTTGGTGCTCGTTTGGGCCATACTCGATTAAATCGTCAGTTGGCAAACAGCGTGTTGCCTGCTGCCCCGCCTTAAGCACTGTGCAGTATGGCTTTTGCCAGAGGTTATGCTCAGCAACAAGCTGTACATAACTCTCCTGGCTTTTACTCCATAGCCAGCATCCTGCATGCCAAGCACCAACTTGCGAGAACATTACTTACCAGTCCTCATTACTGTTGTTTTGTGACAGCGTTATGGCCTGGTCGTAGTACATCAGCAGTATTGGATCTTCAGCAATGACATCGTTTGGCAGCTTAGTTGATATTTCTAAAATGCTGGCAAACTCTTGCGCTTCCCACAGCTTTTTAAAGCCGGCGCGTACCGCTTCAATCCGGAATACTTTCAGCTTTTTCTTAGCGGTTTTGTATTCTTCAAACTCTTTAAGCAGCGAGCGCTCTCGCAGTTTCTCTAAGTCGCCAGCTTTATTTGGATCAGGTACATACCAACGGTCTATCGCTTTGGCTTTTAGATCCGGGGCAGTTTTAGACAAGTTGCGCAGCTCTTTCCAGTTGGTCGAAAGATAGCTATGGACCTGGTCAGGTACCTCATCTTTGCCGTCATAACAGAGAAAGTTCTGGTTCAACAGGTCGCGCAAATCCAATTGAACTTCGTTTTTACTCCAGCCACTTAATTGCTGCATGAACTGAGGATTAATGTCGGAAAATACTTGTGGTTTAAGCTTAAGTAACTGACGCAACCACTGAATGGCGCTAGCTTCATCTTTTACAAATAGAGACGTCTGGATCAACTCTCCAACAACGGCTTTCTTCTTGTCATACTCCGCCGCTTGTTCATCCAAAAAGAACATTCCATTACGTTCGATGAAGCGCTGTGCCAAACCAGCTTGAAACTCCTGACTGGAAACTGGCAACATGAAGCCCTTGCGGACATAGTAAGCCACGAGTTGATCAAATAGGATACGTGGGTCACGCTCTGGGATTTGTAGCAAAGAGTTCCCATGCAACTTAACTAAAGGCAAGTACTGTAAATGAGTACGAATAAAGTCCCACACGCCCTCTTCCGTTTTCGCTTCGTCTCCAAACCGTTCTTCAAAGCCACCGTTTGGCTTGTATGCAGAAATAACTAGATCTTGTTTAACAGCTGTAGGTGTGGTTACAGCTTTAAAACTCCCTTTTTTCTTATCTAAAGCTGATACATTTGCGGTAATAAATCCCGCCTCAGCCAATGCAGTTTGGATACTATTCCAAATGGCAGCATTCGTATTTGAAAATTCAATAGTAATCCACCTGCCCGGTTTTAATTTCTTATATGCTTGAGCGAGACAGGTATACATAAGTGACCTATATTCATAGACACCCTTTCCTTGGGCAGAGTTTTGGACAGCCTCCTGGACAATATTAGTTTTCACTCTCAGCCATGCTTCCCACAGACTATTTAACTCCGAGTAATTGAGGTTTGCTCCAAATGGTGGATCTATAAAAATATAATCCAAGCTATTATCTTGAATAGAATCAAGATTAGTCGAACTTGCACAAGCTATAATTGAGTTACGCGCAACAGCGACTAAACTTTTCTCAATCCTTGAACGCAGTTTAAATCGAGATAGTACATTAACCTCCAGTGATATTGAAGGAAGATAAAGAGTTCCTTCCAGAGGTTTGTCTACTGTTCCGCCTTTTTTATGAAAATGATTACCGACGTGCAATCTACACAATCTGTTTAGGTATTGCATTGATGATGTAAATATAAAACGCAGGGCCTCCCTAGTAGAAGACAGATCAATTTCTCTATTTATAAAAGAAAGGACCAATAGGTTCCCTTTAGTAAAGAACTGATGTTCGTGTGTTAAACCAAAAACATCATTTCGACGAGACTCTTTTCCATACATCATTCTTGCACTAGGATGCCAGAAATCATTAGAATAATTTTCTATTCTTTCAAACCGTTCCAAATCAAATTCGTCGGGTTTTTTTTCAAAACGCTTACCAGAAAATGAATAATTTATTAAAACTGGAACCTGTTTAACTTTTTTTATACTATCTCCTAAGGAGGCATCAAATTCAGTAACCCAAGCTCTTTCCAACCCATTCTTAGATAAGCCGGCATTACAATAAGCGCAGTTAAATGTGTCTTTAACCTTACCTAGATCATGGTCTAATGCAACGTCCCAAAAAACAATCTCTTTCTGGCACCCTGAGCATATAAAAACATCTGACCAAATAGTGTAGTTTATTGTACCTTTCGCACTGTCAAGGTGATTTGTTTCATATATCCATCCATATTCATTACTTGCTCTACCTAAGATTCTCGATATTTCATTTTGGCAAGCTCTATGATTCGTAGGTGTGTTGTAGCCATACGCAATTGATGAAGCGACTGTTGAAAGATCATTTAATATTGTATTTCTTGGTCCAATTTTTGTAATTGGCTGTAATTTTATTTTGATATTTCCATCAACGAACTGCTCAAAAACATTTCCATCATTGTCGACTCGATATCCTAAAGATTCGACAGCTGATTTATCTCCACACATCTTCGCAGCAATACCTGTCATACCTGTGCCACAGAAACCATCAAAGACAATATCACCAGGATTCGTGTAGTGCAGAATATAACGCATAATCGCTTTATGCGGCACTTTAGTGTGGTATGAGTGGGCGTTGTAGATTGGGTCATTTTTGCCCTCGCTTACGTCCGCTGCAAATGGCTCACGATGGTAATGATAGTCCTCAGGTTTAGCAGGTTTCTCTGCTTCCCACTGCGCAATAAAATTAGGAATCCAAGGGTTTGGACAGGCTGTGTAATACGGCGGGTCGCTTAGGTTTAAAATATCTTCGTCATTGCCTATCGGGAAACCCTCAATTTTCCGAAACTCTGGATCTTTTAATTTCTCGGCCAGTAATGCGGTAAAATAAGCTCGGCGCTCGACATCGTTGGCAAAGGTTTCACCCAAACACGTGACTGGGCCAGTCGGCTTTTCATTCTGTGTTTGCTCGGTAAATAGGTTGTCTTGCTGCATAGTGGTTCTCAAATAAATGGGTAAGGGTAGCCATGGCTGCCCTTTGATAATGGCTAGTCAATAATAATGCGAACTTTGCTAAGTTCTTTACCCTGGCACTTTTGTGCCAAGAGCTTTTTGAAGCGTTCGGTTATCTCATCTACCGTTTGCGGCAAGCCCTGGCCTAATTGGCTTAGCAGCTGAGCTTGGTTAATTCGCACTTCTTCTAGGCCATCTAGCACTTGGTTTACAGCGGCAATAAAAGCGGCGGTTAAAGGCTCAGGTAGTGTGCTGCTGTTAATAAAAGCCTCTATCTCACGGGCAGCTTCATCTTTGAGCAAGTCGAGTTTAATAAACGGATCGTCTAATAAACCTTTTAAGTTGGATGCCCAATCGGTGGTTAAGCTATCAAGCTTATCGTCTAGCTGCTTTAACAGTTGCGTTGCCACAACAGGTGCTTCTAGCCTTGGTGCGAAATCAACTGGCTTGGGATTTAACTCAAATAGTTTACTGTCTATCGCCTGCGCAACCTTCAGCTTAGCAAAAAGCTGTCGCCAATCTTGGAGTTGCACTGATGGAAGTAGATTAATACCCGATAGCATTTCCAGCTGCTGCAAGCGGCTATCTTTTAATAGTGCCTGCTTTTGTTTTTCCTCAGCTGGCGTGAGGCGGGCTTTGCTAAACAAGCTGATAAAGCGCTGCTGATAGTTCGCTTTAACCTGCTGCAAGGCTTTAAGCTGCTGAGTTTTAAAAGGTGCGGTATGGCGCAAAGTGCTGTCTGCTAGTCCGTCACGTAAAGCCTTTCTGCAGACGGCTAACTCGATTTGCCAAGCATCATCTGCACTTAATACGTTTTCTGCATCTTTTAGATAATCGGCATAACCTTTAAATTCATCGACCAGGTTACGGAGTTCAATAAAGGCATGCCACGCCGCTAAATTGTTCGCTTGCTCGTTCACCTCTGCCGCTGTGGCCTTAAAGTTTTTCAGCTTACCAGGTGTATTAAAACGCGCTGCGGTTTCTAAAAATTCTTTGAGGGTACTGACCTGTTTAGTTAACAAATCGGCGTCTGACTCCTCGACCACATAGTTACCCCATAACAGCAAGCGGCCTTTGATGCTCTGCTGGCCCATGACCAACTCTTGCACCCGCTTTTCGCTGCGAGCCATCATATCGCGCACGACGCTTTCATCACCTTGCTGAATAGAAGTGGCTAGACCTTCATTCATTTCGAGTAGGTTCAGTAGTGCCTTAATGGCCGAAACATTAAAGTCTTTCGGTGCTTGGATATGTTTAAAGTCTGTAAGAACATCAAATTCAACACTTCGGAACTTGACCACATCACTTGCTGTTATTTGATGCCCTCTTACTGAGAGTTCCAATTCACCGCTATACACTAGAGTTGCCAAAATCACTAAAAGCCATTCTGGCTCTAAACGGAAACTGGTGGGTTTAAAATATAAACGGGAATGAATTTGCTCCAGCAGTTCGGCTTTATTAACCACTTGCCCTGGCTCTTTAGTGGCCAAAATAGCCAGCACCGCCTGCGCATAACGAGATTTGGCAGGCTTAAGCTGCTCGCCATCCAGTAACTCTAAAGCATCAAATACCGCGTTAGCTCGCTTGGTTGCGGCGCCGCCCGCAATAAAACCAAGCGCATCCATCGCAGCACCCTGGATAGTTTCCTTTGTTATGAGTTGGCTGAAAGTCGGATATTCTGGTGCTAAGGCTTCAAAATGATCGTTTAAAACAACACTGGCAACAGCTTCAAAGATATCACGCAAACTGCCAGCCTGGGTGTTAAGCAAGCCCGTAATGCCGCGTACCGTCGCCCCTTTTAGCCAATCCATCATCGGTTTAGACTGGCCATTGTACTGCGCTAAATAGGCATCTTTATAATGTGCTTTTAACCAGCCTTGCATCTCTTGTAAATAGGACCTGGCTTTTAACTGGTAGACATTTTTGGCATTGCCGGTGGCGGTCGCTTGCAGCTCTATCGCGGCGGCATAAAAACGCAAACTGCGATCGAACTCTGCGGATGGTTTGTCGAGCACAAAAAGCACTTCATCAGAGCGAATAAATTCTTTTTTTACTTTGGGCGGATTAATAGGCTGCACAAAGTACATGTAATAATCTAACGGCGGTTTAGCCGTTTCACGCTGATTGGGTGAGCCTAAAAATAACCATCCAGGCCGTTTAACATTCCGTTTTAACCATTTTAGCTCGTGCTGCCACATTTCGATGTTGGGCCGAGTGACATCGGTTTCTTCTAAAATCTCTAACATTGCCGTTCGATACGCATTGTTAAGCTGATCATCTGCCAATAACGGTACCTTGTTTTCAATATAGGCATCGAAATCTTCGGTCTTTTTCAGATCCAGATAGAACTGATCATTGGCTTTATTTTTAGAGAAAAACTGGCCATTTACGGTTTGCCGAATTTTAGTGAGTACCGCAACAATTTGGTTCTCCAAATTTTTACTCTTTTCACCGGGCAGCTGTTCAATTAGCGGCAAGTACAAACAAAGCGAGTCACGCAGTTCGGCTGCTGTTGCACCCATTTCATTGTAAATATCACCTACCGACATCCGGTGAATAGCCAGGGCGGCAACTAACCGTTTTGCAAAATTGACCTCGTGCTGCGCCGGGTAAGCCTGATCGATGCGGGTAAATAAAGTCTCGCCGACTTCAATCACTTGCCCTATTTCAGGGTTTGTTTTAGCGCTAGGATCGTTGCGTAGCTCTTCCCAGTAAGTATCGTAAGAGAACACGCCGGGTGTACTTTCTGGAACATCTTGCTCCATTAGCGCTTGCATTTGCCGTGACAAACTGCGTAATACTTGGCGTTGTTCAATGCCGGCACCACGCACACGCTCAAACGTAGTAATGTAATCTGGGTGTACTGGGAACATACTGACGAACTCATCTAAGCGTTCGTTCATACGTTCAAAGCAATGGGTGAACTTTTGCAAGTACTCACGGACCCAGGCCATTTGCTGGGCATTTTTTTTAAGCAAGCGCTCTGCCACCACGTATTTAATATCGTCTCGGGTGATCAATACCTGCTCGGCGCGGTCGCGGATCCGTTTGACTTCTTGTGAAGCGAAAGACAGTTGGGCGCTATCGAAAATGGCTTCTTGCACACCACAGACAAAACGGAAGCGAGTACCATCAATAACTTCACCTAATACCCGCATCATGGCGATATCAAGCGGTAGCTCTTGCGTGTTGCGTGAGCGCAAGTAGTCCAACATTTCATCACAAAGCAACAACAAGCCTTGGTCTGGATATTTTTGATGGAAGGCGGCCATCATCTGCTCAAAGTACGGTTTGTGATTTGAGGAGATCTGGGTCATTTCTGGAAAGTGGAAATCGACACCAAAACTGGCTAAGCCCTTGGTTAGGTTGTCGGTGATAATGTCGGCAAAGGCTTTTTTAGACGCGCCAATTTCAAAACGAATAACTTTGAATTTACCGGCAATTTTATCTGCTGCTGCACGTACTTTTTCGTTTGTAAGATGCTGTGCAAGGTAAGGGAACTCGGCAACTGCTGAAAGTACCGACATTAAATGCGATTTACCGGAACCGTAGTTACCCACAATCCACAGCGACTTATTGTCCACCGATTCCGTAAACTGCAGCTGAGGAATGATGACGTCTGCCAGCTTCACTGCCATTTTATCGGAGATAACATAAGAGGAGACTAATTGCTGGGCTCGCGCCTCTTCAGCGGCTTCATGTAATTTGATGATGGTGGTAACCGGCTCAAACTGAATGAGCTCTCCATATTTTTTCATGCTTGTTCTCCATTACCTGTTAACCAAAGCACAGGCAGACTGCTTAATTCGGTTTCTGAGTAGTAAAAATAATCTGGCTTACCTGGCATGGAAAAGCTAAGTGCCGCGCCATTATAAGTGCCAGGCCAATCAATAATTAGTGTTGTATGCTTTGATAGCGCTTTTAAACAACGCAATACCTCTAGTTGCAAACTTGGTTCAAACAAGAGGTGAATGCGTTCAAGTAAAACAGGGCCAGCTTTTTGCGCAGCTATTAAATCTGCCAGCAATGCCTCAACTTCATCCACGCGGCGCTTACTTGCCAACGGCAGTAGCTTTTCACACAGCAATTCTGAAATTGCTAGACTTGGTATTTGATCAAGTAATTTTAACAGTTCAGTTGTTGCGCCTACTACTATCAATATCTGATGGCTTTGCAATGCAAGCTTGTCGATCTGCTCGTTAATAAGACTCGGCAGTTGCTCTTCGTGGGTTACTCTAAAACAAGTCATACACAAAACCTAACTTTGTTGGTCATTGGTTTGATTAGCATAAATAGCAACGGGTGTATTGGCCGGCGCCCAGACTAGTGGCCAGTAGAAAGGCGCACCTTTCCAACCACGTCCGTCGTACTCTTCACCATTTTGCCGAAACAGCATTAACATGGGTGAGTCTTTTGCGGTTTCACGTGCTGTTTTACCTTCAGTGGTAGAAGTATCAGGTGTGGCGACATATTTTGTATGGCTACCCTTACCCGCTAAACGCGCGTTATTGCGGTCAGTTAGCCATAAACACCAAATATTACCAGGCGCAGCAGAACGCTTCTCAAGATAATCTATGGCCGAGTGCACACTTTGCCAATCGAAGGTATAACCTTCATCTTCCTCCATTATGATCACTTGCTCAGCTAATTTTAAAAGCTGATGAGCGACTGTAGTTGGAATTTTAAAAGGTTCTTTGCCAGCACCTGCTGGTCTATGCGAGTGTAAAATGGTGTCTATCTGTTCGGTAACCGCACGTGTTTTACCTTTAGTATCGGTTTGAAAACCGACTGGTAGTAAACGTTTATGCGGTTTTAACGTGGTGGTAGCCGTTAGCAGTATTTTATTCGGGCTGCATGGGATCACTGTACCGTCTTGGGCTTTTTGAATAAAGATAACGCCCTGCTCCGGGTTTTTCTCAATGGCATCTCGCAACGCTATATCACTTTCATGCATACAGCGCATGGCATTGTAGATTGCAGGCTCGGTGTAAAAGCGAGTTACTGCTAAGTCTTCTTTTGGCCTATAACCATACATTCGAGAATGCTGCAGCACGGTGTCTTGCTGGTATCTTCCTGGCCGGCGACCATAATAAAAACCAATTAACCGGCCAATGGTAATACCTCGATCCAAAATCTGACCACCAATAAAGATGTTTAGAGGAGTTCGAAGTTTTAACTGGCCACTATCGTCTAATAATGATTCAATTTCTTTTTCAGAATTGACTGTTGTAACGAGCAGCTCGCCATCCACTAATGATTCTCGTGCCCGGTCAAATACGGCAGATATAGGCGGTATAAAGTATCCCGCAGCTAAGACAGATTTAGCCAGGCTGTCATAAGCCTCTTTTATCAGACTCTGAAACTGCTGGGTGTTTTTCTCAGCTGCCTCCTGAACATCTTCGCCAAGTTTTTTGACGACTTGCTCTTGCCAGTCATGCGTTGCCTTAGCAACGTCAGTATGAATCAGGAAGCTAAACTTTTGGTTTCCTTCACCGGTTTGCTTAGCTTGCAGCTGGCGAATAGCACCACCAACAATAAAGTTAACAAAAGCGCTTCGCAGGCCACTTATGGCTGATGTAGTAAGCACATCATCAAGTTTGAAACGTCGGCCATCCGGCTTTTTTAATGCCGTAAGCTCGGTTAAGGAAAGAGAGCTGTACAGGTGACTCGCAACACTATCATCCGTTTCGGCATCATCAAAATAATAACTGCTACCAACGTAGGCATCGTTAACAGGCACCAGCTCGGTAAATGCAGGCTTCACTGGCTTAAAGGTTTCACCTCTAATTTCTGTATTCTCAGGCTGCAGATAAAGAGAGTATGGTGTAGCAGTAACTTGTAAAAATGCGGCTTTGTGAGCGTGACTGCGCAACTCCTCAAGCTTTATCGCCGTGAGGTTGGCATCAATTTCGCCATTTTGTTTTTTAAAGCCCACACTAGCGTAATCTGCTTCATCATCAATCAATAGCACCTGCTTCTGAGCCAATTCGGGGTATTTTTTGGCAAATAGCTGGATTAGCCGCTCTAAATTGTCTTTTTGTTTTTTAACGACAAGGATGATTTTTTTCTTTAATTCATATCCAACAAGAGTGGAAGGCATATGCATAATGTCAAACACTAAGACATCATCTTGCTCGCAAAAGGGTTTAAATTCACGCTGAACACGCTGTTGAGTTTGCTTGGAGAGCGCCTTGGTGCCTTTTGTTAGGATGACCGAAACGTCGTAACCATTATCAAAGGCTAGGCCCATAATAGCCATAAAGGTTTTGGTTTTACCCGACTGGATCTTCCCAAGCAGCATACCTGGGTGATCGCCCCGTGTTTTATGGTGACCTAACTTAACAACAGTGGATTCAATACAGTTTCGTTCTTGGGCTGTATAAGGGAACTGAGTCGATGATAAGAAGTGCTGATAAAACGCGCCATTGAGTACTAAATTATCCATAAAACCTCGTGTCCCTTATTTAAAATGAAATATCGAACAGCTACAATAATCGCTGCTGCGATTGTATGATGAATTTTGAAGATATAAAAATATTTTCAATAAAATTCATGTGAATAACACATTTTTAAAATAATAATTGGTAAACAAGAGCTCTATCTAGAATCATTTAACCACTTTCTCCCCATCCCTCTGCTCTATCCTTTCCAATATCCACTCCTGCACTTCGCTTTCAACCCATGCAACAGATCTACTGCCCAGTTTCACTGCTTTGGGGAAATCATAGAAAAAGTTTCTTCCTAATAAATTGATTATAATGAATATTTAGTATATGCCGGGCGAAAGGCTTTTTACCTTTTAACTACCAGTTAGATGCAAGGCTAGATTAGCGCGAATATCTATCGCAATATCGGGATCAACTTGATCAATAACATGTTGTTGCTGTAACCAATGCCTTAACTTTCGACCAGTTCTTCCAGCATTAGATACTTCAAGAAATGCTAGTAGGATTTCAAACACTAGATGTTTTTCCGGTATGTCAGGATAAAAATTCATATCAATCATCAAGATCTTCTGCAAATCAATGCCTAATGATTTAATACAAGTAAAACTCAATTCCAACGAACCATTGGACGCCGCTTTGTTGAAAATTATTAGCCAATTGGCGATTGCAGTCATATCACTATCAACTGGTTCAGCAATATCATCTACAAACTTTACATCCTGTTTGCGTAAAAATGCTGGGATATCAAGGCAATCAAGCACTGAACTGCTATACACTGGCGGGGCAAAACAAAGAGATACAACCCCTGCCACTGAGCCAAACCCCGCTTCACCCGCTGCACGAGTGTGCCTTATAGTTCGCAACTCTGGTAAACCGTCAGCTTTTTGGTCCCGCACGGCGACCAACACACAGCAGGTTTGCTCACAAAGCAAACTATACTTAACGGCAATTTCCTCAGGATCCTTGCTGCTCGACAATCTTTGGTAAGCAGCCAGACGTGACAGAGTTCCAGTACCAATCCCTCGAAAATGTCTTACCGGGATTGACTGATTTTGCTGCATAATTTCAATATTCACGTAGGTTTTTGGTGATATTTCGGTCTCAGATGTGGCATAGCATTGATATCCATCACCCGTAAACAGTAACTGTTTATCAACTTGCTCATTAATTGGTATCGGCCAATGTATTTTAAGATCTGTTATCTCTGGCTGACGGCATCGTTTAAATTGTCCCACAATCGCATCGACCATCGACTCGTTTGGCGATACGTAGATGGCTGAAGCGCCAGTACTGCGTGACAATTTATTCAGAAAAGCTTCGTTTACTGCAGAACCCACGCCCACACTGAATAATCGTATATTTGCTTTTGTTGCATCCGCGATTATTGCCGCGGTATCCCACACTTCACCATCAGTGATCAGCAACATTTGCGTCGCAAATTCTGCATGCCGTCCAGTTTTGCGAGCCAAGTTTAATGCTGCTGCAATTTCAGTTCCCCCCATGTTGGCCTCTAGCTGGTTGATGTATGCATGAAGTTTTGCAAGATGCTCACTATCGGCAGGAACAGGGGATGGAAACAAACTTTGTGCTTGAGACCCAAAGGAGATGATGTTGAACCAGTCTGATGGCTTGAGAAGTATTTTAATTGCGACGAAGGCCTTACGCACCTGCTCAATGGCATCTCCGCACATTGAACCTGAACGGTCAACAATAAACTGGAAGCACTGAGCTGACTCATTGTGGTTATCTGAGGATGGTAATAACAGGTTGGCGCAGTACTGCAACCCAAAAGCACTCTTTTCAACTAGAATTTCGCCAGTAAATGAAGGTAATGCTTCTAGTGTAATTATGATGTCCCTATCAGGAATAACCCTATCCCCTGATAAGATTAAAGAACTCTCTTCTCGTTTTACCGTTAATGAATGACTTGGGCTGGTAACTAATGAGGAAGATAATTCACCGTTAATCCTCAGATTAAATGTTAAGCGTGCGCCATTATCTAGTTTATGCTCAATCTGTTGATAATCTTGTAAATTTGCTGATCGCTGATGTCCGTAGCGGTCACCAATTGTACACGGAAAATAAAACCGCAGTTTACGGTCTTGCCAGTTCAGGACTTGGGCATACTGAATAGAAATGGTAACGTCATCATTAGGTAGCAAATTACCAACATTGAGACAATATAACCCATCATTCAACCGCTCCAGTAATACAGCACTGTCACCTTCTGCTATGGCACCTTCGTATTTATCAGTTCCGATAGCTTTTGGCATCACTTCACCTGTGAACTGACGCTCACCAATCGCCATAGATAATCCTAAAATGACCGCATCTAGTGGTAACGTAAATGAGAATATGGCTTCAATAGGGCAAGTTTCACGATTTACAAATTCGTGAACCAATTCGACTTCACTGATAGAACCATTCAGTTGCGCATTAACTAAACTGTGCTTTAAAACAATGTCATGATCAAACCCAAATCCTTCTGAATTACCTAGCGCTATGTTATTCATCACATTGTTGTTCATTTTCCACCCCACCATTATTTTTAGGCAAAGAGCACTGCATAACCTGCTGATAGCTACTTATCATTGCAGGTACTAACATCCTTAACTGCTCACTACTCAAACCTGCCGCAATTGGGTCAATCATTAGCGTCAGCCCTTGGCCCAGATGCAAATGACTGATTACACGCATGTCCCCAGCTTTTGGTTGAATATCAGGCAACTCAGGTTCATTTGCATAATTCAGTAACTCTTGAATTCGCTCTAAAGACAGCCCCGCACTTTGCCAACGTTTAATTTTAAGCAATTGCTCAACATGTTCTGTGTCGTACCAGGCTCCACGACCAGCACCATGAGGCCCTTTAATCAGCCCCTTTTGCAGATAAAACCTGATCGTTCTAACTGGAAAGTCGAGCAATCTCGCCAGATCGCTGATGCCATATTTTTCTTGCATCCTGTACCTCCATTTAAACTTCACTTAAATGTATACACCATCAATGTACAGATCAAGTGTAATGAATAATATTTTTTATGAAGCTTGAATCAATAGAGCAAAAAATTAACAATGAGGATAAGTTGGTTAGCTTAAAACTCTATCGGTGACCTATTTTCTTTCTGGAATTAAAATTTTTCTATGCAAAATCTAAACCCGCCCTATTCAAAGCTTCTTTGATATAGCCTCATGACATTGACCAATTCATATTTTTTATCTATTGCACTTTTTCCAAATTTTTTCAGATATATATCACTCCTGTGCATAAGCCCATTAATGCTTTCAAGGAGCCTGATATGTCAACAAAAGCGATACCCACAAAAGCTGAACCTAACAACTCGATAGACCAGCCGATCAACCAGTGGCAGCAGACTGCCGAAGCGATCCTAGCCTCTGCCGCCAATATCATTGCCGAACGCTATGTGAAGAAGGACGCCTATACCAACCCTCAAGCCACTAAGGATTTTTTAACTTACAAACTCGGCGGTTATGAGCGGGAAGTATTTGCGGTAATGCTGCTCGATAATCAGCATCAATTACTCGAGTTTAAAGAGCTGTTCTTTGGCACTTTAGATGCCGCCAGTGTTTATCCACGAGAGGTGGTAAAAGCGGTGTTAGCGATCAATGCAGCTGCGGTGATCTTTGCCCACAACCATCCCTCCGGCGAATCTGAACCTTCAACTGCAGATAAGAACATCACCAAACGGTTAACCGATGCATTAGCACTTATCGATGTGCGCGTGCTTGACCATATCGTGGTGGGCCGCTTGCCAGTGTCCTTTGCTGAGCGCGGCTTACTTTAGCCAGCGTTTAAACCTGCCACACCAAATCAAGGAGTCCATCATGATTGAATTTACCGATAGCTTTTCTCAGGCCTGTGTCGCCGAAGCCTGCGCCGCGTTTCCTGAACTGCGTAACCGCTTAACAGTTGAGCTGATTTTGCCGATGTTTGTGCGGCCGCTCAATGCCATGGGCCAAGTGATTGGCAAGCCAGTCGTTGCACCACACCGCGAGCTACATAAAACCGTATTATTTGTTTTTCACCGTGATGTGGTTGAGCACTTGCCCAAGGAGATCAGCTTTTGCCGCTATGTTTGCCCCTGTGATAGTTATGGTATGCCAACAGGTGAATGGCAGCGGGTGATCAACGGGGTGTACTTTAACCATGGCAGTAATGAACAGCCTAATTGGAGTGTACACACCTAAAGACCGTTATCTGTCATCACCCACTCGACTAGTCGGCTGTATTAACCGCTCTTACTAGCACTGGTATTTATCACCGCTCTCGCTAGTCCGCTAACAAGCAACCAATTCCCTAAAGTTTTTTCAACCATTGAGGTCACTATGACAACGCTAAAACTTTTCGATATTGAGCACGCCTGGGGCTTGCCCCGTAAAGTATCTCCCCGCTTTGGTGCAAGGCTGATTTTACGTGGTCTGCACTTGGATTATCTCAATGACCGTTCAAGCTTTGTCGGTGAATTTCCACCAGCAATTAAACAACAATTTATCGAGGCCTTTCCCGCTATGGTTAAACAGCTTGAGCGGCTGGTGGCCACCGGCGAGATTGATGTCACAGGGCAGCACTGCGTGAGCATTGAACACGCAGGCTTTACCTGTGAGGCTGATACCTTAGGTAGCCACGGCTTTTTGTATATTGCGATTTATCAAACTGAAACTAAACCAAAGCTAAGCCACTGACCACCAGCAACCTCGCCCTGACTCAATAACCCATTCATTATCGTAAGTCAGTACTAATCCGTTAAACATAACCACCAAACTTTAATCTCCCAGCTCAAAAGCTTTAGCAAGTAGCCCTTAGCGACTCACATTAAACCGCTTAGCCAACACTAGTTCTATTAACCCAACCGCATAGACAACAAGAGCCAAGGCGTGACTGCGCCTTGGCTCTTGCGTATGCACGTCAATCAAACAAGGAATATCCCATGACATTAACCATCAAGCGTAATCAACAGCCAGCGATGCCCGATCGTTTTTACCAAGTGATTGAAAAGGAACTTGCCAACGTCGATCCCAAAGACGCCAACGCCATCACCCTTAATTTTCGCGATCCTGATTACAGCGCCGAAGCGGGTGGCTTTCATCCCGTCGAAGTCCGGCTTGAGAAACAGCAAGATCACTGGCGTTTCGTCTACGTCACCGACTTTGCGTTTCGTGGCCATCCCTTCCCTGAACTGGTTAAAGACATCGATATCTGCTTTAACAGCAAGCAGGTCTATAGCCTGTTTAGTGGCTGGATTACTGAGCGGGAATCACAGGGGCTGATTAAGTTGTTTAGCGATAACTTTGTCAGTTACTACCAGATGGAAGCCTATCAAGTGCAGGTGAGCTTGGATTAACTCGCCTCGCCGTCATTTCGCGCGAACATCCTATCCTATCTACCGGTTTCAGTTCTATCGCCAGCAACAGGCCAAGCGCATCACACCCGCGCCCTTGTTACCCTAAGTGATTACGTCAAGCCTCTGTCGTTAACAACAACCTACCCCGCCTGCAACGCCCGTCGTTAGTGGGCTTTTTGTTTTGGAGTCCACCATGAAAATACACCGCGAAACCATCCTGCCACTGCCAGAGCACTTTTATGAAGTGTTAGAACGACAACTGGCAGCACTCAATAACCCCAACCTCAACATCGTCACCTTTAACTACCGCGATCCCGAGTACAACGCAGAGAGCGGCGGTTATCACCCAGTGGAGATCAACCTCTACCGCCAAGGTGATTGCTGGTATCTCAATTACTTTACCGACTTTGCCTACTGCGGCGGGCCCTTCCCTGAGCTTGAGAAAGAAATGGAAGTGCTGTTTCAACAGAAGCAGGTCTACAACAGCTTCTTTGGCCGCTGTTACCTGGAACACGCCGACAGCTTGGTGAGGTTGCTGCTGGAGAACTTCTGCAACTACGTCGAGATGGAGGTGTACCAGGTTCAAGTCAGCGCCGACTGAACTTGGTGCCCACAAAGGTATTTTGGGCACCAAGCAACGTAGGCCCCATGCGGGTTTGCAATGTACTGGTGCCCACATTGATGACATAGCTAATTGAGGGAACCAAGCATGAACGAAGTCGAAGCGGTCAAGAACCGCGACACCATCAAGCTTATCAGTTACCTGCTCGAACGTCACTTTGGTCAGCAGATGGCCGATGTCTGGAATATCGGCCTTAACTTGGCCCTTAGGATCTCTGACTTACTGGCGATCAAGTTCAGCGATATCGACGGCGACCGCTTAAGCATCATTGAGCAGAAGACCGGTAAACGCGCCAGCATCAAGCTCAATCCTAAGACGCTGGCGTTGATTGAGGCGATCCACCAGCGTCACCCCGAGCATATCTACCTGTTCCAATCCCACCGCTCGAGCCAAGCCAAAGACCAGCAGGCCCCCGCCAAACCGCTGACACGGCGCGCCGTCGCCAAAGCGTTTGCCTTTGTCGGTGACGATATCAAGTTAGCCCTAGGGACCCACTCGATGCGTAAAACCCGCGGTTACCACTTGTACCAAGCCTGTAAAGACATTGGCCGGGTGATGCGCATGCTGCGGCATCAATCGGAAGCGGTCACCCTGCGTTATATCGGCATTACTCAGCAGCAAATCGATAAAGACTTTGTCGAGCTGGAAATCTGAGTCAATCAGCACGCCCATTTCAACTCATTAGCAGATGCGACCTAAAGTTATCTGCGTTGTAATTCTTGGAGTACATACCATGTATACATTTCATCCCGGTGATCATCTGGTCACCAATATCGATCCGCTTGGCTTAACCGAACACCATGGCCTGTATGTTGGCCATGGCAATGTGATTCACTTATCGAAACAGGGCATCATCGAAGAAATCGATCTGCAGCGATTTGCGGGTGGCCATAGTGTCAGAGTGAAAAAGTCCAGCCTGTTTCCCCATCAAGCCATTGAGCTTGCACGCAGTCAGCTGGGTCACAGTCCATACGGCGTAGCTACCAATAATTGCGAGCACTTCGTCAATGAATGTTTAGCGGGGAGCAGCACCTCCAATCAAGTCAGTAATCTTAGCCACATTGCGCTGCAAGGCTCTGCCAGAGCAGGCTTACTGGGGAGGAGCGCGTCAAAGCTTGCCACGGGGACTGTCGCAAACGTCGTATTAGCCTCTACCGCCGCTAAGATGACCGGCGAATACCTAGGACTACCCGATAAAGTCAACACGCTACTAGGGACACCTGGAGATCTTGTCGCTAAACCTGCCGAATGCTTACTAAAAGGCACCAGCCAAACTCTGGGTGAAAGTTATGCTTGCTTACGTCAAGGAGAAATAACTGATGCTGGGATCAAGCTCGTCACTGGCAGTGTAGAAACCGGCTTAAACACCGTGCTGACGACAGCAGAAGTGGGCATCAATGGTGTAAAAGCCGGTGCTGAGCTGATAGCCGATGCATGGCAGTGGCTAAGGTCTTAATACTTCAGCTACGGTATTGATAACTCAGCACCCATTAGCCAAACCCTATAAACGAAGCGGCATCACTTGCCGCTATCGTTTTTATCCCTCTTGCGATTACCTTGAAGATTAGCGTGATAAAGGCGTAACAGGTTTGCCCAGTTAAGTGATACAAACTATCTTCTATCATCCTTGAGCTTATGGCGTTGCTCATACACGCAAGTAAACGTGTAATCATTATTTTTTTGTACCACGTTATGCTAAGGTATTACCTAGTAGTACTAAGCATTACTTTTGGAGTCACAGATGAGCACAATCAAACCCGTGTCGGTTAAATTAGATGCTGATATGAAAGCCAGAGTCGAGCATTTAGCCGAAACTCGTAAACGTTCATCACACTGGATGATGCGTGAAGCGATCCGTGAATACGTTGAGAGAGAAGAAAAACGCGAGGCACTGCAGCAAGAGGCGTTACGCGCATGGGAAGAACACCAGACATCAGGCTTGCATGTGACTGGTGACGAAGTGGTGAGTTGGCTGGAGTCCTGGGGAAGTGAAAATGAACAGGCAGCCCCTTCATGCCACAAATAATCTTCACTGCCACAGCATTAGGTGATTTAGAGCGCTTACGTGAGTTTCTTCGCAGTAAAAATCCCCCTGCCGCACAACGGGCTGCCAGCGCCATAATCAATACCATTAGAAAACTGGAAAGTTATCCAGACATTGGTCGGCCTATCGATGACAATGACTTTAGCTTTAGGGAACTGCTGATCGACTTTGGTGACACTGGCTATCTGGCAATGTACCAGTATGATGGCGGCGAACGATTGACCGTATTGTGTATCCGCCACCAAAAAGAAGCCGGATATTGATAGAGATGCATCAGCAAAGAGGTCTTCGCATGGATGAGCGATTATGAATATACTGCTACTCTCAATAAACACAAAAGCAAGGGATTTGAGCCCCTTGCCCTTTACTTTCCTATTTGTACTAGCAGCAATCGTACAAAGTAAGTTAATCATCAACTTGTAGCCTACCCAATAATCGACTACAGCCATAATGACGACGTCCATCACCATAGGTCTTACTGTCAACTTTGGCAAAGTAACTTAACCGCAGAAACAACGCACGTAAAGTATGGTTCAGGTGAATCCGACCACGCTCTAATAGATAGCAAGGCGCTTTGGGAAAGTGAACTAAGCCTTGTGCTGCAACAACATCCAACGCTAGCGCACTCGCCCAAGCTTTAACGATTCGGTTATACAAATTAGGTCTACCAAGTTCAAATACACCTAAACTTCTATAAGCATTGCCATTAAAAAACAAACAAAGATGGTAGTGTGATCGGTTAAGTTCCCCGGTTTCCTGCACCCAGATATACAGTACTTCACTTTGATGCACAAATCCTTCAGTATTTTTACACTTTGCATTATAATTTGCGTTAATTTTCGCTTTTAGAGATTCAATAAACCGCGTAACATAACGGTTATTATCGGTGTCAAAATAGTCAGGAAATCTCAAGTCAACTCTCACAGCGAAAACCTTTGCATACCTATTTAATGCGTGATAGATAACGTTAAAGTTATTGTGCAAATACTCCCCATAGACTCCATTTTTAAATTGAAGAATTGGCAGTCCACTAAACTCTTTGGCATTTAATACGGTTAAGTTTCTATTGTTATACTGAGACACACCATACCAACCTTAAAGTTATAAAAATAACAACCCTAGATTATCAATATAATATTAACAACCTAGGAGTCGCAGCAATTGAAAACAAACGAGCCCCTCACAGAACAAACAGTCTGAAATAAAATATGCTCGTCAAGAAGCAGATGTCAAAACTATACAATATAAAAACCAACTCTGATTTTATATGCAGAAAACAATCAAGCTACACAGGACCATTTTGATTGATATTAAACAGGTTCATATCACGTTCAAAGATAATTCTGTCATAAGGAGCTCCAGGATACAAATCAATAACAACCGTGGTATTATAATCAAAAACATCAATAAGTCTATTCGATAAAAGTTCGTTCAACGCATCATTTAAATTCTTGCTTTTCCTTAACATAGGAGGGCCAAGTTGTAAGACCTTATTCTTTTTAATATACCGATACCCTCGATCACGATATGAATTTAACCATAGAGCTAGCTTTTGCCCCAAAATGACCTCCATAGGTGGTGGGCAAAAATTATTTAAAAAGTGAAAAGAGTAATAGCTCACCAAGTCAATTGCTGTTCTTAATGACTCAACTGATATTTTAGAGTCAAAATTATGTTCAAAATAGTGAATATTTGCTGCAGTTCTAGCAATAATTTCTGCTAGTTTTGAAGCATGATCTCTGGCATTCTCGTAAATTCCCCCAGGAGCCATTTTAAATTCAATATCGTTAGATATATTTAACCATAAATCTATCGCGTCATCTGAAAATTTTACTATTCTACGTTCCATTTATTTACCCTCTAGTAATTCTTCTATTCTTTGATTGAATTGATTGATAAATTCTTTCTCATACCTGATCCCATTGGTTTTCCGACCACCGCTAAGAGGCATTGGGAAGCACACTAAAAAGCGAGAAAGATAACCATTGCCTCTTACAACATCCTGTGATTTATCCATAAATCGTTTCAATGCTTGAGGCTGGATCATGATATGTGTAGTTAACCTAACACCTGAAAGCGTATAAGAATCTGTTGTTTTTCTTGCAACAGTGACATCATCTCCACTCCAAATGGCATTAAGCACAGGTGTGTTTGACATTAAGGCACTATTCATTAGCACACCGCCCTCACTTGACCCAAGATACGCATGTGGTGAGTCATTCTTGAGTCCAAACGTAAGCGCCGCTATCGTACTATCCTCATACATAATTCTGAAAGCCTTTGGCCGTTGTGGTTGTTTTGCTTCATGCTCGATCAACTCTTGTAAAGGATCATTTATTTCATTTACTTCACTTACTTCATTTTCTGTGTTCCTAGATTCCTGCATTTCTGAGCAATCTTTTTTTAAGCGACTTGGATTTAGCATCATGTACCTCTCTCAAAATCTCATACTTAATTAACTGTTCTTTACAAGATAATTCACGCTTTTTTTGGTAATTTTTAATCCCTGCCATTAATAAATTTTCAACCATAGATTTTCGCTCACCTGAATCAGCACAAGTTAATAAGTTAAGCGAGATTGGACAAATCTTCCCTGTTGGTAGTTCAACATCTATATGCACCTGTAAGGCGGTAGAAATAGCAGCAAGTGCTGTACTGGCAATTAAGGGATATGCTGCTTTAGTAATTAAATGAGTTTCAAGTATCGTATTACCTAACAGAGTACCTTCTCCTATTCGAGGAAAAACTCCATTAGATACTGGAAATGTAATATATATATTTTTATTATACCGCCGCGGAGGTAAGTTTTTATTTTCAAAACGTTCAGACATATCAGTTTTCCTTTGATAATAAGTAATATTGTCAGTGATCAGAAAATCTTTAATCCATTACTGAACTCTTATTGATTTAAGCCATGCTTCAACCTCACCAAAATACCAGCCTACCGCTCTGGCACCAAGTGTCACCTTTTTAGGGAAAGTCGGATCGTATCGCGGAGATCGCGAGTTTTGTTTATCATAGATGGTCGAACGTGAAAGCCCTGTTAACTGGGTTAATGTCTTCAATCGAATGATTGAATTATTAGTGATGATCAGTTCCATATGCGCCTCTTTGTTGTGTAAGAAGCTGCAATGATAAGCGCCTGCCTTTAACGTTTTCCAGGGAGAAAATCGAGACCATTTTCTCCCAAACCTACGGAAGCACAGGATTTTAAAGAATAATTATCTCCCGAATTTATTTTTAAATTTCTCTAAGAGTTTCTGCACTTTTCATACTCTTGTAAACGTTTGGCCTTAAAATTTGTTCTGCGTAATTGGCATTCTCCTCTGAAAAATGCTTGCTCACTAAAAATTTGAATACATCGCAAATCACAGCATTAACTTGAGAGATCAATTTATGGTCACGTTCTGGATCTAGCTTCTTTTTGTCGTTAGGTTCTGGAAATTCTCCTTGCCAAAATGTACTAAGTGCTTCAGTTAAAAACTTAAATTTGCAAATTTGTGAACTTTCTTTACTAGCATCATTATTTGCCCTTGTTTTTGGACGAAGACAGAAAGCAGCAGTCTTTGCTTTCTTTACAGGATAACCCTGTTCTTTCTCCATCCACGATTCCAATTCAATAGTTGCAATATCAGATTTATTTTGCATTTCAAACAAACAAAATCCTTTAACGGCCAACTTATCAAGATCAGATTGATTTCGGATAGATTTATCAACGTAATAGGGGCTAGATATAGGAATCAAGTCAACATCATCAACCATAAAACCTTGAATATCACTTTCAAACACATATATTGAATCAACACCAACTTTTATGCTTGTCAATTTATTTAAAGTACTATTATCAGGTAACCACACATTAACTATTTTATCAGTGAAAACAAAATCAACTTCACCATTTAGTTTAACGAAATTATTAATCATATACTGTGGTGAATATTTGACCACCTTTTCGTACTTACCTAATTTCAAAAAATCCTCACGCTTTCCAACACAGTTAATTTTATTTATTTCACCATCTGAATCTAACCAGAAAATGGCATCTGATGTATTTATTTCAAAATGTCCATGCCGAGCAATAGCATTAACACTGGCCCCTGATAATTTTAAAAAGTTAATATCCTTAATCAATTCCACATCACAAATAACTTCATTTTTATAAACTTCTGTTTTATCTTTACCATTTGCATCTTTAATAGATATAAACTCCTTAAAACCAACTGAGGAGTTCTTACTTATTTTATGAAGAGCCCAAACATTTACATTTGGATGAAAACTAGCCAATACCGGTTTATTATCTTCACTCAGGTATTTGAGTATCTCAGATAAAGAAATTTTTAATTTATTCCCTGCGTCTAAAAGTGATAGATTTACGATGTTGTCCATTGGTACTCCACTCAAATAAACTGCTATTTCTGCTACTAATAGCAGGAATAGCACCAAAAATCACTTCTAATTCTAAAAAATGAGACAAATTTCTATACCTGTTCATTGGAAAATCATGATTAGACAACAATAAAAACCAGCATTGCATCACAAATTCCATGAGTTACCCGATGGACATTTTAAAAGGTATTGGGACGAACCCAGCATAATGATGAGTTGGAGATCATGGCAAGTATTAGGCATTCTGTATGAATTGACTTCAGTGAATAGGCGAAAATGTACAAAAGCATTAGAGCAGAGCAAGCATAAGACAAATTTTGCGAAAATATATTGAAAAGCTCCTACTTGGCAAGAGAGTTTTTCACGGCACATATAAAGGTAAGGAGGCCCATTTTAGTCACTCTTCAGTGATAAGCACTCTAACCCCTGCTCTGCAAAGACAAATAAACTATCGCTATAACCTTGAAAGATCACACTGCGGATTATCTCATGGTCAATATTCAGATAATCATGTACCAGTGCATTACGCAGGCCTATCACTTTACGCCAGTCATTTAATTCATCGGCTGGTTGTGCACCTCGTTGACACAGGATCTCAAATGCTTGATAAGCATCCTGCGAACTATATCCAACCAGTGCTTTAGCCCAATGTTTCGCAATGCCAATGCAAGCTTCAATAGAGATCTGTAATATTCGCTCTGCTGCTCGATATTCGAGATTAGATAAGGAACGCTGACTGAGTAATTGACGTAATTCTCCAAACTCGTCTTGGTACTGGCTAAGGCTTAAACTCAATGACGTGATATAGGCATTATCCAAAATAATAAAGTGGCTTGGGGCTGAATAATCGAGTTCCATTTGCGACATTATGCGAGACTCTTCTTGCATTCTTCGGCCTTCATCTCGAATAAAGATAAGTTTGTTAGCATTAATGATACCAAAGGCCAGAGGGATTGGTGCTAGATTGATATCGACGACGGAAAGCTTCCCTTCGGCTAGCCCCAATGCCCTTTGCCAATCCATAGCAAGCAATTCAGCTCTAATACGAGTATCAAGCACACTCTCCGCCTTTACGGGATCGAATGCGACGGCTAAATCCCAATCACTATGCTCGCTAGCATTTCCTTTAGCCTGCGAACCATACAGCCATAATACCGCCACCTTCGGATGGCTTGCAGCTAAAGCGCTTAGTTGGTGCAAATACTGGCTCTGCTCGATAGTCATTGGCTTGGCTTTAAGTTGGTCATGATGTAAGTGTACCAATCCTGAGTCGGACTTCAGGAAGGGTCCGTGTGTCACGTCCCCTAACCTTTTAACTCAGGAGATAATATCTATTCGGCCTTAACAGGTCATGCCCCTAATTTTCTTGACCCCGCTGTTACTGACAAAGACCCGACTGCTGCAGTGGCAATATGATTGCTCCACCACTCCATTAACTTGGTCCGTCGCTCTAAATAGGTAGTGCGATTATAGGCGCTGCGGATTTGGTTTTTATCTACGTGGGCTAACGCGGCCTCAATGACATCACCATCAAAGCCCTGTTCGTTTAAGGTAGTGCTCGCCAGCGAGCGTAAACCATGACCCGTTGTTCTTCCCTTTAATCCCATTCGCCCTAATGCTTTGTTTATAGTTTCAGGATCTGTGTGCTTTTTAGGATCTTTAGATGACGGGAAAACGAATTGGCTCTGTTCACTAATCGGCTTAACAGTTTCGAGTATCGCGAGGGTATGCTCTGTAAGCGGGATAATATGCTCACGATTCATTTTCATGCGTGATTCAGGAATAGTCCAAAGTTTGGCATCAAAATCGATTTCTTCCCAACGGGCTCCGGCCGCTTCATTTGGCCTGGTCATTGTGTGCAATTGCCATTCAATCAAACACCGGGTCGTTAACAATAAATTGGCGTTTGCGACGGTCTGCAGTAATTCAGCTAGCTCTGCTGGTTTTAATGCCTTCAGATGCTCCACTTTGCTTTTTCTAAAAACTTCTCGAATACCTGACAACGGATTGGCATGAATGTAACCAGAGTTAACCGAATAGTTCATGATTTCATTCAGTAACTGAGCGGTACGTTTAACCGTTTCAAGATGCCCCTTCTGTTCAAGGGGCTTGAGCGCGGCAATGGCTATAGGAGCCGTGAGTCTACTAATCGCAATACTCCCCAGCTTAGGGAAGGCATACAGCTCAAGCTTGCGCCAATTACCTTCGATGGTTTTAGGCTTAATGCTTCCCTGCTTTGAGTCCATCCACATTTGCGCAATATGCTTGAGAGTTTGAGCGTTCTCTGTTGCTGCTTTTAATTTGTTTTCAACTTTAAGTAATTGAGGGTCGATGCCTTCGGCCAAGTTTTTTCGCGCTTCTAGCGCTTTATCTCGCGCCTCACCTAAGGATACATCAGGATATGAGCCTAAACCAAAATAGGTGGGTTTGCTGGTGGAGGGACGTATGTATCTAAATTCCCACGTTTTCCCTGCAGTGCGCACATAAAGATAGAGATTGCCACCATCTGACAATCTATAGGGCTTTGCTTCCGCTTTAGCATTGAGCACCGCTTTTGCAGTCAGCTTATTTGTACTCCTTCCCATACCGTTCTACCCCCTCAAATTAAGCCCCAAAGTAATGCTTGATTTTGGCATTATTTCGCACTCTAAAATCAAGCATTACTTATCACTGAATAAATTCAGATAAATCAGGATATTGCCAAGTTAAATCTGGGCTATAAAATCGAGAAAATCAAGTGAAAAAACGGCATAAAAAATGGGTATTTTTTGATGTGAAAAGTAATGCCAAAATTTGCCAAATTTCCTTGGCATTACTTTTAGCATTACTAAAGATTTCGGATGCTGTAGGATGGCATTAAACAATATAGGATGGTAAGTTATTGATTTTTATAAAATACAGATAAGAAAAAAGACGCCCTAGGACGTCTTTAAACTTGAATTTGGCGGTGAGAGAGGGAGTCGAACCCTCGATACGTTACCGTATACACACTTTCCAGGCGTGCTCCTTCGGCCACTCGGACACCTCACCATATGTCGATTTATGTTAGCGTGGTTAATCTTTCACGTTTAAGAATCACTAACGATTTCGTATAGCCTTGCCGAGAGGCTTTCATCGTTAACGGAGCGGTACTGTACGCAAAAGCCTAAAGGGGGTCAAGTAAAAAAGACTCAGTTTCAGGCGGTTGCACAATTGCTAAACAAACCGCCGTGATTTATTGAATCTTTTCACCGTTTTATACCGTTAATTGACGGTAAATTTGTGTACTTCTTTTGACATTGAATTCGCGTCAAACGTCAGGGCTTTGGTCAGCTCCCTAAGCTCATCGGAGATCCTTTGAGTATTAAGGTAAATCTCACTGATCTTCAGTGCATTACGATTTACGTCTTCGGATACCGCCGATTGCTCATGGGTTGCTGTGGCAATTTGCTCGTTCATGCGGTCAATAATGTCTACTTGCTCCACAATACGTTTCAATTCGATGCCTGCCTGTTCAGCTTCATGAACACTGCTATTAGCCTGAGCTAACCCTCTGTCCATGGCTTGTACTGCAATGCTCGCTCCCGCCTTCAATCTATCTGTCATATTTTTAATGTCAGAGGTCGAGGTTTGTGAGCGCTGCGCTAAACTTCGGACTTCGTCTGCAACTACAGCAAAACCGCGGCCCATTTCCCCTGCGCGGGCAGCTTCAATGGCGGCATTAAGCGCGAGTAAATTAGTTTGCTCAGCAATACTGCTGATCACTTCAAGCACTACCACTATGCCGTGAATTTCACGGTCTAAATCGTTAATGGCTTTAGACGCCCCACTAATATCGTCGGCTAACGCTTTGATCGCTTTGCTGGTTCGGCCGACTTCGAGGTTGCCTTCTTTAGCCTCTATATTGGCGGCGGAAGACGCTTCGGATGCCTGCACTGCATTGCTAGCAATCTCGGCCACTGTTGCACTCATTTCTGTCATAGCGGAGGCCACTTGCTCTGCCTCACTGTGGCCCGCCATCACATCTTGCTCCATGGCATGGGTACAGAGATCCATTTGCGCCACAGCTTGTTGCAATTTAGCGCCACTGGAACGTACATGTAGGATCACCTTTTCAAAATCACTCATCATGTCGTTAAAGGCGATGGCGAGTTCACCGAATTCATCGGAGCTAGAGTGAGTCAGACGCACACTTAAGTCGTAATGTTTACGGGCTTGCGTGATGGTCGAATATAAGTGATGCACACTGTCATGCAAATAACGGATAACAGAAAGACTCAATATCAAGACTATCGCCAATACTGAGATTAAGGTCGCGAGCACTAAGAACATTTTCTCATTCGCTAAGGTTAATCTTTCATGGGTGGTATTAAGTAAATCTGCCGAGACTTGCTGTTCAAACTCACGTAATAGTTCAATCCGGGCGGTCGATTTACTGAACCACTCTTCGGGACTTTGTTGCAGGATTTTTTGATTATCTTGCTCGAATGCGATTTGACGTAACAGCTCAACGTCATGCATTGCAGCTGAACTCTGTAAACGGTTAAACGAGGATAATAAATCAGAATTTGCTAGCGCTAAAAAACGCTCTTGATAGGTATTTTGCTCCGAAACCAAAGTGATAAATTTGGCATAAACCTTAGGCTTAAATCCAGCTTGGCCAAAGGTTGAGCTGAGTACCGCCCTTTCAATCCCCGCCCTTTCCTTTAATTGCAAAAAAGCACTAAAAGCCGTCGCTTTAATGGCGATTTCTTGATTAGCACCCGTTTTTGCGGTTTCATCGACTATTGTCAGTAATAACTTATTTAACTCAGTGTAATAGGCAACTTCATCGGCGACACTGATACTTAAATTATCCACCTGCAAGCGGATGGCATTTAAACGCCCGAGTTGAGCGTTTAGCTCTCTAAGTTTTGGGGCAAATATCTCCGGCAGAAGATTCTCAGTGATAAAACGCTGATAGAGGCCGAGCTGCGTATCCGTTAATTGTCTTTGACCAGGTATTTTACCCGCAAACGCTTTTCCTGCTGAGCCAATAAATCCAGCACTCATGCCGCGCTCTTTTTGTAACTCATGCACTAAATTACTGTTAGTGACGGCTAGCTCGCTTAATTGCACTACTAAGGTTAAATCTTTTCTATATTCATATTTTTCAATGAGGTAAAGCGCGCCACATAAAAAACAGGCTAACAGTGGAGGCAAGACAACCATTAATAATTTTTGTTTTAGACTGAGATTACCAATCCATTGCCATTTCATAGAAATATCCTTTTAAACTTAGTTTTAGATCCAAAGACCGAACACTAGGTATAGCATAATATCAACCGTAGGACGACTAAGGTTTATTGAAATTGCGCAAGCTAATATCCTGATAAACGAGGATTTCCCCCATATTCCATCAATTGTTTAGATTTTGCTAATCGCAGAGCAAACTTGAGAAACGTCAAACAAGGATCAGATAGAAATAAAAAACGCATTGAAAATTCCAATGCGTTTTTCTAGAGAAAGGAACACTTAATCTGTGACTGAAGATGACTCTAGCTGAAAAGCTGTGGGAATAATCCCTTCACACCAGCCGCAATGACTTCGATACCAATAGATAACATCAAGAGTCCCATGAGACGGGTAATCACGTTAATACCCGTTTTGCCGAGGATCTTATAAATGATAGATGCCATTCTAAACAGGCCAAAACTCACTAAACCAAACACTATCACAGTAATGAACATCGCAATAATGTTCGACAATGAATTATGCTCAGCGGCAAAGACAATCACCGAACTGATAGCGCCAGGTCCCGCCATCAGTGGCAAAGCCAAAGGCACAACCGCCACAGATTCCATCGCCGAGGATTCGCGGTCTTCCTCTTGGTTACGCTTTACTTCGCCTAACTTACCTTGCAACATTGACATCGCAATAATGGCAATCAGGCTGCCACCAGCAATTCTAAAGGCAGATAACGAAATGCTGAACATATTCAGAATGTGCTGCCCCGCCACAATCGTGACTAAGAGGATCACCACAACCGCAAAGTTCGCTACTTTACCCGTGTGATTCCGCTCAGCCTCCGTTTGATGGCTCGTTAAGCTCACAAACACAGGCAACAAGCCAATCGGATTAATGATGGCAACGAGGCCAAGAAAAAATTTAACGTAAAGAGTTAACTCCAAGGGACTATCCTTATGTGCGTGTCACGCCGTCTTCATCAAAATAAGCTTGAGGGCAAGTATAGTATCTCAAGCGCTATTGACTGAAAAATGAGATTTTTGAGGTTAAATCACAACTTCGAATAATATTTAGTTATCGAAGCCGATGCATTTTCAGCGCAACTTTAAACAAACAAGTTACCCTAAGTGTAGTTTTATTACATAAAAGCACGATATTGTCGTTGATATCACACTTTCAACGCGGCTTTAGGTGTAATTTTCTACCATAAAGAGGATTTAGTGAATGCCTTGATTCACTAAATCTTTTTAGGAGTATTAATCATGACAGTGACCAATGCACAAGAACTGGATCTCATGGTCGAGCGAGTGGCGAAAGCACAAGCCGAGTATGCGACATTCAGCCAAGCGCAAGTCGATAAAATTTTCCGTGCAGCCGCCCTTGCAGCTGCCGATGCGCGTATCTCGCTGGCGAAAATGGCCGCCGCAGAAACCCGCATGGGTGTGGTTGAAGACAAAGTAATTAAAAACCACTTTGCCTCCGAATACATTTATAACAAATATAAAGATGAAAAAACCTGCGGAATTTTATCTGAAGATGTCACCTTCGGTACTATTACCATTGCTGAACCCGTAGGTATCATTTGTGGCATAGTACCGACCACTAACCCCACATCGACCGCGATATTTAAGGCCTTAATCAGCCTTAAAACCCGTAACGCAATTATCTTCTCGCCCCATCCTAGGGCCAAAATATCGACCACAACTGCAGCAAAATTAGTGCTTGATGCTGCCATAGCCGCGGGCGCGCCCAAAGACATTATTGGTTGGATTGATGAACCCAGCGTTGCACTATCGAATCAATTAATGACTCACCCTAAGGTCAATTTAATCCTCGCAACCGGTGGCCCTGGCATGGTGAAAGCCGCCTACTCTTCCGGTAAACCTGCTATTGGCGTAGGTGCGGGTAACACGCCTATTGTTATCGATGAAACCGCCGACATCAAACGCGCAGTCAGTTCGATTCTCATGTCAAAAACCTTCGATAACGGTGTGGTTTGTGCGTCAGAGCAAGCGGTAATTGTGGTCGACAGTATTTATGAGCAGGTTAAAGAGCGTTTCGCAACCCACGGTGGCTATATGCTGTCGAAGGATGAAGCCGCAGCGATGCAGCAGGTCATTTTAAAAAATGGTGGCTTAAATGCCGATATCGTTGGCCAAAGCGCCGCCAGTATCGCGCAAATGGCGGGCTTTGAAGTGCCGCACTGGACCAAAGTGTTGATTGGTGAAGTCACCGACATTTGCGACAGCGAAGCCTTCGCCCATGAAAAATTATCACCACTGCTTGGTATGTACCGCGCCATCGACTTTAACGATGCCATGGATAAAGCTGAAGCTTTAGTCGCACTCGGCGGCATTGGCCACACATCAGGGCTTTATACCGACCAAGATACCCAAACCGAACGTGTACATGCCTTTGGTTTTAGAATGAAAACGGCACGTATTTTGATCAACACCCCAGCTTCACAGGGCGGTATTGGCGATCTGTACAACTTCAAACTGGCACCTTCGCTCACTTTAGGCTGTGGTTCTTGGGGCGGCAACTCGATTTCAGAAAACGTTGGCCCGAGTCATCTAATCAATAAAAAAACCGTCGCTAAGAGGGCCGAAAACATGTTGTGGCATAAGCTTCCTGCATCTATCTATTTCCGCCGCGGCAGTTTGCCCATCGCGCTCGAAGAACTGAGCGATAAAAAACGCGCCTTAATCATCACAGACAGATTTTTGTTCAACCACGGTTATTGCGATGAAACCATGCGGATTTTAAAAGCCCAAGGCCTTGAAACCGAAATTTTTTACGATGTTGAAGCCGACCCCACCTTAGCCATAGTGCGTCAAGGCGCTAAGGTCGCTCAAAGCTTTAAACCCGATGTGATAATTGCGCTCGGCGGCGGCTCACCAATGGATGCGGCTAAGATTATTTGGGTGATGTACGAGCATCCAGATGTGGATTTTGCCGATTTGGCGCTGCGTTTTATGGACATTCGTAAACGTATCTACAAATTCCCCAAAATGGGCACCAAAGCCATGATGGTGGCAATTCCGACGACTTCAGGCACTGGCTCAGAAGTCACACCTTTTGCGGTAGTGACAGACGAAATTACCGGTAAAAAATACCCGATTGCCGACTATCAACTCACGCCCAATATGGCGATTGTTGATCCAAATCTTGTGATGGACATGCCTAAATCCCTCACCGCCTTTGGTGGCATAGATGCGGTGACCCATGCATTAGAAGCCTATGTCAGCGTGATGGCGAATGAGTACAGCGATGGCCAAGCGCTACAAGCCCTCGACTTACTGTGCAAATATTTACCCGATGCCTACAACTTGGGTTCACAATCACCTGTCGCCCGTGAAAAGGTCCACAATGGCGCCACTATTGCGGGTATCGCCTTTGCTAACGCTTTCCTTGGGATTTGCCACTCAATGGCACACAAACTGGGCGCCGAGTTCCATCTCGCCCATGGCCTAGCCAATGCGCTGCTGATCAACAACGTAATACGCTTTAACGCAACGGATCTGCCCACTAAGCAAGCGGCCTTTAGCCAATACGACAGGCCAAAAGCCCTGTGCCGTTATGCTGCCATCGCAGATCACTTGAAACTAGGCGGAAAGACGGATGAAGAAAAAGTCGAAAAATTGCTTGAGAAAATCACACACCTCAAGAAGACGATTGGCATTCCTGCTTCTATCCAAGAAGCCGGTGTCAACGAAGCCGACTTCCTCGCCAAGTTAGATGAATTAGCCGAAGATGCGTTCGATGATCAATGTACCGGTGCCAACCCACGCTACCCATTGATTAACGAGCTGAAACAACTGTTCCTCGATAGCTATTATGGCCGAGCCTATAGCGACAACAACTAGGTGTCGCCTGCCAATGCTAGGCACGAGCTTAATAAAAGCCGCACGACATAAATGAAGAAGCCCTCGAATGAGGGCTTTTTATTGCATGATTTATTACCGTGTTTTACCGTGATGTAAACCGTGGATATGAAACGTAAAATTGCTTCACTAACCGTGAATTCGACTGACCCTCACTAAACAGCTCATCACTAAAAAGCGACTAACGCTGTGCCAGTACATAATCAATGGCGCTGGTGATGGCCGCAACCTGCGCCAGGTTACATTCGGCAGGCGTAGCCGTTGGGCTATCTGGGTACACTTCTGTCGTGGTGTTATAGATACAACCCGTGACACTGCTGCAAAGTCCTAATGACTTAAGCGGATAGTTAATCACCCCGTGCTGCACCACAGTCGAGCCAATGATCTCGCCTTTCTCATCGGCAGGAGCAATGTGCGTCACTTTACTCACACCATCAATAATGGCTTTCTGAAAGGCATCCATTGAGTTTTCGGTATCACCCACAGCATAAAAACCATCTGGGATAGTTCCTTTGACGTACTCCTTACCATCACGGGCGCAAAGTGCTGGACGAAATTCTAATTCATCTGAATCAGTGGTTTCATGTAAGTCCACATGCACATCAAAACCTTGCTCAACTGAAGCAACTAGAGCCATCAAGGCCGCCGATTCTTCTGCAGGGCTGTTGGCATAAAATGAACGATTAGGATCGATAGCCTTAGGGTTCCAACGGTTGATAGTTTCGTAACCCCAAGGACTCACGCACACGGCGATCACAAGATTGACGCGATCAACATAATGAGCCACCTTATCCGCTAAAAATGCCAAGGCACCATGAACACCGCTGGTTTCGTAACCGTGCACGCCACCCGTGACTAATACTGTCAGTTTTTGAGGATCGAAGGACGCTGACTTAACCGCAAGCAAGGGATAACGCTCCGCATTTATCGATAAGGCGCCATATTGCACAATGCCAAGCCCAAGCGTAGATAGCTTTGCTTCCATCGCCTTGAGTGGCGTCACGACATCGTCCTGATACGAACGCTTGATTTTGGCGCTTGCAAGCCATGCAGCTTTTTCAGCCTCGCCCCATTTTTCGCCTACGGTGCCGATGGGATAAAATGTTAAATTTGCCATAATTCCTCTATTTTTAGTTCTATTCGGTAAAGTTCTTTTTATTCAAGTTCTTTGCACTCTAGTGCTTTCGTTCAAGCTCTTTTCGCTCAAGCTTTTTCGTTGAATTACTATTCAGTCGAATGATAGTGCTCGTGTTTGGATGATAAATGAGTACAGTCAACCTAAAGCACTAGCTGCATGGGAATATCACGGATCCCGCCGCGTTCTCGCTCGGGTCCAAGGGGCACAAAGCCAAAGCCTAAGTACACAGCCTGCGCATTCAGCGCCGAGTTCACGGTAAATATGCCCGAATTGCCTTGGGCTAAACACTGAGCTTTGGCATGTTCCCACAACATTCGCGCCACGCCTTGCCCCTGCGCATGGGAGGCGACAAAGAGATGGTATAAGTGACTATTCGCCTTCATCCCCACTACACCTGCGAGTTGGCCCGAGTCCGTTATGGCAACATGGTACTGATAACCCATAGCAAAGTAGCTACCAATCGCTTCTGTCGACATGGCATTAACTAAGATTGCAGCGCCCTCTGCAGTGCAAGTTGGGGCAATAAATTCTTGGGTTAATTGAGTGAGCAATACGCTTATTTCAGGGATATCAGTTAAGGTTGCGGCTCGAATTTTCATCTTAACTCCTTGATTAAAAACATTTCATGACATAATAAAAAGCCAGAACAGAGTCTGGCTTTTTAAGATACTGAATCAAAAGGCACTTAATCAAAATACACTTGGTCAGAAGACGCTTAGTTTAAATACAGACTAAAAATACTTTGATTGTCAGTTGAGCATTAAATGACTCGCCGATGATAATCCTATCAGGGCGAGCCTTGCTTCTATGGGCTTTCGTCGGTGCAAAGCCCATAAACGCACTGGTCGTTATTGCTTAGTCCAGCGGTCCATCCAACCGAAGACATTAGCATACCATTGCTCTAAGTTTTCAGGTTTTAAGATCCAATGGTTTTCATCAGGGAAAATCAATAACTCTGATGGGATCCCTTTGCGCTGCATAAAACTGAATGCCGCTAAACCCTGACCATAAGGGACGCGGAAGTCCTTCTCACCGTGGATCACCAGCATGGGTGTTTTCCAGTTTTCAACATAATTCACGGGGTTAAACTTCTCATATAACGCTTTGTTATCTGAATAAGTGCCACCAAACTCATGCTCTGCGAACCACACTTCTTCGGTCACGTAATACATAGAACGCATATCGAACAGACCCGCGTGGTTAACTAAGCACTTGAAACCGTCGTTCCAGTTACCTTGGATCCAGTTCATCATGTAGCCGCCGTAAGAACCGCCGAGCGCACAGGTGTTTTGCGGATCGAGCCATTTTTGTTGCTGGCTCACCGCTGCTAGGCCTTTTTGCAGATCTTCTAATGGCTTACCACCCCAATCTTGGCTGATTGAATCAGTAAAGGCTTGGCCGTAACCGGTAGAGCCGTGGAAATCCACCATGACGACGCCATAACCCGCACCCGCCCATAATTGGGCATTCCAACGACCACTGAAGGCATTACCAAATGAACCTTGCGGCCCACCGTGAACGAGATAGGCAATTGGGTATTTTTTCCCTTCTTGGAAGTTCGCCGGTTTGATCCAGTAACCGTAAACGTCTTCGTTATTCCAACCTTTAAAGCTGAACTGTTTAAACTTACCAAACTTGATCTCGGCCAATTTGTCTTTATTCACTTCGGTCAGACGTTTAAGCCCTTCACCTTCGGTCGTAATGCTATAGAGATCGCCCGGTTCAACTAAGGTTTTGCTATCGAAAATCAGTTGTTCGTTAGTGACCGCAATTAAACTGTTCGTGCCATCACTGTAGACAGAACGCACATCACCAAATTGGGTATTCACCTGGAAAATTGAGACTTGACCTAGGTCTTGTGCCGTCACATACAAGGTACGATTGTCAGGAGCAAACATCAGTGAGCTTGGGCTGCGATCCCATAATGGCGCCACTTCTTTAGTTTGGCCTGTGCTAGTATCGCGCAGCATAATGCCGTAACGATCTGCTTCAAAACCCGGTTTTTTCATTGCTAAATAGGCCATGTAACGACCATCGCTCGAAAATGTTGGCTGCGCATCCCATGCAAGATTGTCTTTGGTTAAGTTGGTTGCGGTGCCGCCTGTCACTGGCACTTGCCACAAATCATAGTTAGTGGTCCAAGCTTGATCTTTGCTAGGGGCTTTCGCGCTATAAACCACAAACTTACCGTCTGGGGTGAAGGTCACTTCTTCCATACCCGAGAAAGGTTTTGGCGGCGTTTCAGTGTCTAAACCTTGAGTCACATCCACTACTTTAGTCAGTTTCTCACCGTTTACAGAACCCACAAATAAATGGTTACGGGCGTGGTCTTCCCACGTATCCCAATGGCGAACCATTAACTGCTTGTATTCACGGCCAGTCGATTTACGCTCAGCTTCGACGGTAAATTTATCCTTTGAGCAAGCTAAGTCCTTACACTCGGGGAATACCCGCATGCTGAGTACAACTTGTTTACCGTCGTTTGATAATTTGTAGCCATCAATATCCAAAGGTAAATCAGAAACTTGTACCGCTTCACCGCCCGTTAATGGTAGTTGAAATAACTGGCTTGAACCACTGCGACTGGCAAGGAAATAAATCGACTTGTCGTCATTGGCGAAGCTCACATCGTGCTCAGTGCCCGTGGCAGAGGTCAATTGTAGTGGTTTCGCCTTCGTGTCTATCAAATCTAATAGATACAGATCCGAGCTGGCCTCTCCCTTATCGTTTACCGTTTTAAGACCATAAACTAATTTAGTGCCATCGTGGGACACAGTCGCAGAGTGCATCTTATTGAGTTTAATAAGTTGTTGCACAGTAAAAGGCGTTGGATCGGCCGCTTGGGCTGATAACGCCAGTCCCGCAGCGCCGAGCGCCAATAGGAGAGGAGCTATTTTCATTGTTATGTCCGTCTTTGGTTAAACTGGTTCGATAGTTGCGCCAATCATTGCAAGGGTTCTATTGAAATTGCAATAGTTCTACTGAGTTGCAACCACACGAATGTTAAAAAACGATCTGAGATCGTATCTTTCGAAGATAAGCTTGCCACACTATCGAAACAAAAACGCTCAGGCAAGCCAAATGGCGAACCTGAGCGTATTTTTTTGTGACAAAATGTCAGTGGCGCAGCGTTTTACCTAAAGAACAGATATCAGAACTCAAACTTAAGCTATTTTGCTTAAAAAGCCATCAAGTTCAATCCGCTGCATCCTCACCTTTACGCTTTCGCGTTAGCAATATTCACTTTCCAAATTGCAGGGCCAGTTTCATGGGCGTTCACACCATGTGAATCCACAGCCACAGTCACTGGCATATCTTGCACATCAAACTCGTAAATCGCTTCCATGCCCAAATCAGCAAAGGCCACGACACGAGAATGTTTAATCGCTTTAGACACTAAATACGCAGCGCCGCCAACGGCCATCAGATATACCGCTTTGTGTTTTTTGATCGATTCAACTGTCGCAGGGCCGCGCTCAGCTTTACCTATCATGCCCATAAGACCAGTTTTCTCTAACATTAAGTCAGTGAATTTATCCATACGAGTTGCTGTGGTTGGGCCCGCAGGACCGACAACTTCAGTGCCTACAGGATCAACTGGGCCAACGTAGTAAATAAACTTACCGGTAAAGTCCACGCCTTCTGGCAGACCTTCACCGCTTTCAATCAGGCTTTGAATGCGCTTATGGGCAGCATCACGACCGGTGAGCATTTTACCGCTCAACAGAATGGTTTCACCGCTTTGCCACTGTTCGATATCCGCTTGAGTCACAGTATCTAAGTTCACGCGGCGCACATCATCACCCACTTCACGGGTAATTTCTGGCCAATCGGCCAATGATGGTGGCGTTAATTCCGCTGGACCTGAACCGTCTAAATGGAAATGTACGTGGCGAGTAGCAGCGCAATTTGGGATCATCACCACAGGCTTTGACGCCGCGTGGGTAGGCGCCGATTTGATTTTAACGTCTAACACTGTGGTTAAACCGCCAAGACCTTGCGCACCTATGCCTAAATTGTTCGCGCGCTCAAAAATGTCTAAACGCAGTTTTTCTTCGGTCGTTTGCGCGCCACGGGCCATCAACTCATGGATATCTACGCTTTCCATCAGTGCTTCTTTGGCTAATACGGCCGCTTTTTCCGCCGTGCCGCCGATACCGATACCCAGCATACCCGGTGGACACCAGCCCGCGCCCATGGTCGGTAGCGTTTTTTCTACCCATGCGGCGATATCGTCAGATGGGTTTAACATTACCATCTTAGCTTTGTTTTCACTGCCGCCGCCTTTGGCCGCAATCGCCACTTCGATGTGGTTGCCTGGCACCATGTCGATATGCACCACAGATGGCGTGTTATCTTTGGTATTTTTACGGCTGCCCGCAGGATCTGACACTATTGATGCGCGCAGTGGGTTATCAGGATTGGTATAGGCACGACGAACACCTTCGTCGACCATTTCCTGAATCGTCATATCGGTTTTGTCCCATTGGACACCCATACCCACTTTCACGAAAGTGGTCACAATCCCAGTGTCTTGACACAGAGGACGCTTACCTTCGGCCGACATACGCGAGTTAATTAAGATCTGGGCAATCGCATCCTTCGCCGCCGCACTTTGTTCACGCTCATAAGCTTGGCTCATGGCATCAACAAAATCCTTCGGGTGGTAATAAGAAATGTATTGCAAAGCATCCGCCACACTTTCAATAAAGTCGGCTTGTTTAATCACAGAAGTTTCAGACATTTTATGGTGAGATGACATAGTAGGAGCGCTCCAGCAGCCTTTGCGGCCTAACTTGTTTTTGTTTAATTCTTTCTGGGCCAATATGATACTCTTTCACATCTTTTTGGGCTACATCACATTTTGAATAGGGTTAATCGATGGCAATTAGGGCGTCAAAACAGCTTGCATCACGCCAACTTGACTGGACATTAAGTACCGCAGCACTGTTCGAACACTTTGCAAATGACACTTGGGCAATTCTGTTAGATTCGGCGAACGCGCCGCATCAAGACGCCAGATTCGACATCATTTGCGCCAATCCTATCGCAACGTTAGTGACTCAGGGCGAGCGTAGCGATATAAAGCTCATCGATACGAACTTGAGCTTACCCGAGGCAATAGACTCAAACCGTGATCCCTTCGAGTTACTCAACACTTTATTAACCCATTGGTATTCAAAATCTTTTGATTGCGTTCTGCCCTTTAGTGGTGGCGCAATGGGCAGTTTTAGCTACGATTTAGGCCGCAGAATTGAATCCCTGCCGATAACGGCCAAGCAAGATATTCAACTGCCAGAGATGAACATCGGCTTTTACGACTGGGCGTTAGTTTTTGATTACCAAACCCAGTGTTGGTATTTACTGCATTATTTAGGTGAAGCAGCACTCGACATTGAGTTGAATAGAATTCAAGCGAAAATGGCGCACAAGCCAAATACCGCCGAATTCATGCTCACTGGCCCATGGACAGCACAAATCGATAAGGCCCAATACACGGCAAAATTTGCAGCAGTTCAAGCCTATTTGCACAGCGGCGATTGCTATCAAATAAATTTAACCCAAAGATTTGAAGCCCATTATCAAGGCGATGAGTGGTCGGCCTATAGCCAACTGCGCAATGCCAATAAAGCGCCCTTCTCGGCCTTTATGCGTCTGCCGCAAAACACGGTTTTATCGATTTCACCCGAGCGCTTTATTCAGCTTCGCGGTGACGATATTCAAACCAAACCTATCAAAGGCACGCTGCCGCGTCATACCGATCCCGCATTGGATGTGAAAGCCGCCAATACACTGGCAAACTCACCAAAGGATCGTGCCGAAAATGTCATGATTGTCGATTTACTGCGTAATGATATCGGCAAAGTGGCGGCAGCAGGCTCAGTACGTGTACCGCATCTATTTGAGATTGAAAGTTTTCCTGCCGTGCATCACTTAGTCAGTACGGTGACTGCCAAGCTTGATAGCCGATTCACGGCGAGTGATTTACTGCGCGCGGCGTTTCCCGGCGGCTCAATTACCGGCGCACCGAAAATTCGTGCCATGGAAATTATCGAAGAGCTCGAACCTTCACGGCGCAGCCTTTATTGTGGATCTATGGGTTATATCAGCCAAGATGGTCAAATGGATACCAGTATTACCATTCGCACTATTGTGGCTGAGCAGGGGAAACTCTATTGCTGGGCGGGCGGCGGCATAGTGGCGGATTCAGAAGTGAATGCTGAATACCAAGAAACCTTTGATAAGATCAGCCGTATTTTACCTTTGCTTGGCACTGCGTCACAAAAGCCGTAAGCTTTAATACTAAACAGTAACGAGAACGTCGATGGATCAAGCGGAATTTAGACTCAGATTTAATCTGCACCCGTTAGCGCGGCAAGATCCGGCGGCATTCCCTCACCTTGGACTGCGCAAAGCTGCGGTTTTGATCCCACTGCTGGAGATGAACGGTGAGCTGAATCTAATTTTGACCCAAAGACCTATGCATCTGCGCGCCCATCCGGGGCAGATCAGTTTCCCTGGCGGTAAAATTGAGCCCTATGATATTGATGCGATTGCGGCCGCGTTAAGGGAAGCAGAAGAGGAAATTGGACTCTCAAGGCATAACGTCGAGGTGGTGGGCACGTTTCCAGCCCATAATACCTTCACAGGGTTTGAAATCACTCCTGTGATAGGCATTATCAAGCAGGCATTTGATTTAAAACTCGATCCCGGTGAGGTCGCCGATTGCTTTACCGTGCCATTAAGCTTTTTTATTGAACCGAATAATCGCCACCAAAAACGCTTTTTACGCCAAGGGCGCTATTACAGCGTGCATTTTATTCCCTATCAACAACGGTTTATCTGGGGTGCGACTGCGGCCATTATCGACCATCTGTGCCGCCAGTTAAGCATTCCTGCCAATATCCTCTGACTTCACTTGCCATTGCTAAACCGTTAAAAAGCCAAACTGTTAAATTAGCCAAACAATGGCTAGCTTAAACCACCAAATGGATATACAAACCGGCGACAATCGACGTTAACAGCAACATGGGAATATTAAACCAATAACCCATACGACTGTGGTGGGCGACATAATAGTTAAACGCTAAACTGACCAAACTAATACCGCCACAAACCCAAATCAAATACTGCAATAATTGGGTTTCATGTGGATCCCAATGGACTCTAAATGTCGCGCCACGGGTCAAATAGGCCCCAACTTCACGGTCTGGCCTTGCATCACTAAACACTAATAGCGCATAGACGGCTATTGCCCAGCCTAAAATGGATAAGGTCGCAAGGATAATTTGAAATATTCTAGTCTTGCTCATACCGCCTCCCGCCGTTTAACTCACTATATCGCTCAATATCGATATTATTAACCTCAGGATACCTTTTTCAGCTTGAGAAAAGCCACCAGCAAGGTAATATAAACCTCCAAAATTTTCATATAAAACGTTTCGTTGGAGAATTAAGCAACAATGAGCATTGCATCTGTCGCATCTGTATTTAAAGGTGAGCACGCCGTCGGTTCTAAAGTCACAGTGCGTGGCTGGGTCAGAACCCGTCGTGACTCTAAAGCCGGCATCTCTTTTTTAGCTGTTTACGACGGCTCTTGCTTTAATCCTATCCAAGGTGTCGTGCCCAATAGTTTAGATAATTACGACAACGAAGTGTTAAAGCTGACTGCGGGTTGTTCTGTTGTGATGACAGGCGACGTGGTGGAATCTCCTGGTGCAGGCCAAGCATTTGAGCTGCAAGTGACTGAACTTGAAGTCGCTGGCTGGGTTGATGATCCAGACACTTACCCAATGGCCGCTAAGCGTCACTCAATTGAACATTTACGCGAATTAGCCCACTTACGCCCACGTACTAACATTATTGGTGCCGTTGCTCGCGTACGTAACTGTCTATCTCAAGCGATTCACCGCTTCTACTACGAAGAAGGCTTTATTTGGGTATCGACCCCACTTATCACAGCATCAGATTGCGAAGGCGCCGGTGAAATGTTCCGCGTATCGACCTTAGATATGGAAAACCTGCCGCGTACTGAAGCGGGTAAAGTCGATTACGATAAAGATTTCTTCGGTAAAGAAGCTTTCCTGACCGTATCTGGCCAGTTGAACGCTGAAACCTACGCCTGTGCACTGTCAAAAGTGTATACCTTTGGCCCGACTTTCCGTGCTGAAAACTCAAACACTAGCCGCCACTTAGCGGAATTCTGGATGGTTGAGCCTGAAGTCGCCTTTGCCAACTTAAACGACATCGCAGGCCTTGCCGAAGCTATGTTGAAATACGCGTTCAATGCCGTATTGACTGAGCGTATGGACGATTTAACCTTCTTCGCCCAACACGTTGATAAGACTGTGATCGACCGTCTGCAATCTTTCGTTTCAAGCGATTTTGCTCAAGTGGATTACACGGATGCGGTTGAAATTCTGCAAAACTGTGGCAGAACCTTCGAGTTCCCTGTGTCTTGGGGTATCGATTTATCTTCTGAGCATGAGCGTTACTTAGCCGAAGAACACTTCAAAGCCCCTGTGGTAGTGAAGAACTATCCAAAAGATATCAAAGCCTTCTACATGCGCTTAAACGATGACGGTAAAACTGTTGCCGCGATGGACGTGTTAGCCCCAGGTATTGGTGAGATCATCGGTGGCTCTCAACGTGAAGAGCGTTTAGACGTGCTAGATATGCGTCTAGCAGAAATGGATCTGAACCAAGAAGATTACTGGTGGTACCGTGATATGCGCCGTTATGGCACAGTGCCACATGCAGGTTTTGGTCTAGGGTTTGAGCGTTTAGTGTCTTACGTGACGGGCGTGAACAACATTCGTGATGTTATCCCTTTCCCACGTGCACCGCGCACTGCGAACTTCTAATCTCCCTTAACTTGGGACTGCATAGCTAAGACATCTCTATTAAACCTTAGCAAAACGAAAGGAGCTGAATATTCAGCTCCTTTTTTGTTCGTCCGTTTTAGTCACATCATGCGGCTAAACAACCATTAATCCGCCAGACTCAACGCCTGCGCAATATATTCCGCGACTCGCTTGGCAGCAATATCATCGATTGACACCAACTTAATATGGCGACGAAATTTGCCACTGCCTTCGAGAACCTTGTGTGGATCGCTAAGATTCGCGCCTAAGCTAAACTCCAATGAAACATGCTGTTTATAGGCAAACACACCACCAAAACTGGCTTTGGTGCTAAAGAGTATACCGCCGTACTTAACGGCTTCAGTAATGGCCCGCGACGATGTGGTAGCGGCAGTTTTGACCTCCTGCCTCACCCCCTGCACTATTTCAAACAGACTCGGGCTGGTACATAAAATATCTTCTAACAGTTTTTCAAGTTGCGGTTGATCTTCCATCATGATCTCTTTACCTCTCATACAAGCAAGACTATCTCAGTCAGATTGTAGCGCGCTAATCGGACTGAATAACACCCTATTGAAGCATCCCCAAGAAATAGAATAGTGACGTGCAAATAAAAAGGCCAAGCGTGGAGTACGCTTGGCCTTTTGCTGGAGTTGTCCAACTTAGCAAGGCTAAGTCACACGGATAAAAACTGCGCCCTAGATTAAAACCCCTTCACACCGGCCATGTCAGGGAGATGATGAGCAATCCCCTTGTGGCAGTCGATACAGGTCTTTTCGCCGCTTGCCAGTGATGTTGAGTGCATCTGCGCCGCTCTGGGTGATTGGCGAGTAAAGTCCATATAAGTGAAGTTATGGCAATTACGACACTCGAGCGAATCATTGGCCTTTAACCTTGCCCACTCATGTTCTGCCAGTTCACGGCGCTTATCTTCAAACTTCTCACGGGTATTAATCGTCCCAAAAACCTTACCCCACACTTCTTTAGATGCCTGCATCTTACGGGCAATTTTATCGGTCCAGTTATGCGGTACGTGGCAATCGGGACACGTCGCCCGCACGCCACTGCGGTTAGTGAAATGAATCGTCGTCTGTAACTCTTGATAGACGTTATTTTCCATCTCATGGCAACCAATACAGAAAGCTTCTTGGTTGGTCACTTCTAGGGCAGTGTTAAACCCGCCCCAGAAAATCACGCCAGCCACAAAACCACCTAAGGTCAAAAAGCCCAGACTATAGTGCACACTCGGACGGTTGAGTACCTGCCAGATTTTTTTCAGTTTATCTAACATGCTAACTCCTAGTGTTTTTTCTGCTCAGTGTTGGCTTTAATGAGATGATCCATATCTACAAAGTCGTTTTCGACCAGTAGTTTGGCATCTAATTGCGGCACATGGCACTGAGTACAGAAATAGCGGCGCGGCGATAATTCGGCAAGGAAGTTGTTATCCCTATCCATATAGTGCGTCACACTCACCATCGGAGCTTGCGACTCCCCAGTACGGCTTCTAGCGTGACATGCCATGCATTTATTCACTTTCAGATCCAATTGATAACCATCAATTTTATGTGGGATCACGGGTGGCTGCATAGGATAGTTACGTACTTCTTTTATATCTGTATTACGCACATTTTGCATCACCGGGGGTGTTGGCTCAATATCAATGGGCGCTAAACGTAACGTGTCGATTTTGTCTTCAGGGATACTCGTCGCCACGGCATTCGTCATCACGAATGAACTGAGAGCAAGTAAGCCAATCAATGACATTAATTTGAATGTTTTCATGTTGTACTCCTTATGCTTTGACGATCTTCACCGCACATTTTTTATAGTCAGTTTGTTTTGACAAAGGATCTGTCGCATCTAACGTGACTTTATTAATGAGCTGGCTAGCATCAAACCAAGGCACAAACACTAAGCCTACAGGTGGCTTGTTACGACCACGGGTTTCAACGCGCGTTTTGATTTCGCCGCGACGCGACACAACTCGCACTTCATCACCACGGCGTAAACCTCGTTTTTTAGCATCTTCTGGGTGCATAAAACACACAGCATCAGGGAAGGCACGATACAGCTCAGGTACACGTTGAGTCATTGAACCTGAATGCCAGTGTTCAAGTACGCGACCTGTTGATAGCCATATATCGTATTCTTCATCTGGTGACTCAGCAGCGGGTTCGTAAGGCAGTGCAAAAATAATGGCACGACCATCAGGGTGACCGTAAAACTCAAAGTCTTTTCCTGGTTTCACATACGGGTCGCTACCTTCACGGAAACGCCATTTGGTTTCTTTACCATCCACTACCGGCCAACGTAAACCGTGTGCTTCGTGGTAGGCATCAAAGGGCGCTAAATCGTGACCATGACCACGGCCAAAGGTTGCATATTCTTCGAATAAGCCCTTTTGTACGTAGAAGCCAAAATGTTTTGCTTCGTTGTTTAGGTACTTAGGATCTGCATCTGCAAGTGGGAACTTATCGACATTGCCATTTTGATATAGCACTTCGTATAACGTTTTACCCTTAAACTCTGGGTTTGCCGCTAATACATCCTGTGGCCATACTTCATCGGTAGTGAAGCGTTTAGCAAATTCCATCAGCTGCCATAAATCTGAGTGTGATTCACCAGGTGCTTGCACCATTTGATGCCAGAATTGCGTACGGCGTTCAGCATTACCATAAGCGCCTTCTTTTTCGACCCACATCGCGGTAGGAAGAATTAAGTCAGCGGCTTGAGTTGTCACTGTTGGGTAAGCATCGGACACCACGATAAAGTTATCTGGGTTACGATAGCCAGGTAACATCTCTTCGTTAATGTTCGCACCCGCTTGCATATTGTTGTTAACTTGGACCCAATAGCAGTTTAAATCACCATCTTTAAGGCGACGGTTTTGTTCAACTGCGTGGTAGCCAGGCTTAGGTGGAATAATGCCGCTAGGAATTTTCCAAATATTTTCAGCATGTTTTCTGTGCTCAGGATTAGTGACCACTAAATCGGCAGGTAAACGATGTGAGAAGGTTCCCACTTCACGGGCCGTACCGCAAGCAGATGGCTGACCTGTTAACGAGAATGGGCTGTTACCTGGAGTTGAAATTTTACCGACTAACAAGTGAATGTTATAAATCAGGTTGTTACACCATACACCACGAGTGTGCTGGTTAAATCCCATCGTCCAAAAAGAAGTCACTTTAGTATTAGGATCGGCATATAACTTGGCCAATTCAATCAGTTTCTCTTCTGATACACCTGATAATTTACTGACTTTTTCTACATTGTAATCGGCAACAAAGGCTTTAAACGTATCGAAATCGATTGGCGTTGAATCAGCAGCCGTTTTAACGTTTTTGGCTTTTTTCTCAAGTGGGTGCGTTGGGCGCAAACCATAACCAATGTCGTGGGTTCCCATGTGGAAGTTCACATGCTTTTTAACAAAATCCCAATTCACTTTATCGTTTTGAATAATATAGTTAGCAATAAAGTTTAAAATGGCTAAGTCAGTTTGCGGTGTAAATACTATTGGTAAGTCGGCCAAATCGAAAGAACGATGCTGGAAGGTCGATAATACTGATACTTTAACATGGGGGGCACTGAGGCGACGGTCGGTGACACGGCTCCATAAAATCGGGTGCATTTCCGCCATGTTTGAGCCCCAAAGTACAAAGGCATCAGCAGCTTCAATGTCGTCATAACAACCCATAGGTTCGTCAATGCCGAAGGTACGCATAAAACCTACCACGGCCGAAGCCATGCAATGGCGCGCATTAGGATCGATGTTGTTTGAACCAAAGCCGGCTTTCATCAGCTTAACGGCGGCATAACCTTCCCATACGGTCCATTGACCAGAACCAAACATACCAATCGCTGTTGGGCCTTTAGCTTTAATGGTTGCTTTCCATTTTTGCGCCATGATATCAAAGGCGCTATCCCAGCTTATCGGTGAAAACTCACCGTGCTTGTCAAATTTGCCATCCGTCATACGTAGCATGGGCGTAGTTAAACGATCGCTACCATACATAATCTTGGATAAGAAATAACCCTTGATGCAGTTAAGGCCGCGGTTAACTTCACTATTGGCATCACCATGGGTGGCAACCACTTTACCCTCGCGGGTAGCAACGATCACAGAACAACCCGTGCCGCAAAAACGGCACGGCGCTTTGTTCCACTCTAATTTTGTTTGTTCTGAACTGGTAATTAAATTGCTTGCGCCAGCTGGCAGAGCTAAACCTGCCGCTCCTGCAGCGGCGATGACTGCATTGGCTTTAATAAAGTCACGTCTATTCATGTTCATTCTTCACCCTCTTTAAGCTCTTCACTCTGGTGGTAAACCATAGTGGCGGATAAGACACCAGGAATGGCATTGATGGTTTCGATACTTTCCATAATGGCTCGTTGAGTATCCCCTTCAAGCACTACCACTAATTTCACTTCGTTATTTACGGAAAGCTCAGCATTCTCAATGGTCATAATCTGCTGCCTAACCTCTGCCATTTTTTGTGGCAAAACTTGTACGACTAAACTTGTAATATGAATCTCTTTACTCATCCGACACTTCACTCTTATTTCATGATTTTTATTATGTTAACCCGCACCTGGTGGACCAGTTAAAATCTGGCTAAACCAAATTGCAAAACCTAAACCGCTAACCAGAAGCACCGACAGAATAGGTGCTAACAATACGGTTAAAAATAGGAAAATCTTGAGTTCTAAGCTCTTACTTTCATCTGTTTGAGTTGTCATATACGCTCCCTAAAGTACGTCTATCGTATTAACTACCTTATCTTACTTAACGATTTGATAACACTTAAATACAATCAAATTCTTTGCCATTTTTTAAATTATTGGCGAAATTTTATTAACCTAACACCATGATAGGTAAGTCTAGGTTTTTTTTATGTGCCTCTAATTAGGTAATTAACAATAAGCGTGATCCCGATCTACAAAGCACTTAACAAAAAGTTTACTCCCGCCATGCTCGTCAAAATAACTGTTTAAGAAGACAAGGAATTTCGGTTTTAAACAGCGTCACTTCTGTCTCTAAAAGCTGCGTTGCAAAAACGTTAACCAACACAACAACCAATATACTCATAAATAGATATTTATCACATATAAAGCACTTTATTGATCGCGATCAACGTTATAAACCGTTGCACACTCCAGACTTATTAACATCTTTCATCTTCTAAGCATAAAACAGCAGTCAATATAACTACCACTCAACAACCCACAATGCTGTGTCGCACAACATTCGAGGTTGTTAGCAATGTCGTACTAGGAGTTAATTAATAAGATGAGTCACTTACTCGATAAATTGCGGTTTTTTAAAACCCACCAAGAACCCTTTGCCGATGGGCATGGCGTGACAACCGATAAAGATAGAAGTTGGGAACAGGGTTATCGTCAACGCTGGCAACACGATAAAATTGTTCGTTCTACCCACGGGGTAAACTGTACAGGCTCTTGCAGTTGGAAAATTTATGTTAAAAATGGCTTAGTTACGTGGGAAACCCAACAAACCGATTACCCTCGTACTCGACCCGACTTACCTAACCATGAACCCAGAGGCTGCCCACGAGGCGCGAGTTATTCATGGTATATCTACAGCGCAAATCGCCTGAAATATCCTAAAGTTCGTCAACAATTAATGAAACTATGGCGCGAAGCTAAGCAACAACATGCTGATCCTGTCGATGCATGGGCGTCGATTGTGAGCGATCCGGTTAAAGCCAAAAGCTACAAAGAACGACGGGGATTAGGAGGTTTCATCCGTGCGAGTTGGGATGAAGTCAATGAAATCATTGCTGCATCTAACGTGTATACCACTAAAGAGTACGGCCCAGATCGCGTATCCGGTTTCTCCCCTATTCCGGCAATGTCGATGGTGTCCTATGCCGCTGGCGCGCGTTATTTATCATTAATTGGTGCTAACTGCCTAAGTTTCTACGATTGGTATTGTGATTTGCCCCCCGCCTCACCACAGGTTTGGGGTGAGCAGACTGACGTTCCAGAATCTGCAGATTGGTATAACTCAAATTACATCATTGTTTGGGGCTCAAACGTACCGCAAACCCGTACTCCCGATGCGCACTTTTTAAGTGAGGTCCGTTACAAGGGCACCAAAACCTGCGTTATTACCTCCGATTACTCTGAAGCTTCTAAGTTTGGTGATACTTGGTTAGCGCCACGTCAAGGCACTGATGCCGCCTTGGCAATGGCTTTTGGTCATGTGATTTTAAAAGAGTTTTACGTCAATACCCCAAGTGCGTATTTCATTAACTACGCTAAACGCTACACCGACATGCCGATGTTGGTCATGCTTGAAGAAGTTAATGGCCACCTTACCAGTGGACGTTTTTTACGTGCGGCTGATTTAGTTGATAATTTGGGTGAAGAGAATAATCCAGATTGGAAAACGATTGCATTTAACCATGATGGTAACCTCACTAGCCCTAACGGCTCTATCGGTTATCGTTGGGGTGAAAAAGGCAAATGGAACTTAGAATCTAAAGACAGTAAAGGCGATATTGATCTTTTACTATCTCTTAAAGATCACACTGAACTGACCGAAGTCGCTTTCCCTTACTTTGGCGGCGCGCCGCACGAATATGAATACTTTCAACACACAGATCACAGTGATATTCAGTTGCGTAATGTGCCAGTTAAAACCATTACGCTTGCCGACGGTAAACAGGCAAAAGTAGCGAGCGTATTTGACTTAATGCTGGCGCATTATGGGGTGGATAACGGCGTTAACGACAGCAATCGTGCTAGCTCGTTTGACGATAACATCCCCTACACGCCAGCTTGGCAAGAAGTGATCACCGGTGTAAAACGTGCCGATGTTATCCGTGTTGCCACTGAGTTTGCGCGTAATGCTGATAAAACCAATGGTCGCTCTATGGTAATTGTGGGCGCTGCACTAAACCACTGGTATCACATGGACATGAACTACCGCGGCCTCATTAACATGTTAATGATGTGTGGTTGTATCGGTCAATCTGGCGGTGGCTGGGCTCACTATGTAGGACAAGAAAAACTTCGTCCACAAACGGGTTGGACACCACTGGCGTTTGCACTTGACTGGCAGCGCCCACCACGTCACATGAACGGCACTTCATTCTTCTACAACCACTCTAGTCAGTGGCGTTATGAAAAATTGAACATGTCTGAAATTATTTCGCCGCTCGCGCCAAAAGAAAACTGGACTGGCAGCATTATCGATTTCAATAGTCGTGCTGAACGTATGGGCTGGTTACCCTCTGCACCACAATTAAGCACTAACCCACTGCATTTGTCCGCCAGTGCTAAAGCGGCTGGACAAAACGTTGAAGACTACGTGGTATCACAACTGAAAAGCGGCGACCTAAAATTTGCCTGTGAGCAGCCAGACGATCCGAAAAACTTCCCACGTAATATGTTCATTTGGCGCTCTAATCTGCTGGGTTCATCCGGCAAAGGCCACGAATACATGTTGCGCCACTTCCTCGGCACTAAGCATGGGCTATTAGGTAAAGATCTCGGTGATTTTGGCGGCAATAAACCCGAAGACGTCGAATGGAAAGATGAAGGCGCCGAAGGCAAAGTCGACTTATGGGTCACCTTAGATTTCCGTATGTCAACCACTTGTTTATATTCAGATATTGTTTTACCTACTGCAACTTGGTATGAAAAAGATGATATGAATACCTCGGATATGCATCCGTTTATTCATCCTTTATCAGCCGCAATCGATCCCGTATGGGAAGCGCGCTCTGACTGGGAAATCTTTAAAGGCATCGCCAAAGAGTTTTCCCGCGTGTGTGTGGGGCACTTAGGGGTAGAACAAGATCTGGTGACCATTCCAATGCACCACGATACCCCAGCTGAATTAGCTCAACCCTATGATGTTAAAGCATGGTGGAAAGGCGAATGTGAAGCTATTCCGGGTAAAACCATGCCGCATTTAACTATGGTTGAGCGCGACTACCCTAATACCTATGCTCGTTTTACTTCGGTAGGCCCCCTACTTGAAAAAATCGGCAATGGTGGTAAAGGCATTAGTTGGGACACTAAAGATGAAGTTAAGTTATTAACTCAACTCAACTATACCCATACCACAGAAGGCATCAACAAAGGCATGGCAAAGCTAGATACTGCCATTGATGCCTGCGAAATGATCCTCACCCTCGCCCCTGAAACCAATGGTCAAGTTGCCGTTAAAGCATGGGAAGCATTGGGCGAGATGACTGGCATAGATCACACCCACTTAGCCAAACCCAAAGAGGATGAAAAAATTCGTTGGCGCGATATTGTTGCCCAGCCGCGCAAAATTATCTCTTCACCGACTTGGTCTGGTTTAGAAGATGAGCATGTGTCCTATAACGCGGGCTATACCAACGTACATGAGCAGATACCGTGGCGCACCATTACTGGCCGTCAACAGTTTTACCAAGATCACCAGTGGATGCGTGACTTTGGCGAGCAGCTCTGTGCCTATAAACCGCCCATTAACTTAAAAACCGTTGCCCCAGTATTGAACAAAAAGCCTAACGGCAATAAAGAAATTGTTCTGAACTGGATCACCCCACACCAAAAGTGGGGCATTCATAGCACTTACTCCGACAACCTGTTGATGCTCACACTATCACGCGGTGGCCCTATCGTGTGGATGAGTGAGACCGATGCTAAAACCGCGGGTATTGAAGATAACGATTGGATTGAAGTCTTCAACGTCAACGGTGCAATAGCGTGCCGCGCTGTGGTGTCACAACGTGTGCCAGAAGGCATGAGCATGATGTACCACGCCCAAGAACGTATCGTAAATATACCAGGGTCAGAAATGACCGGCACCCGTGGCGGGATCCATAACTCAGTCACCCGCGCAGTGATGAAACCCACTCATATGATTGGTGCCTATGCGCAACAATCCTATGGTTTTAACTATTACGGTACTGTCGGTTGTAACCGCGACGAATTTGTTGTTGTACGCAAAATGCACAACGTCGACTGGTTAGATACTAAATAAGCGTGGAGCGAGGAATACAATATGAAAGTTAGAGCCCAAATCGGCATGGTGCTAAATTTAGATAAATGCATCGGTTGCCACACTTGCTCCATCACGTGTAAAAACGTTTGGACCTCACGCGAAGGCGTCGAATACGCGTGGTTCAATAACGTAGAAACTAAACCCGGTATTGGCTTTCCAAAAGAATGGGAAAACCAAAAGAAATGGAACGGCGGCTGGAAACGCACTGACGCCGGTAAGTTAGAACTCAAAATCGGTGGCAAAATCAGATTGCTGGCAAAAATTTTTGCTAACCCTGATTTACCTGAAATTGACGATTACTACGAACCCTTTGATTTTGACTACGAGTATTTACACACAGCGCCTGATAGCCAACATCAACCGGTTGCTAGACCCCGCTCGCTGATCACAGGTCAGCGTATGGAGAAAATTGAATGGGGTCCAAACTGGGAAGAAATTCTCGGGACTGAGTTCGAAAAGCGTAAAAAAGACATCAACTTCGATAATGTGATTCAAAAAGACATTTATGGTCAATTTGAAAAAACCTTCATGATGTATTTACCTCGCCTGTGTGAGCACTGCTTAAACCCAGCATGTGTTGCCTCTTGCCCTTCAGGCTCGATTTACAAGCGTGAAGAAGACGGTATCGTACTGATTGACCAAGATAAATGTCGCGGCTGGCGCATGTGTGTTTCTGCCTGCCCTTACAAAAAAATCTACTTCAACTGGAAATCAGGTAAATCAGAAAAATGTACTTTCTGTTTCCCTCGCATTGAAGCGGGTCAACCTACGGTTTGCTCTGAAACCTGCGTAGGCCGTATCCGCTATCTGGGCGTATTGCTGTACGACGCCGATCAAATTGAAATTGCGGCAAATACTCCAAATGAAAAAGATCTATATCAAGCACAGCTCGATGTTTTCCTCGACCCTAACGATCCGGCGGTAATTGAAGCGGCGCGTAAAGAAGGCATCAGTGATAACTGGATCACTGCGGCCCAGCGCTCACCGGTATACAAAATGGCAATCGACTGGAAAGTCGCGCTGCCTTTACACCCTGAATATCGCACCTTACCTATGGTGTGGTATGTGCCGCCACTATCGCCAATCCAAACGGCAGTAGAAGCAGGTCATGTCGGCATGAACGGTGAAATCCCCGATCTGAAATCATTGCGTATACCGCTACGTTACCTTGCAAACCTGTTAACTGCTGGCGATGAAAAACCAGTTGAGCGTGCACTTGAGCGCATGATCGCGATGCGTGCCTATAAACGCTCACAACAGGTCGACAAAGTTGAAGACTTAGAGGTGCTAAAGCAAGTTGGCCTCACCGCAGTCGAAGTCGAAGAAATGTATCGCTACATGGCCATTGCTAACTACGAAGACAGATTCGTAGTGCCAACGAGCCATAAAGCCTACGCAGAAAATGCCTACGACATGAAAAGCAGTTGCGGCTTTAGTTTTGGAAATGGCTGTGGCGATGGTAACAACGGCGTCAACTTATTTGGCAGCAAAGCGACCGGTGTACGCCAAGTCATTCCTGTCACATTGGAGAAGTAAACATGAAAGTACTGAGTGTTATTTCAATACTACTCGATTACCCGCACGCTGAACTACTCGACGCGCGGGCAGAGTTAGAGGCCATTGTCACGGGATCTGAACTTGATGCCGCGCATCAAGCCCTTGTACTGCAGTTTATCGCCGAGCGTTTTGCGATGGATACCATGGACTGGCAAGCCGAATATGACGGCTTATTCGAGCGAGGACGTTCTTTGTCCTTACTGTTATTTGAACACGTTCACGGTGAATCACGTGACCGCGGGCAAGCCATGGTCAACCTTTTAGATCAATATCACCAAGCAGGTCTAGATATTAGTGCTAAAGAGTTGCCAGATTATATCCCGCTATATCTTGAGTTTATGTCAACCCAAGGCAGCGAAAACGGCCGTTATGGATTAGAAGAAGTGGCGCCGATTTTAGCGCTACTGGCATGCAGACTTGAAAAGCACCAATCAAATTATGCCAACTTACTCCATGCACTATTGAGCTTAAGCAAGGTTGATGTCGATCTTAAGGATTTACGTGAACAAATCGTTGACGAACAACCCGACAACACCCCCAAAGAGCTCGATAAAGTGTGGGAAGAAGAAATGGTGAGCTTTATGGACAACGCGCAAACGGGCTGTAATAGCAGCAATAAACCCAGTGAAACGCAGCGTCGGGACCAACACATTCCACTCAATACCGAACTATTGCAGCCTAAAAGCAATAGCCAACGGTTGTAAGGAGAGCATTGATGAGCCATTTCTCAATATTTGCCTTTGGCATCTACCCCTATATCGCTATGGCGGTGATGTTTATCGGCAGCTGGATCCGCTATGACCGTGAACAATACACGTGGAAAGCGAGCTCCAGCCAAATGCTGGAAAAACGCCAACTGCATATTGGTAGCGTATTGTTTCACGTTGGGGTGATCGGGATTTTCTTCGGTCATTTTGTGGGATTACTCACACCATTAGCCGTTTGGCACGCGCTGGGCGTGACTGCCGAGTTTAAACAGTTACTTGCTATGGGTGCGGGTGGATTATTTGGGGTAATTTGCTTTGCGGGATTAACCATTTTGATCCGTCGTCGCCTAACAAACCCTCGCGTTCGTGCCACTAGCAAAAAGATGGATATCATCATCCTCTTAATGCTCTATGGACAACTGATCCTCGGACTTATTTCTATTCCGGTATCAGGTGGACACTTAGATGGCGCTGAAATGCTTAAGTTAATGGCTTGGGCACAAAACATTATGACCTTTAATAGTGTTGCAGCCGTTGAAGCCATTAGCGATGTAAATATCGTCTTCAAATTGCACGTCATTCTAGGTATGACGCTGTTTGTAGTATTCCCATTCAGCCGCTTGGTTCACATGCTCAGTGCACCACTGCAGTATCTGACACGCGCACCACAAATAGTACGTCGTAAAGTCAGCCGTTAGTGCTAAATCCCCTTGATATTGGCCTATCAGGGGATCTTTGCTCGCCCGCATTTATTTTATAGAGAGCCATATTATGATCACAGTCAACCAAGCCAGCATTACCGAAGAGCAAGTTCTCAGTGAAATGCAGTATTTCCCGGCCCCAACCCAACGTAAAGCGATGTTAGAAGCCGCCCAGAGTTTAATCATTGGCGAATTGCTACTTCAACGTGCAAAAGCATTATCGCTATCTCGCCCTAATGATGAGATCTGTAATAAAGAGGATTATTTAGAGCAACTCATTGAATCTGAAGTACCTATTCCTCAAGCGACTCCCGAAGAGTGTTTACAGTATTTTGAACAAAACCCACATCGATTTACAACCTCGCCATTGGTTGAGGCTAACCATATCCTGATTGCCGCTGCGCCCGATGATTTAAAAGCCAGAGCAGAGGGTAAAATCATCGCCGAGCAACTGATTGAACAATTGCATCAAAAAGCCAATTTTGCCGCTTTAGCACAGGAGTTTTCTGCCTGCCCTTCAAAATCCGTAGGGGGAAATTTAGGTCAGCTCAGCCGTGGGCAAACCGTGCCGGAATTTGAACGACAGCTATTAACCGCCGAAATAGGCTTGCAACCCTACCCGATAGAAAGTCGTTATGGATTTCATATTGTCGATATCAAACACAAAATTGCCGGTAACCCTCTCCCATTTGAAGCGGTTAGCGACAGGATTAGCTTATACCTTAATGAAAAAGTGCGTCAAAAATCCATTGCTCAATATATCCAAGTGTTAATAGACGAAGCCCATATAGAAGGTTTTGATTTTGACACCAATAATGAGCCATTACTGCAGTAACCCATTAAAAAGCTAATGTTTTTTAACGTTACATTTTGCTAATTTGTCGGAGTTTTCAAATGAGTAGTCTACCGCTACACATTAAGAGTGGACAATACCGCGCATTGTGGCTTACCACCGCTGCTTTTACGCTCTGTTTCGCCGTTTGGACGATATTTTCAATTTTAGGGATAAAAATAAAAGCGGATTTAGCCTTAACCGATACGCAAATGGCGTTATTAATGGCGCTGCCCATTTTAAGCGGCTCGTTGAGCCGCATTGCCCTAGGTATGTTTACGGAGCGCTGGGGTGGGCGCCTTGTATTTAGTACGTTAATGTACATTGCTGCCATTGCGACCTATCTGCTCAGTCTTGCTGATAGTTACGATATGCTATTAGTTGCAGGTATTGGGCTGGGTTTAGCTGGCGGTGGCTTTATTGTCGGTGCGACCTATGTCGCATCTTGGTTTGAAACACAAAAACAAGGTACTGCACTCGGTATTTTTGGTGCGGGCAACGTGGGTGCTGCGCTAACAACCTTTGGCGCACCCTTTTTATTAAAGTACTTCAGTTGGCAAGAAACCGCTCAAATTTATGCTTTAATCATTGCGATTTCGGCAACCACATATTTGGTCTTTGCCAAAACAGAACCCCGCCGATTAACTAATTTCAAACCGCCCAAATTCAGTGAACAACTAAGCTTACTCAGCGACATTCGTATTTGGCGCTTCGCATTATATTATTTTTTCGTGTTTGGCGCCTTTGTGGCACTCGCCCTATGGCTACCCCACTACCTTATTGATGTTTATGGTGTGTCATTAGTCACCGCCGGTATTCTTACCTCGTTTTATATTATCCCAGGTTCTTTATTTCGTATTTTAGGCGGCTTTTGGTCCGACAAATACGGCGCCCGTCGCATCATGTATTGGACGTTAGGCATCAGTACCATTTGTACCTTTTTACTCAGTTATCCCCCAACCCACTACAGTGTAAAAGGGGTTGAACACGTTTTTGAATTTAACTTCCACCTATCCTTGCCCGTTTTTGTGCTGCTTATTTTTACCTTAGGTTTTTTCATGTCTTTAGGTAAAGCGGCGGTATTTAAGCATATACCGACTTATTTCCCGAATAATGTCGGCGTAGTGGGCGGCCTTGTGAGTATGGTCGGCGGTATTGGCGGCTTCTTATTACCCGTCACATTTGGGATGCTCAATGACGTTATTGGCATCTGGCAAAGCTGTTTTATGCTGTTGTTTGTTATTAGTTCTATCTCATTAATGTGGATGCATTATTCAATTCGCCGAGCCGAGAGAATGGAATGGGCCAGTGGTCAAACGGTAAAAAACTTACCCGAAATGACCACACCCGACGCCTTTGTACTTAACGATTGGCAACCTGAAAATAAACATTTTTGGGACACTAAAGGTAAAAAAATTGCCACGCGCAATTTATGGATCTCAATACCCAACCTCTTCCTTGCGTTTGCCGTATGGTCTATTTGGAGCATTATGGTGGTTAAAATGCCGACATTAGGCTTTAACTACAGCCCAAATGAATTGTTTTGGTTGGCGGCGCTACCCGCATTATCGGGTGCTACACTGCGAATTTTCTATGGCTTTATGATCCCCATCTTCGGTGGTCGCCGTTGGACAGCCTTATCAACCGCATCACTTTTAATCCCTTGTTTATGGATGGGTTTTGCACTGCAAAATATCGAAACCCCCTATCTCATCATGCTGATTTTAGCCTTACTCTGTGGTTTAGGTGGCGCTAACTTCTCATCGAGTATGGCAAACATCAGCTTTTTCTATCCTAGAGCTGAAAAAGGTACTGCACTAGGGCTTAATGCTGGGCTGGGTAACTTAGGCGTATCGGGCATGCAATTAATTGCCCCTTTAGTGATATCTGCCAGTGTGTTTGGCGGTTTAGAAGGAGAGCCTCTCACCCTCGTATTGCAAAACAGTGAAACACATTCGGTGTGGTTGCAAAACGCAGCGTTTATCTGGGTGCCATTTATCATTATTGGCTCCATTGCGGCGTGGTTTGGCATGAATGATATTACGGATGCTAAATCTTCATTTAAGGAGCAAGCCGTCGTCTTTAAACGTCATCATACTTGGCTAATGTGCTGGCTTTATTTAGGAACTTTTGGCAGCTTTATTGGTTTTGCTGCAGGTTTCCCATTGTTATCGGGTATGTTATTCCCAGATGTCGATCCCGTTAAGTTTGCCTTTATCGGTCCACTTGCAGGTGCATTAGCCAGGCCTATCGGCGGTAAATTAGCCGATAAATTTGGCGGCGCCCAAGTGACGCTATGGAATTTTTTCTTCATGGCGTTAGGCGTTGTCGGTGTGCTGTATTTCTTACCGCATGACGGTGCTGCGGGTAATTTTGGCGGCTTCTTCGGTATGTTTGTTTTGCTCTTTATCACCACAGGCATTGGTAATGGTTCAACGTTCCGTATGGTGCCAGTGATGTTTTTAACCCTTAGGCAAAAAGCATTAGGTAAAGGCATGGAAAAACAAGCCGAAATCGAAGGAAACCGAGAGTCCGCAGCAGTTTTAGGCTTTATTTCTGCCATTGCTGCCTATGGCGGATTTTTTATTCCCAAATCCTATGGCACCGCAATGAGCTTAACTGGAGCGGTAGATACCGCGCTCTATGGGTTTATCCTGTTTTACGCCAGTTGTGTGGTTATCACTTGGTGGTTCTACGCTAGACGTAACGCAGAGATCCCTTGCTAACTGTTAGCTAAACAATGGTAGGCATGCCGATTTAGGGTGCCTATCATCGACATTCACTTTTTTACAAAGGTGCCAACATGACAAAATTATCGACGAATAAACCCTTGGTTTATGCCTGCTCCGGCTGCTCAAATGTCGCACAATTAGCTAATGATGTGGCACTGACCCTTGATCGTTCAGGCGTGATGCAAATGTCATGTATCGCGGGCGTTGGAGGGAATATAAAATCGATTGTCAGACTGGCTAAATCTGGACGCCCCATATTGGCACTTGATGGTTGTAAGCTCAATTGCGTTAAAAATAGCTTAGCGCTACAGCAAATTGTACCCACCTGGCACATAGAGCTCACCCAATTGGGCTATAAAAAACAACAGCAAATTGATTGCGATCTGGCTGATAGTTACCGTTTGTTACAACATATCCATCAAAAAATTATTCATATTCCTCAATGTAAACTTAATTAGTCTAACCATTATTTACACTGCTGCTGTTTTATTTAAAATCTGGAACCTACTGTAAATAAGCTAAGTTTAATACAGCTTAAACAAGCACTTATTTACAGCCATTCACCCGTGTTATCTGCTTCACTCCCCCAAGATTAACCTCATCGCATTAATCCTCAATAGTTTGATCTTGATCAAACTATTATTTGCCTATCCCGATATTATAAAACACAATATATAGTTGATTAAAATAAAATGGACACAACATATGGTGGTTATTACATTTAATAGCTTTGCACCACAGATCTGTTTTCAAGAGGTTCCTGATGAGGTGTCGTTAGCATTTACCATCACAGGTTGCCCACTACGTTGCCAAGGATGTCATAGCCAAGATACTTGGGATCCAGAAACGGGTATTCAGTTAAATAATGATAATTTTCAACATTATTTAACACGTTATCAGGGACTGGTGAGTTGTGTTTTATTTTTTGGTGGCGAATGGAACCCCGCTGCATTACTCGACAAGTTATCACTGGCAAAAAAACACGGTCTTAAAACCTGTCTCTACACTGGAAAAACCAAGGTATCACAGCATCTAATTGCACAGTTGGATTACCTCAAAACGGGGGCTTGGCGACCAAATCAAGGAGGATTAGAAAAGGAAAAAACTAATCAACGCTTTATTGAACTCGCAACGGGAAACCTACTCAACTTTAAATTTAGGGAACATCACCATGCCATCTCTTAACCCACAGCAATTACAAAAAAAATTAGCTTTTATTAAGCAATATCAACAATCCAATAATGCCGCTGATGCTTCGCATTTAGATGCGAATGCAAATGTGACTCATAAGAACATTGCCACCTTAGAAACCGAGTTAATGAAAGATTATTTTATTGATATTAATCGTGAATTAGTAAAACAAAAAATAACTGAATTATATGGTGTAGATTTAGCGAAAGAATACGAGAGACAAATAACAGAACATGAAATTTACGTTCATGATGAAACCAGTTTAAAACCCTATTGTGCTTCTATTTCAATGTACCCATTTTTACTCAGCGGATTAACTCAATTAGGCGGCGAATCACAAGCGCCAAAACACTTAGAGTCTTTTTGTGGCAGCTTTGTTAATTTAGTATTTGCTATCAGCGCGCAATTTGCTGGCGCAATTGCGACTGTCGAATTTTTAATGTATTTCGATTATTTTGCCCGTAAAGATTTTGGAGATGATTATCTCACCGAGCATAAACACGCAATAGAGAACCACCTGCAACACGTTGTGTATGCGTTAAATCAACCTGCAGCAGCAAGAGGATACCAAAGTGTATTTTGGAATATCTCTCTTTATGATCAATATTATTTTGAAGCCATGTTTGGGCAATTTGTATTTCCTGACTTTACCCCGCCAGATTGGCACTCTTTAAAGCAGTTACAAGTTTTTTTCTTAGATTGGTTTAATCAAGAACGGAATAAAGCCATTTTAACCTTTCCAGTGATCACCGCGGCGATGTTAACCGTTGATGATAAAGTTAAAGATACGGAGTTTGCCCATGTTTGTGCCAAAAATATGAGCGAAGGCGGTGCATTTTTTATTTATCAATCCAAAAATGCTGACTCTTTAGCCTCATGCTGTCGTTTACGGAATGAAATAAGCGATCACACCTTCTCCTACAGCTTAGGTGCTGGCGGCGTCGCCACGGGTTCAATTAATGTTATCACTATTAATATGAATCGATTAATCCAAGATAAACGCGATCTTAAAATCGAGGTTGAAAAGGTTCATCAATATCAGATTGCCTATCGTAAGCTAATGGAAGAACAATTAGCCAATGGCATGCTGCCAGTCTATACCGCGGGGTTTATCTCTCTGGATAAACAATTTATGACGATTGGTATTAATGGCATGGTAGAAGCTGCTGAATCTTTAGGCTTAATAGCTGACACTAATAATGATTACCAAACCTTTGTCGACCAACAATTACAGATTATTTATAAGGTTAACCGAGAAGCTACTCAAAAATTTGGCTACAAATTTAATACTGAGTTTGTTCCAGCAGAAAACTTAGGTATAAAGAATGCAGCTTGGGATAGAAAGGCAGGCTACTTTGTTAATCGAAATTGCTATAACAGTTACTTTTATCCGGTAGAAGACACTAACATTAATTATCTTGATAAATTTATTATGCACGGTGAAAAAATGACCCGCTACTTAGATGGGGGCTCAGCATTACATTTAAATTTAGATGAAAAGTTATCAGTGAAAAATTATCTTAATTTATATAATGTCGCTGCACGTACAGGGTGTAATTATTTTTGTGTCAATGTGAAAATTACTATCTGCAATGAATGCCAACATATTGATAAACAAACTCAGCAATATTGTCACCAATGCGGTTCAAAAAACATTGATTACGGCACCCGTGTAATTGGTTATTTAAAGCGCGTCTCAGCCTTTAGTCAAGGACGTCGAACCGAACACGATTTACGTTATTATCACCAGTCGCCCGCATCAACACATGCCTGATAAAGCCTTATTTGAGTCAATAGCCAGCGCTGTAAATAACTGGCTATTGCTCAATATTAATCTAGGCGTATTTATGACTGTTCGGTAAGTTGATTTAATATACGCTTTTCAGAAATAGGGTATGCGGTACCTAACACTTGAGCAAAACAAGATACGCGATATTCTTCAATCATCCAGCGAGCTTCAATTAATGCGGGCGGTGTTGGCATAGCGCGCGGTACTTTTGCTAGCTGCGCCGTTAAGGCTGCTTGCACTTTATTAATACTTTGCATGTGCAAACGGTCGCGAGTCGGGTCAATAGGCAGTTTTTCAACACGGGTTTCAATCGCTTTTAAATAACGCGCCACATCCGCTAGACGCTGCCAACCACAGGCTTCTACAAAACCTTTAAACACTAATTTGTCTAATTGATTTTGGATATCACTCATAGCAAAGGCGATATCTAAACTTATTTTGCCTTTAAGACGTTTTTTAATACTCTGGTACAAGGTTAAAATCTGTTCAACCTTAAGAGCTATTTGCTCAGCAGTCGGGTTTAATTCTTGGCGAACCCAATCCTTTGCTAGCTCAAATTGAGCTTGATTACGTACATCTAACGCTTTTTGGTCTAACAACTGCTGCACGGCGGCGGCAATAATATCATCAATCAAAATTTGCACTTGACCAAAAGGATTGAAATACATCGCCAATTTGGCCTTATTCGGCAAGGCTTGCTGTAAATGTTTTACCGGCGAAGGAATGTTGAGCAACAGCAAACGTCGCAGACCTTGGCGATGGGCATCTTGCGCCTCGAACTCATCATCAAATAATTTGATCGCGACGCTGTCTTTTTTATCGATCAGTGCCGGAAACGCTCGTACTTGATAATTGCCTTTTTGCTGCTGGTATTGCTGCGGCAAATCACCAAAAGACCATTCAGTTAAGGCTTCTTTTTCAATTCCCTTATCCGCCACCTGACGTATCGCCTTAGCAACAACACCCTGCAATTCGGCTTTTAAGTTATCGAGCATGCGGCCCTGCGCTACTAAATTATGATGATCGTCTTCAATTTTAAAATTCATCTGTAAATGCGCGGGCATTTGCGTTGCATCAAAATCTTCTGGCGATATACGCGTGCCGCTCATACGCAGTAATTGTTTGCACATGGTATCCAGTAAACTGGCACTAAAAGGTACCATGGCCTGCACACAAGCTCGGGCGTAATCAGGCGCTGGCACAAAGTTACGCCGTAAACTTTTAGGCAACGATTTGATCAATGCGATGCACTTTTCTTCCCGCAGCCCTGCCACTAGCCAATCAAAATCACTGTCATCAATTTGATTAAGCAGCGCCACCGGAATGTGTACAGACACGCCGTCATCACTGGCGGCAGGCTCAAAATGATAACTCAGCTGCAGGCGCAAATTGCCCTTGTGCCACGTATCGGGGAAATCCAAGGTCGAAATATGGTCGGCATTGCGCTGCATTAACAGTGCTTTGCTGAAATCGAGTAAATCCGGTTGCTCGCGCTTTACCTTCTTCCACCAGCCAAAAAACAGCTGGGCGTTGTAAATCCCTTCCGGGATCCGCGGCTCGTAAAAGTCCACCAACACTTGCTCGTCCACCAAAATATCGCGGCGACGGGATTTGTGCTCAAGGGACTCAATGTCTTCAAGCAACTTTTGGTTAGCCACAAAAAATGCTTCTTGAGTTTGCAACTGCCCTTCTGCCAAAGCACTGCGGATAAAAATCTCCCGCGCTTCAACGGGATCGATGGGGCCATATTGCACTTTACGGCGATGCACCACCGTCAAGCCATAGAGCACTTGGTTTTCAAGGGCGATAACGCTACCAGGTTTTGCCTCAAAATGGGGCTCCACATAGCTTTTCTTGATCAAATGCGCCGCTAAGGGCTCTAGCCATTCGGGTTCGATTTTGGCGCAGCAGCGAGCGAATAGGCGCGATGTTTCGGTAAGCTCAGCCGCCATGATCCACTTAGGGCCTTTTTTGGCCAGTGGCGAACCGGGAAACACAAAGAATTTACGATTACGGGCACCTAAGTACTCGTTATTGTTATCTTTAAAACCAACATGACTCAATAAGCCCGATAAGAGCGCGCGGTGCAAGCTGTCATAATTAGCTGGCGTATCGTTTAAGCGCCACTTTAAATCGTGCACGGCTTGTTTAAGCTGGGCGTATAAATCCTGCCACTCGCGAACGCGCAAATAGGCCAAATATTCATCGCGGCACTTTTTACGGAACTGACTAGCAGATAACTCTTTTTGTTGATCTTTTAAGTGCTGCCACAGGTTTATCCAACTGACGAAATCGGAACTGGGATCGGCAAAACGGCGATGGGCTTCATCACTGGCTTGCTTCTTCTCCATCGGACGTTCGCGGGGATCTTGAATCGATAAGCCCGCGGCAATCACTAACACTTCGTTCAAACAACCTAACTGCTGACTCTCGACCACCATACGCGCCAAACGCGGATCCACAGGAATTTGCGCCAAGTTGCGCCCAAGTGGTGTCAGCACTAGCTTGCCGTGTTTGCTCTCAACCGCTTGTAATTCTTCGAGCAACAGGAAACCATCGCGGATATGGCGTGGATCGGGTGGCTCGATAAAGGGGAAACCGGCGATATCACCCAAACCGATGGCCAGCATCTGCAAAATGACCGAAGCCAAGTTAGTGCGCAAGATTTCAGGATCGGTAAACGCCGGACGATTATTAAAATCCGCCTCATCGTACAAACGGATACAAATACCCGGCCCTACACGGCCACAACGGCCTTGGCGCTGATTGGCACTCGCCTGCGAGATAGGTTCAATCGGTAAACGTTGCACCTTAGTGCGATAGCTATAACGGCTGATACGCGCCGTACCAGGGTCAATAACGTAACGAATGCCCGGCACAGTCAACGAAGTTTCCGCCACGTTCGTCGCTAATACAATCCGCCGACCTCTGTGACTACTGAAAACTTTGGACTGCTCGCCATAGGATAAACGCGCGTACAGCGGCAAAATTTCGGTATCGCGGTAATTACGCCGACTCAATTGCTCGGCCGTATCGCGAATTTCCCGTTCACCGTTCATAAAGATCAGAATATCGCCCAGCCCTTCGGCCACCAGTTCATCGACGGCGGCAAAAATGCCTTCGATTTGATCTAAATCGGCATCGCTATCTTGCACTAAAGGTCGGTAACGGGTTTCGACCGGAAAGGTACGGCCCGACACTTCGATAATAGGTGCATTGTTGAAATGCTTAGAAAAACGCTCAACGTCTATGGTCGCCGACGTGATAATAACTTTGAGATCGGGGCGTCTTTTGAGAATTTGTTTGAGGTAGCCCAGAATAAAATCGATGTTGAGGCTGCGCTCGTGGGCCTCATCTATGATGATGGTATCGTATTGATCAAGATTACGATCGGAGGTTAATTCCGCCAGTAAAATACCGTCGGTCATCAACTTGATATAAGAGTCACTCTTAAGCGCATCGGCAAAACGCACTTTAAAGCCAACCACTTCACCGAGCGGACTTTGTAATTCTTCGGCGACTCGGCTCGCCACACTGCGGGCTGCTAAACGTCGTGGCTGGGTGTGGCCTATCATGCCACGGCAACCTAGGCCTAATTCCAAACAGATTTTAGGTAACTGGGTCGTTTTACCCGAACCCGTTTCACCGGCGATGATCACCACTTGATTGCCCGCAATCGCGCGTGCAATATCATCGCGCATCAAGGAAACGGGCAGGTTTTCAGGATAGTGGATTTTAGGCCGAGCGTTACGACGCTGCTCAACCTTCTCAAACGCCGCCTGCGCTTGCTCGCTCAGCTGAGCTAAGACTTGGGTCTTTTTATCTGAGTCGGCTTCTTTATTGAGCTTAAATAAACGACGACGGATCCGCGACGCGTCGCTCTGATAACAAAGATTAAGAAAGGCGTTCGATAGCGGATGTTTGTCTGAGTTCAAATCCAAATTCCATTGCTAGCATCAAAAACGGCGATCCTAGCAAGGAAAGTGGCGTAATGGTATTGCTAATTTACTCTGCACTCAGTATATGGCGTGTCAGTTTCGCACTGGCTCGACTTAGATTAAACCGGTGACAGATAACATTGTTGCATATAGATATTCATGGCTTTGAGCACATTGGTGCGATTAATCGTGCCAATTACTTTGCCATGTTCAACCACTGGATACACTTTAGGTTTAGGCCCTAGCATTTGTTCGGCGAGCTGCAAAATACTGTCATCTGGCCCAACGAACAGCACTTCAGTGCGCATGCAATCCTTCACCACTGAGGTCATATCACAGTGATAGCTACTTTTAATCATCACAGCCAAACAATCCTGCTGGGATAAAAAGCCCACCAAATCGCCCGTATCATCAACCACTGCTGCGCCCATTTTATTATTATCTAACAACTTTTCGACCGCAGTTGCGAGCGACATATTAGCGCGCAGCAACACGGGCTGACGATCCATATGGTCGCGGATTTTAATTAAGTCCATAGTCTTTCCCTCGAATTAACCCTACGTTTGTAGTCTAGTCAAAATATCGGCAAGAATGTGCGATTTATATCGATTGGGCTTATCTAGTGCATAATACCAATCAAATTAAATATCTAATCAGTTCAGAGCCTCACAGGTATTTCAATCCAAGGTGCATTGACGCAGAAATGGTTATTCCCTTTTAAGTCAATGCAACACCGGAGTGGGATGCCTGTGTGACTCCCGAAGGGCGGGTTTCAACGCGCTTTATACTGCGTTTAAGGCTTTCGACAGAGCACCACTATGCCTTCAAGCCTTCGCCTTGTCTAAAGCGCGTTGAACTCCCGCGGAATGAACAGATATTTAATACGATTGGTATAATCCTATGTCAACAAGAGCTAACAGGACAAAAATAGCGTCAACAAAGGCAGCCAGAAAGAGCAACTTAGAGTTAACTGAAGCGAACACTACAAACTGAAATCAGGCAAGTATCCGATTGAGCTTCAATGATGGCAGGTAATGCCATCCGTCTTCGGTGATCATTTTACTTGTCATTCCAACGCGTTTTAATTCGCTATTGATACAAGCTATAAGTCGATATAAAAGCGATAGCCTACACCGGGCTCAGTCCGCACATACTGAGGTTCACTCGGGGAATCGCCTAATTTTTGCCTTAAGTGACTGACCACAATTCGTAGATAATGTGTGTCTTCTGTATGAGCGGGCCCCCAAATCTCTTTGAGCAACTGAGTCTGAGTGACAACGCAGTTAGGTGACGACGCCAATTTAGACAATACTGCGTATTCCTTGGGTGTGAGTTCGACAATTTGATGATCAACTTTAACCAGCCTGCGACTTAAATCAATCTGCAACTTGCCGTCATCTAATATGGGTAATTTTTCAGGTTTGATATGGTCCCTTAAAATCGCTCGCACCCTTGCCAGTAACTCTTCCACACTAAAGGGTTTGGTCACATAATCCTGCGCGCCTGCATCTAATGCTGCGACTTTTTCTTTATCTTGATTGCGAACCGACAATACAATCACAGCAACATCGGACCATCCCCGTAACTCCTGTAGCACTTGATGGCCTTCCATATCCGGCAAGCCTAAATCCAAAATAACTAATTCAGGTTGCTGGCGTGCGACAGCCGCGAGTCCTTGCTGACCATTTTCAGCTTCGGTAACGTCATAGCCCTCACTGGTGAGTGCAATCCGCAGCATGCGGCGTATTTGGGTCTCATCATCGATAACCACGATTTTTATTGCCACGTCTCTAGTCCATTCTGTGGTTTATTAAGAATATTTTGGCTAAAAATGATTAGCCAGGAACGGGATAGTCTAACGGCAATTCAACTTCAAAACGAGTGCCTTGCCCCTGTAGGCAATCGGTAACGCGAACACTACCGCCGTGTGCAGCTATCATGCCTTTACAAATAGCCAGCCCCATACCTGTATTCTGTTTTTTCTTATCGCCATCGGCAACCACATAAAACATATCGAAAATTTGATCCCTATGACTGGCGGGAATCCCCGGCCCTCTGTCTTCAATGGCAATACAGCAACGGTGATTAGAAATGGTCAATTCAATACAAATAGGCTCTTCTGGTGGTGAAAATCGAACGGCATTCTCTAGAATGTTAAATAATCCTTGTTCAATCAGCGCCGCATGCACAAATAGGAGTGGGGGCTCTTTTTCTCTGTGATATTCAACGATTGCGTTAGGGAAATAACGTTTAAGCCTGCCAAGTACGCTGCCAATAATGTCATCTGCCGAAACCCAATCACGCTCTATGCTCAAAGTGCCATGACCCAGGCGTGTCATATCGAGTAGATTTTGGATATAGCTGTCCAAGCGACGGCTTTCTTGCAAAATAGTATCAAGTAGCTCGTTACGGTCGGCCTCTAGCAATTGTTTGTTCAATAGTTTTAAGCTCTCCGCCGCCCCCATCATGGCTGAGAGTGGTGATTTTAGATCGTGAGACACTGACGATAATAACGCTGAACGTAACTGCTCAATTTCTGTTTTCACCCGTGCCGATTCAAGATCTGACACTAACTGAATACGACGCCATGTATTAGCGCCTTGCTGTAACATGGCCAGAATAAGCTCTCTATCAAACGGACTGAGTTCGTTGACCGTGGGTTGCCAATCTAAAATCGCCGCGCCAATTGTCGTACCTTCAAGTTCAATGGGGAACACACTCACACCCGATGCGCTCAAGGTATCGCTCAAACGCCCCGCAGCTTGCCCATGGCGCAAGGTCCAATCGATTGCGGCTAAATCAAGGTCGTTAAATGGCGTATTCAGCAGCGGTAAATAGGATCGCTGACCATCTTTACGCTGCAAAACAATATAACAATCGGCATTCACTGAACCAGCAATCTTGCGCCCTATTGTTTGCCAAAGGGCTTTTTCATCATCGGCGACCGATAATTCTTGGGCAACATCTTTTAAGGTTTCAGCATAACGATTTGACTCGCGCAGTAAAATAAACTGATTTCGGATCCGAGATGCCGCCGGTCCACTGATAAGCCCTATACACATCAAAAAGATTAAAGTGGCAATATCATCCTGACTATTTACATTCATAGTAAATTTGGGATCAGTAAGAAAGAAATTAAAGCTGAAAAAAGACCACACCGCAGTTGCCATGGCAGGCCTAGCGCCATAGGTTAAGCCAATGCTGACAATCAAGAAAACATATAACAACACCAGATTGCCATTACTGAGCCAAGTATCTAAAAATGCCACCAGCGGAAAAATAACTACCACACCAATCAGCCCAAGAATATGGCCTCGAAGATCACCAAAACTGGCTTTAGGCGTAATGGGATCTCGTACTTGCATTTGGTTTTCGGGTGCGTGATAGACACTCACTTCAACAGGTAAACCAGACTCAATCAAACGTTGGTACAGCCTTTTACGCCACCAAGGATAGGTGCGTTTCACACCCGCGCCGACTAATACTGTGTTAATTCGATGCAGGGCTATGTAAGGTAAAATGGCCTGATAACTGCTCGTATCGCGTAATACTTCGGTCTGCGCGCCAAGTTCCTTCGCTAAGGCAAAGGCCTCATTTAGCCTTTTCCGCTGATAAAGGCCCAGCGCTTTGCCGGTATCGACCCAAAGCACTAACCAAGGAATTTGCCGCCGCTCGGCAATCTGCCGACCTATGCGTTTCAAATACTGATGATCACTGCTGTTACTCACTAAAACCAACAATCTGTCTTTGAGAACAAAATCTGTTCCCTGTGCTTTGGCATCGAGTTCACAAATCAGTTTTGCATCGACTCGCTCTATGACTTTTTTCATTGCCAATTCGCGCAGTGCAGTCAAATTCGAGACCGAAAAAAAAGCATCTAAAGCCGAGCGAGCATACTCTGGCAGATAAACTTTGCCTTGCTGTAAGCGTTCGATGAGTGTTGATGGCGGTAAATCGACAAATATAATTTCATGGGCTTCATCAAGGAAGCGATCGGGGACGGTTTCCCGTACCCGCACTTGAGTAATTTGCAAAACCAGATCATTCAAACTGACCAAATGTTGGATATTGACTGTGGTATAGACATCAATGCCCGCAGTCAATAATTCTGCGACGTCTTGATAGCGCCGTTTATGGCGACTACCGGGGACATTCGTGTGGGCCAACTCATCGACTAAGATAAGCTTAGGCCGACGAAGCAGCGCCGCATCCAAATCGAATTCCGTTAAACAATTATGATGATAATCAATGGGTTTACGTGTCAATACCTCAAAACCCGCTACCATGGCCTCGGTATCGGCACGCCCATGGGTTTCCACCAGTCCAACCAGCAAATCGACACCTTGCTGGGCCATTTCCCTTGCCGCACTGAGCATTGCATAGGTCTTGCCCACGCCAGGTGCCGCCCCAAGAAAAACCGTCAGTTTACCTTTATCATTTTGCTGTATCTGACTTAAGAGCGCATTGGCTTGCTGTGTTTGACTGATTGGTACCACGATTAGAAACTCCTTGAAAGACTCACTATCCAGCGCGCATCACACAGGGACTGGCACTGACTCTGCGATAAATCCGTATCGACATAACCGACACTCAACACATCCTGCTCAGTCATATTGAGGTTCAGCCCAACTCGCCAATCTAAATAGTGGCTATTGCTTGCGGCCATAGAACCTAAAAACAGTGCCATATCTTGCTGAGAAGCAAAAAAATTGCTCCCAAGATGCAGTACTAGACTTACATTAGAGAACAGTTGCGGCTCATAACTGGCATAAACATACTGAAAATCGTCCACATTCTCGCCAAAATAATCAGGAGAATAAACCAGCCCTAACTTAGCATCGGCGTAGCTTACCACAGCATAAATTTCGTTATAACTCAGGTCGGTATCGTCCTGAGAGTATTGGTAACGTATCACGCCTAGGTCCGTTGTTAAGCCATTATCCCAATCTTTAGCCCAGCCAGCGGACAAGTCGAGTTCTAAACTTCCATCCCCAAATTCGATGTTACTGCCCCAAAGCGAGCCATACCAGCCAGAATCATGGCTTAGGGTATACCCTGCTTGAACTGCAGGTCCTTCATCAGTTTGAGAAATACCGCGAAACGCATAATCACTGATGAGCATCACACTCCCTTGGCTCTGCCAAGAGGCATTGCCCCCATGAGTCTCAGTGCTGGCAAACGCACCCATAGAGAGTGAAGATAATGCCATCATCACACCCGCACAGAGGCGTGAACAAGGAGCAGACTTAATCGGTAACATAAAAATTTATCCTTAAATTCAGTAGAATATTGTTTTATTGAGCGTGTTTAGCAATCTGGTCGAGAGCGAGGTTGAGCTTGAGTACATTGACGCGCGCTTGCCTAAAAATGCCCCACTGCGGTGGTTCGATAAATTGCGCCACTAAGGTCAACACTTGTGGTTCGGCTAACTGTCGAGCCTGAGCCACGCGCGCAACTTGCAGTTTGGCCGCTGCGGGTGAAATATGGGGATCCAGTCCCGCGCCCGATGTGGCGAGTAAATCCACAGGGATATCAGCGGCCTGAACGGATTCTCTGGCTTGGATTTCTTGGCTCGTTGCCATCACACGTTCACGTAACGCCGGGTTACTCGGCGCAAGGTTACTACCACCTGTCGCCATAGGATCGTAACCGACAGCGCTCGGCCGACTAAAAAAATAGGCCGGATTAACAAAGGGCTGAGCGATGAACTCAGAACCCATAGCGACATTATCCCTGTGGATCACACTGCCCTTAGCTTGTACGGGAAATAAAGCGCCACCGAGCTGAGTCACAGTGCCGGTATAGACAACGCCACACACAAATAACAGGGCGAGACTGGCTCTCAATCCCATAACGGCATGCTGGGTTTTAGTGGTATATACGATTGAATTCATTACTGTCTCCTAGAGCATAAGTGCAATGATTGAGTCGAGCGCTTTAATGCCGACAAAGGGTAAAATCACCCCACCTAAGCCATAAATCAGCATGTTATTTCGCAGTAATTTTTCGGCACTTATGGGTCTGAGCTTGATGCCTTTTAATGCCAATGGAATTAAGGCGGGAATGATAAGAGCGTTAAATACGAGCGCTGCAAGTACGGCTGAGGTTGGGCTGTGAAGCTGCATCAAATCCAGTGCACCAATCGCAGGCAAAGCCCCCGCAAATACCGCTGGAATAATGGCAAAATACTTAGCCACATCATTAGAGAGAGAAAATGTAGTCAAGGCGCCGCGGGTGATCAGCAATTGTTTTCCGACTTCAACGATAGCCAGTAATTTAGTGGGATCAGAATCCAAGTCCACCATATTGCCAGCTTCTTTAGCGGCTTGGGTACCTGAGTTCATCGCAAGACCTACATCGGCCTGCGCTAATGCCGGCGCATCGTTAGTACCATCCCCCACCATAGCCACTAATCGACCTTTGGCCTGCTCTGCGCGAATAAGGGCAAGTTTATCCTCAGGTTTAGCTTCAGCGACAAAATCATCGACCCCAGCTTCGGCGGCAATCACGCCAGCCGTTAACGGATTATCCCCTGTCACCATGATGGTCCGCACACCGAGCGCTCTTAAACGGGCAAACCGCTCCGCAACGCCTGGCTTAATCACGTCACTTAAGGCTATAACCCCTAAAATGTGCGTGCCACTGGCGACGACTAAGGGAGTCCCCCCCTGCAAAGCCACTTTACGGATAAGCGCGTTAACAGATTCAGGCCAGTGAATTTGATGCTGCTGCGCCCAAAACTGCATCGCATCACCAGCACCTTTAATGCCTTGAATACCATCGGTTAAAATGACCCCAGAAACCCGAGTCTCCGGTGTAAATGGGATAAAAGTCGCATCCGTAGGTTTGACGGGCAATACCGCGCCCAAATCTATGGCCAATTTGAGTACAGATTTCCCTTCTGGGGTGGGGTCATCGAGAGAAGACAGTACCGCCGCATCACGCAACATCTCAGCTGCAATGCCTTTCACGGGTAAAAATGCGGTCGCTTGACGATCACCGAAAGTGATAGTGCCAGTTTTATCCAGCAGTAACGTATCGATATCCCCCGCAACTTCCACGGCTTTACCCGATTTAGCGACCACATTGGCGGCTAAGGCGCGGTTCATGCCTGCAATACCAATGGCAGGTAACAGGCCACCAATCGTCGTTGGGATCAAACACACTAACAGCGCAATTAACATAGTGTAATCAAGGCTTGCACCGACGAAACCCGCCATGGGTGGCAAAGTCACCACCACGATGAGGAAAACCGCAGTCAATGATGCAAGTAGCACAGTCAACGCCGTTTCGTTCGGTGTTTTCTGACGCTTCGCCCCTTCGACCAGCCCTATCATGCGATCTAAAAAGCTATTCCCAGGATCGTTGGCAACCAGCACGGTAATTTCACCCGTAAGTACCTTAGTGCCGCCAATCACACCGGAATGATCTGTGCCTGCTTCACGCAGCACTGCCGCAGATTCACCGGTAATCGCCGATTCATTGATAGTGGCTATCCCTTCGATGATTTCACCATCGGCAGGAATATAATCACCCTGTAAAACCTTCACCTTATCGCCTTTGACAAGCAAAGTTGCGGATACTGATTCCAACTCACCGTGGCGTATGCGCCGAGCCTGCAAGGCCTCTTTCGCCGACTTTAAGCTAGCCGCTTGTCCACGACCCCTTGCCTCTGCCACGGATTCCGCAAAGTTAGAAAACCACACGGTAAGCAAAAGAATAAGGGTCGTGGCTAACTCAAAACCAACAGTCTCGCCATTGAAGAACTTTTGTCCTGTGATCAAAGCGGCGAGTAAAGCGCCGACCATCACCACGAACATCACAGGGTTACCAGCCATACTCACTAAGGACATTTTCTTTACAGCACCGAAGGCAGCTTGCTTCACGCCGGCGCTATCTAATATTTGAGCAGGTTTATGCATGACTATTTCTCCAGACTCATAGTGGCAAGTTCTAAAGCTTCGCCAATAGGCCCTAATACCGCCGCAGGTAAGAAAGACAAGAAGTTAATGATTAAAATCACAGCAATAAGGGTGAAACAAAAGGTGGGACTCTCGAGCTTCAAGCTCGCGTTACTGTCAGGGCTCACTCTTTTACTCGACATCATCCCCGCAATCGCCAGCGGTAAAAACAGCGGCAGATATCGACCAAGCAGTAAGGCGATAACGCAACTGATATTCCACCAAGGCGTGTTATCACCTAAGCCTTCAAAACCCGAACCGTTATTAGCAAAAGCGGAGGTATATTCGTAAAAGACTTGCGAAATTCCATGAAAGCCGGGGTTGCTGTTGCCCGTAATACTCGGGATAGCCACAGTGATCGCCGTCAAACCTAAGACGCACAAGGTAGGTAAAACTAATAGACTTCCCAAAAGGGTGATTTCACGAGTTTCGAGCTTACGACCAAATATCTCTGGCGTACGGCCAATCATCAATCCCGATAAGAACACAGCAATCCACACATAAACGATAAAGTTAACAAAACCGCAGCCAATACCGCCCCATATCGCATTGAGTAGCATGCCTGATCGCGTCATCAATCCCCCTATTGGATTGAAGGAATCGTGCATGGCATTGACCGAACCGTTAGAGGTTTGTGTGGTAAAAGAAGCCCATAGCGCCGATAGCTCAGGTCCAAAGCGAACTTCTTTACCCTCCATATTAGGCCCTTGGGCGCTTAATCCCGCAAAGGCGGCGTTGGGTTGCAACTCGCTGTACACAGTTGCCCCAAGAAAACTGACGCTCAATAAACCCATAGCAACCAGAGCCATCAAGGTAAATTTTTTGCGTCTTAGCATTCCGCCAGCCATAAAGACGACGGCCATAGGGATCAGCACTAAGGCAATGGTCTCGATTGCATTACTGACTGGCGTTGGGTTTTCAAGCGGGTTACTACTGTTGGGGCCATACCAGCCCCCGCCATTAGTACCTAACTGCTTAATGGCCACCATAGATGCAACGGGGCCAATCGGAACGACCTGCTCAGTGATAGGTGATGCAGAATCTAAGGTATTCACTTTTTGCGCACCATCAAAACTACTCGGTACGCCTTGCCAAGTCAGTAACAGCGCCACAATAGCCGCTAATGGCAGCATAAGTCTGAGTACACCGCGCACTAGGTCAACATAATAGTTACCCAGATTTCGAGCCTCGCCTTCTTTGGCGCTGTCATTATTCAACCCGCCTAACATTCCCCGCAAAATCGCCACACAAACAGCCAGCGCCATGGCTGGAGTGACAAATTGCAGCGTGACAATGACAAATCCTTGGGATAGATAACTGAGCTGAGCCTGCCCGGAATAATGCTGTTGATTGGTATTGGTGAGGAATGACACCGCAGTGTGCAACGCCAGATCCCAAGATAATGGTCCTATGCCATCGGGGTTAAGCGGTAACACATGTTGGAATTTAAGGATAAGAAACGCCAAAATGCCAAGTACCAAGTTGCTGATAAGAAACGCCGCACCATAGGATTTCCATGTCATCCCCGAATGGGCATTTACGCCTATAGCCCGATAAATCCACTTTTCAATGGGATTAAATAAACGATCTGAAAAATGGGACTGACCAGAGAAAACTCCTGTCATATAGGATCCCAACAGCCATGCGAGCCCAAGCGCAGTAGTAAAAATAAGGGTAATTTCAAACATAACGACTCCTAAAACTTATTAGGGGCAAACATTGCCACTGCTAAGTAGATGAAAAGTGCTATGGAAAGTATTAGAAATATCCAGTCCATATAATTTGTCCTTAAGAAAGTGAGTAACAGAACAAATATATGAATTAACCGCGTAAAGTCTCTAGAGTTCAAATGACTAATCCCGTAAAGAATACGTAAAAGTCATCATAATCAGTGGTAAATAAGGCCACAATAAACAATGGCATTAGCTATAAAAGTAAAATAAAAATGCCAGCTAGAAATACTAACTGGCATTAACACATGACCAAGCGATGATATTGTAGATTAATTAAGCTCTATATTTTTCATTTTATTATAGCTATCAGTCTTAATTTCTTTAAGTACACCTTTATTGTCATCAATAAATAATGCTTTTATATCATTCTGATTAGCGACGACTAATCCTTCTTGACTTCCTAAACATAATAGCGCTGTAGACCAAGCATCTGCTCTAGCCGGATCCGTTGCCAATACAGTTACAGATACTGTGTTATGGGTTACGGGTTTACCGGTTCGCGCATCAATAATATGTGAATAACGCTGCCCTAAATGATCAAAATAATGACGATATGTACCCGATGTCATGATCGCTTGAGGGAAATCAATAAGCAGAACCTTTTGCATTGTTCGCTGTTCGGGCAGCGGTTTTTCAATCGCGATTTTCCAAGCAGAACCGTCGAGCTTACTGCCGTGTACGACCATTTCGCCGCCAATCTCTACCAAATAATTATCGATATTGTATCGCTTTAGCACATCTGCAACTTTGCCTACGCTATATCCCTGTCCAATCGAAGATAAATCAAGATGTACCTCTGGCAAATCTTTAGTTAACATTTGATTATCAATACTTAAATGATGTAAGCCAACATTGGTTAATGTCTGTTGAAGTGCACTTTCTGTAGGAATAGTTAATTGATTATGGGTAAATCCCCACAAATCGAATAATGGTTTAATGGTCAAATCATAACAACCCTCCGTTTTTGAAGTGACCTCCTTGGCTATCCCTATGAGCCCTAAAATATCATCCCCGACCGCCATAGCTAAGTGCATACTGTTAAAACGAGAAATCACCGAATCTGAACGATAAGTAGACATATGAAGATCTATTTCTGCCAATTGCCGTTCAATCTCGCGATTTATCTCTGTACTATTTAACTTGTCTTTACTCCAAAATGTCACATGCCAACTCGTTCCCTGCGCAAGGCCTTCTAACTTGGTATAAACTGGCGATTTCTGGCACCCTACTAGCATAATGAGTAATATACATGTTAATAACCATTTCATTTACTGACCCTCCCAGTCAATTCGACAAATTAACCATAAAATACACTTAAAATTAAAATCGCCAGAATGCCCGTGAGAAAATAATGAGTACAGGAAATATTTCTAATCGCCCAAAAAGCATAGCGACACACATCAGCCATTTAGCCGCATCTTTTAACGTGCCAAATCCAGATGCAGTGTCACCATAACCAATCCCCATATTATTAATGCACGCGGCGACGGTTCCAAAGGCGGTGGCAAAATCATGTCCAATGGCGACCAATCCCCATACAAAAACGCAAGTAAAAAATATGTACAGGAAAAATAATCCCCATACTGAACGAATGACTCTGTCTGAAACAACTTGGCCACTGATCTTTGTCGTTAAAATGGCATTAGGATGAACCAATTGATGAATTTCTCGGATCCCTTGACGGTACAAAAGTAAAAATCTGACAGCTTTAATACCGCCACAAGTAGAACCAAAGCATCCACCAAAAAAGCTCGCGCCTAATAATAAAAGCACAATATGACTGGGCCAATTAGGATAACCTGCAGAGCCTAATCCATTGTCCGTCATAACTGAAACTGTTTGAAAAAATCCATGTACCAATGAATCTTTAATATCAAAAGTTTGAGTACGATTCAGCTCTAAACAAGCGATCCCAACAACGATAGATAATATGAGAATAAAAAATCGAACCTCCGCATTATACCAAATAGGCTTGAAGCTTCGCCGAACTAACACTATGTAGTATAAGGCGAAATTGATTGCTGCAAGTATTGAAAACACACCACCCACAAGCTCAATTGCAGCACTGTTATAATATCCTAAGCTGTCACTATGTGTGGAAAATCCACCCAATGAAACGGTAGATAGACTATGACATATGGCATTAAACCAATTCATTCCTGCAAGTTTATAAGCAACTGCACAACCTAAGGCAAGTACGCTATAAAGCCCCCATAAATTTCGAGCCGTATCCGCAAGGCGGGGCGTCATCTTTTCCTCTTTCATGGGACCTGGCATCTCAGACTGATATAATTTTGCGCCACCAATACCAAGAAATGGCATAATTGCAACGGCCAAAACAATTATCCCTAACCCACCGAGGAAATTAAGCTGTGCTCGATAAAATAAAATCGATTTGGGTAGTTGATCAATATCTGAAAAAATCGAGGCTCCAGTCGTCGTAATGCCAGACACACCTTCAAACATGGCATCGGTTAAACTCAAGTCCAATCGTCTATCAAGAAGAAAAGGTAATGCACTCATTAAGGAAAATATCAGCCAAAATAAACAAGCGACCATGAAGCCATCACGTTTTTGCAGATTTTTATTTTCCTCACTTGTCATCCTCCAACCGACCACACCAATAAAAAGGGAAAGGAGGAATGTGATTAAAAATGGAGTGATATATCCATCTTTATAAAATAATGCAACAGCGATAGGCATCAACATGGTGAAGCTATATATGACAATCAAAAAGCTACATAGATGAATTATGGTATGAAATCGAGAGCTAGATTTCTGTATTCCACTGACTGCAATCATTCTAACTCACCTTTAGATATTTATCGTGAAAGACTTAATGAATAATTTATTAGGTATCATAAAATGCAAGCGCTCACGTCCTGTTCTAAAATTATATGCAATCGATAACAGAGTTAGGTTAGGAAATAGAGCTTCCCCGAATACTCTTTGTTGTCGTTTAAGGTGGGCTGCAAGTAGACTTATCGTCACGACAATGGCTATGACAATAAAAGCGATTAGATTAATAAGAACAGCCACATCTATCATTGGGAGGGAATAACAAGGAGTGTTAAATAAAAAATGAACACGAATAGCTTCAAAAGATGCAGCCATATACGCATATTGAAAACAACATTGAAGTGTAATCATAACGACAACGAGTTGGAGTACAATAAGAATGCTTTAGATGACACCCTCCAAGATGGTAGATATAAGCAAATAGCGAGTAGACACTCAGAAATAAAGCTCAACCTAACAGAGAGTTTAAAAACACTTAGTTTGTCCATCAAAATGTAAGTCGTTATGTCATACAGATTTTCACTTTAACAGACGAAAACAATTCTGACGCGTAAAAAAAACGTAAAAAAATACGGAAATTAACTTTAGATAGACGAAATGAATAACATTATATTTTTGAAATCCCCAATCAATTTAACTGGGGATGGTTAGTATCAATATGCTTAAATGGCTAAGGCTTGCTCAAGATCGGCAATCAAATCTTGAGGATCTTCGACGCCAATGCTCAATCTAATCAGGTTGTCATTCACCCCTGAAGCTAGCCGACTCGTGGCATCCATAGCGGCATGAGTGGTACTAGCGGGATGGCAGGCAAGGCTCTCTAAGTCGCCTAAACTGACCGCTTGAGTAAACAAGTTCAAATGATCTAAAAACTGCGCAGCTCGATTAAAACCCCCTTTGAGCTCAATACTCACCATACCGCCAAAGGCGTTGATGGTTTCACTCAGAACTTGATGACCTTGATCATCTGCTAGCCCTGGGTAATAAACTTTTGCAACGCTCGGATGGGTTGCAAGAAAAGCGGCGACCTTAGCCGCGCCCGCAAGATGAGCATCCATTCTAAGTGCTAAGGTACGTAAGCCTCGCTGTAATAAATAGGCTTCCTGTGGCCCAATCGCAGCGCCGATATGTTTAAGCGCTATAGTGCGAATAGGTTGCATTAATGCCTTAGGTCCAGCGACAACACCTGCGATTAAATCGCCATGGCCACTTAAATACTTAGTGGCACTGTGCATCACAATATCAATGCCATGTTCCAGCGGTTTGAATAAATACGGGGTTAAAAACGTATTATCACAAATGGTTATAGCGCCCACTTTTTCGGCGGCAAGCTTAACCTTACGGTAGTCACTGACTTTTAAGGTCGGATTGGTGATGGGCTCAAATAAAATAATTTTTGTTTCGGCGGTAATCTCTGCCAATAAATGATCATCGTCTTGATAACGGCGCACAGTAATACCCGCGCGGGTTAACGTTTGGATTAAAAATGCCGCAGTGCCACCGTATACGGGGTCGATAAATGCGATTTCATCACCTTGACTGGCTAAGGCATAGAAAATACTACTGATTGCCGCCATCCCACTCGCAACAACGAGTGCTTCATCAGCCCCTTCCAGTTGTGCTAATTGATATTCAAGCGCCTGCACTGTCGGATTCGCCATGCGACTGTAGATAAAGCCCGGTTGCTCACCTGCAAAACGGGCTCGACCATCCTCGGCACTACCGTAGGCGAAGGTGCTACTTTGATAGATAGGAGTTGTAAGAGCGCCCGTCGAGTTATCAGCGGCATAATGGGTGTGAAGTAATTTAGTTTTAAATTGCATAATAGATCCTAATAACCATTAAATGGCATGAGCGAATGAAGCGTAATGCGCTTGAGCAACGTCGGGATGAGAGCGTAAACGCCCTTTTAATACGTTCTGGCCCACTTGGTGGAAAAGTGGATTTAATGGATCGCTTGCCGGTCCTTGAGCTTGGTTCGCCAGATGCTTTGGCAAAGGCAACAAAGGGACTGTCGCATTCAACTGCGCCGCCATAAAAAAGGCGCACGAATAGCGCTCGACCCCAGCAGGCGGGCTTGTCACCCTATGGTTGGTTGCCTTTAAATATCCATTAGAAGCCAACTCAAGTAATTCACCTATATTCACCACAAAGGCATCTTCTAATGGCGGTATGCTTAACCAACCGTTGTCAGTCTGAACCTCTAAACCGGATTGCTTATCTTGCAGCACTAAGGTCAAATAGCCAGGATCTTTGTGTGCCCCTACGCCTTGGCCTGAAGTCTGTCCATCCGCGCTGGGATAGCGAATAAGCTTCATATGCTGATATGGACCCGCTTCAATCGTTGCATCAAAGGCGCTTTCTGGCTGCTCCAGCGCAACAGCTAAAGCCCTCAATAGGGTGACACTGGTATCGGCTAAATCCTGTTGCCATGCCAATAAAGTCGATTTCATCTGTGGTAATTGTGACGGCCATTGATTAGGCCCCTGTAGCTGCCACCATATAGGCACATCAGACTGCTGAGGGTTAGCCACTTCTTCTTGCATGATATCAAACTGTTCCCGCAAGTCCGGTTTCCCTAAGGTCAATTCACCTTGCAAACGGGTATAACCGCGAAAATGCGGTGTATTAGCCATTTTCACCGCAAGTTTATCTACGACGGGCAGCGCAAAGAAATCTGCCGCTAACTGAAGTACTTGCTGCTGTCTAGCAAGCTCAATGCCGTGGCCTGTGAGATAGAAAAACCCTATTCTTCTGGCAGCATCGGCAAGCTTAGTAATAAAAGCGTTACGACGTTGTCCACCGGCATGCCAATCACTTAAATTCAATATCGGTAATTGTTCCATCAATGACTCCCATTTAATGCATTGTCTGAGCCGGATTCTATGCCTTTATGGGTCGATGGATAATGAATTAATAACTATTTGATATATTAAACAGTAATAATAGATCGTTTAGATATATATATACATCTAGGCTTCTATACTGCTAGATTTGAATTTTAAAGGTTAAACAGCGGTAATTATTAGGCCAACTCAAACCGCACCACTCAGATAAACATCATAAGCCATACTGCTTAATGATCTTTATCTGGTTATTTTTCAATATATTAGTACAATATAGGATATAAAAATAAAAGCGAGTCCACTTTTGCGGCACTCGCTTTTTAAGGTTTCGAAGTTTTAACGTTTCTAAGTCATGTTAGTTATAAACCTAGATGCTTCTACAAATGACATTATTGATCATGCCAAATTAGCACTTGGGCTGGCTCACCATTACTACGGGTGGCGCGGTACATACCTTCGGTATTAAATGGCGTAGCAATATTGCCACGCTGATCGACTGCAATCACACCACCCGAACCGCCAGCAGTGATAAGACGTTGATTAATAACTTCATCTGCTGCCTGAATGATAGATTTTTGCTGATATTTCACCTTGGCACAAATATCCCCCGCGACGAGGTAACGGATAAAGAATTCACCATGACCCGTTGCCGATACGGCACAAACACCGTTTTCAGCATAAGTGCCAGCACCGATGACAGGAGAGTCACCGATACGACCAAAGCGTTTTGCCGTCATACCACCGGTCGATGTACCTGCAGCTAAGTTACCCTTTTTATCTAAGGCGACAGCACCAACGGTACCAAATTTGTAATCGAGGTCCTTCATCTCAACATTAGCAACTTGTTCAGATTTAGCCGCAACTTGCAGTTTTTGCCGTGCATCGAGTAATTGCTGATAACGCTCGTCAGTATCAAAATGATGATTTGGCACTAAAGTAAAGCCTTGAGTCAGGGCAAATTCTTCTGCTCCTGCCCCCGAGAGCATCACGTGCTCAGATTTATTCATCACGGCCAAGGCTAAGTCAATTGGATTGGCAATATGACGCACTCCAGCAACAGCACCGGCATTCATGGTTTTGCCATCCATAATAGAGGCATCTAATTCATGTCCGCCGTCATAGGTATAAACCGCGCCTATACCAGCATTAAACAGAGCACTATTTTCAAGGATATTAATTGCGGTTTGTACTGCCACTAAGCTGTCACCGCCCTCCTCTAAGACTTTTGAGCCTTTATCGACCGCTTCCTTTAACTTATCTTTGTAGGCTTGGCGTTGTTCAGGGGTGAGATTAGCTTTAGAAATCGTCCCCGCACCGCCATGGATCGCAATGGCGAACGGTTTATCATTGGCAAAGGTGTTATGTGACATAAAAAGTAGGCCCGAAATAATTAAACTAAAGGTGGCTAATTTTGTTTTCATTCTTTACATCCCCTTAAAAAGTAGCGTCCTTTGTAACCATTTCATCGTGTAATTTCAATCATCTCCTTGCCTGTTGGTTTTATTCTGGCGACAATGATGCCAAATCACAGGGACTATAAAGTGCAGCCATTTTTGCAAATCACCTCACATTACATTCGTCTTTGCTTGTTTCTGAGTCTGATTTCAGTCACATCAGTCGCGGCAGCAGATGATTTTATCAAATTATCTGTTACAGGCGTGAATGAAGCGCTTCGAAGCAACATAGTTGCTCACTTAGGCGCTTTACCTGAATCTGAGGTGCAGCGCCGTGCCTTTTTGTTTAATGTCGATGACAATATCAGCACCGCCTTAGAATCCATGGGCTACTATCACGGTGAAGTAGAAGAAAAGCTGATTGAGCATGACAAGGGACCGTGGGAATTAAAACTTGAAATCAGCCCCGGCGAGCCAACCATTGTTCAGTGGGTCGATATTAATTTTAGTGGTGAAATGCTTGATGACCGAGCCTTCGATCAATGGCTCGCAAAGGTCAACATTAAACCCGGCGATGTGTTAAATCACGGTGTTTACAGCGACGTAAAATCGCAACTGGTCACCTTAGCCTTGGCACGAGGTTACTTCGATGGCGAATTTACTGAATCACAAATTAAAGTTAACCGCGATATTAATACCGCACAGGTAAGTTTGCATTTTGATTCAGGCAAACGTTACCGATTTGGCCAAGTCAGTTTCGATGGCCATAACTTAGAACCCGATATATTAGAGGATCTTATCCCCTTTAAAGAAGGTGCTTCATACTCAACTCGCCGTGTAAGCGCCTTGAATCGTCAGTTATTAGATACTGGTTATTTCGCCAATATCAAAGTGATCCCGCAAATCGATAACGTCGAAGATAACCATATTCCAATGCGAGTCGAATTAACACCTAAGGCAAGTCACGCAATTGAACTCGGTTTTGGTGGTGATATTGGCAAAACAGATCAAGCCTTTGATCCGAGGGTGCGCGTGACTTGGCGTACACCACAAATCAATAAATACGGGCATTCCCAAGAAACCAGTCTCGAATGGTCGCCCGATAGACCAAAGTTATTAACCACTTATACGATTCCGCTCACGCATCCCTTAGACGATCAATTGAAGATCCGCCTCGGTTTGCTGCGGGACAAATACGGTGTGACTCAGGTATATGATGCCGAGAATCGTGATTTTAGTAACACAGGCCAGCTCGAGTCGACTAAGTACCTTCTGGGACTATTACGTCAGCAAAGACTAGAAAATCAATGGCTAATGAGTTATTCGTTGGAGGCCATACGCGAAGAATATACTCAGTCTGACGTCGATTATATGCCGTCGTTTTATCTGGCAGGAATTAACTTTTCTCGGACTAGCCGGGGTGATAACTCACTGGATCCTAAATCCGGGTTTAGACAAATTTACAGCCTAGACTATGCCGATCCCTATTTAGGATCAGAAACCCGCCTAGCCCGCTTGCAAGCTAAATTTAAATGGATTGATACCTTCTTCGATAACCACAGAATCGTCGCTCGTATTGATTTAGCTGCCAACTTAGCTAACGAGAATGATCTTGCCTCTATCCCACCATCACTACGCTATTTTGCCGGTGGCGATCAGAGTGTGCGCGGCTATGGTTATCAAGAACTCGGCCCCTATTTAGACTATGTTGCTGACGATGGAAAAACCAATCGCGAGGTTATCGGTGGCCGCTATTTAATGGTTGGTAGTTTGGAATATCAATATTATGTGACCCCCACTTGGCGGGTCGGCACATTTATCGATGCGGGTAACGCCTTCGATAATAATCAATTTGAACCTGTCGTCTCTGTCGGTGGCGGTATCCATTGGATCTCCCCGATTGGTCCAATCAAATTAGATTTAGGGGTCGGATTGAAAGAAACTGAGACCATTGAAAGATCATGGCGAATTCACCTAACCATGGGGACAGATCTATGAGTCAGCCCCCAGAGCATAATAAGCCAAGCGAACAAGATATCGTTGATAATCCCATCATTGAAGCCAATGAACCCGAAGCCACTGAAACCATAGTGACCTCTGTCACCCCATCGGTGTCATTCATTCAAAGACTGTGGCGGCAGTTCAAACTCTGGACTCGGATTATTATCTATGTGCCATTAGGGCTTTTAGTGTTAATCGCCCTATTACTCGGCACTGAATTTGGCTCGCGCATTACCGTGGGTTTAGCCGATCAATTTGTACCCGATCTTGAACTGACTTATACCTCTGGTTCCATTAACAAAGACTTAGCCCTATCACACGCGGCTTGGTCTATGGCCGGAATAAACGTGCAACTTGAGGATCTGCATTTACTGTGGCAGCCCGCCTGTTTACTGCAAAAACGCTTATGTGTGAATAGCTTATCTGCGGCTAAAGTCGATGTCACTATTGATACCCTAGCGCTTTCTGCAGACTCAAACGAAGCACCAGTCGCGCCACTTGATGAAGAATCCAGCGAGCTCCTATTACCCTTTGATATTGTTTTAGATTCTGCTGAACTCAATGGCGTTAATATCCAAGTGGATGATATGCAATTTACCGCTAATCGTCTTAACGCAGAAGCACAATGGTTTACCGAAGGTTTGTCGGTTAAACAGCTATCCAGCGAAGGATTATTCATACTGATCCCTGCATCAACCGATGTAGCAACACAAACTAGCACGGCAGCGGTAACGAATGCAGCAAATCCCAGCACTGCTACGAATACAACACCGACACCATCGGCCAGTCCGTCGCTAACAAAAGAGGCTGAGGCTGAATGGGCTTTAGCACAATTGCCACAAGTATTTATGCCTTTCCCTGTGACGGTCAATGCCCTAACGTTAGACAACACCACACTGCAAATCGGCGATCGTAAAGATGCTTTTGGCCATGCAGAACTACAAGGCAGTTTCCGTGAATACCAATTGGCCTTAGACCATCTCGCCATCAGCCACACCGATGGCAGCGTCGATATCACAGGCAGCCTAACACTTGATAAAGATTATCCACTCGATTTAGAGGCAAATCTCACCCTTAACCAACTAGTCGAATTGCCAGATCTCACTCATCAAGTATTAACGTTAAAGCTGAGCCAAAGTTTAGGGCAACTTCAGGTGAATGCCGTCGCCAAGGGCGATGCAGACTTTACACTAGATGGCCAAATAACACTGCAAGACCCTAACCTGCCCTACAAGGTGAAACTTGAACAGACACGGCTTCAGTGGCCACTGAAGAACCCTGAATACTCGGTAAGCGATGCCACACTCGATAGCCAAGGCGACCTTAATCGGCAAGAGGCGAGTCTTACTGGCCAACTGCTCACACCCTTTCACAAAGTGCTCGACATAGACACTGACATCCAACATCAAGATGCTAAGTTAACTATCAATAATCTTGATGTAATGGGCGCGATTGGTAAGGTCAAACTCACGGGCGAACTCGATTATCAAAAAGCCATTAGCTGGAACGCCAATCTCTGGATCAATGACATCAAATTACAAGAAATACAGCTGCCACAAACGGATACAGCGCAAAGTACAACGGATTTACCGGACAGTTTGATTTCAGGAAAATTACGCACTAAAGGCTCATTTGCAGACCCCCGTTGGCAAGTATCCCTGAGCGATACTGAGCTCACTGGCACTTTGCAAGGTTATCCCTTCGATATTACAGGGGATATCAGTGTGAATGATTCCCTGTATGTCAGTGCTAAGGGGCTGAACGCCAAAGTACTAGGTTCAACTCTGGCACTCAAAGGCGAAGCCAATGCCAATTGGGATCTCCAAGGTGAATTACAAGTGCCCGACTTTGGCCTATGGTTACCTAAGGCCAGCGGCCAACTACAGGCGCAGATCAATGTCACTGGTGACGAGAAACACCCCCAGGTCGAGCTTACAGCGCAGCTGGCAGAACTTTACTATCAAAACATTAAACTGCAGGAATCTAATTTAAAGGCCTATTACAAGCCGCTAGATCAACATGAGTTTGCTATCTCGCTAAAATCAAAAACCTTGCAGATTGCAGAACAAAATTTAGATACAGTGACACTCGGGGCGAAAGGTACCATTAACGCTCAAAAACTCACTCTCAACGCCACGGGCGATCTTGGGCTCGATGCAACGATGAGCAGCCAATACGATGTGAAGAAGTCACGACTACAGCTCGATGTTGATCGTTTAAATCTCAACACGCCCGTAGGCCTATGGCAGCTCGATAACACCATTAATCTGGCTTGGGACCAAATCAAGAATCAAGGCAGCATTACGCCCTTTTGCCTCATGAATCCCAATAGCCGTATCTGCCTAAACAGTAATACACCAATAGGTAAAAAAGGCAGCGCACAGGTGAGCTACTCAGGTAATCCAGGGCAATTACTTATCCCAATATTACCAACGAATATACGTTGGAACGGCCCTGCATCGCTATTAGCCAATGTTGCATGGGCTGCTGGCCGTAAGCCTACTGCCGATGTGAACTTTGATTTTGCTCCCGGCAGCATTATGCTAAAACGGGATAAAAATCGTGAAGTCACCATTAATTACCAAAACCTATCATTAAAAGCGACCTTAGATGCAAAACGGCTAGCGACGGTTTTAGATTTTGAATCAGAAGGCGTGGCCAGTTGGCAGAGTGAGATTAACGTCAATGTCACACCCGATCGCACCCTGTCAGGTTATGCCAATATCAAGCAAATCAACTTGCAGCCACTTGGGGAGTTTTTCCCTCAATTAAATACAGTGCAAGGTTTGCTGACGAGTCAACTTAACTTTGCGGGTAGTCTAGATGCGCCCGAAGTATCGGGGAGCATGGCCTTAACTGAGGGCGCCTTAGCCCTAACAGCAAACCCAACATTAATCGACAAAATTGACATGTCGATGTCATTTGCGGGTCAACAAGCGCAGCTTAAGGGACGTTGGATGATGGGCAATGGTTTAGGCAGAGTGAATGGTCAACTGCAATGGCCCCAAGGTCAATTTAGTGGCGAGTTAGCCCTCGAAGGCGATAAGCTCGCCGTGATCCAACCGCCACTGGCTATTCTCGATGTCTCCCCCGATATAAACTTAACCTTCAACAGTAAGCAACTGGCAGTAAAAGGAAAAATAGCGGTGCCTTCTGGCAACATTAAAATTGTGCCATTAGCGGAAGGCGGTGTCGCAGCCTCCGAAGACGTGGTATTTGACGACTCCATTGCCGCCACTCAGCCTAAAACTAGCCCCTACGCCATCGTTGCAGATCTGAATATCAGTGTGGGGAACGAACTCAGAATTGATGGTATGGGCCTCAAAGGTAAACTCCAAGGGACCTTAAAGCTACAGCAGCAAGCTTTCCGTCCTCCTTTGCTCTTCGGTAATATCAAAGTCAATCAAGGTAGCTACAAGTTTATGGGCCAAACCCTAAAAATCCGTACTGGTGAAGTGCAATTTGTGGGGCCAACGTCATTACCAAACCTGAATATTGAAGCGATACGGGAAATTAAGACTGAAGACTTAGTGGCAGGTGTACGCGTCACAGGCACGCCATCACGCCCAGTGGTGACCTTATTCTCCAATCCAGCCAAAGAGCAAGCCGAAATCTTGTCTTACATTATCAAAGGCAGTGGCTTTAACAGCGCCAACAATGAGCAAAATAACTCGCTGATGATGGGCGCGGCACTCGGTTTAGGCTCACAGGTGGGCGGCGGCGCAATTAACAACCTAGGGAATACTGCGACAGGACTCATTGAAGAATTTGGTTTCTCTAACGTGCAACTCGACACTAATGATGAAGGGCGTGTGGCGATCAGTGGCTTTATCGGCGATAACTTAATGGTGAAATACGGAGTAGGTGTATTTAACCCTGGTTACGAAATGACAGTCAGGTATTACTTGCTCTCACAACTCTATCTAGAAACCGTGTCAGGCACTTTAGGCCAATCACTTGATATCTATTACAACTTCAATATCAAGTAACCATATGAATACCAAGATATTGATACTAAAAAATGAGCATCCAATCACTCTAGCCAAACAATCTCAAAATACGCGTTACAGTATGTTGAGGTTGTTTGGGTAAAGCCTAAGTGTCTACCCATAAATACAAACAACTAAAAATCAGCCACAAAAAAAGCGCCCTTAGGCGCTTTTTGCTTCAGTTACGGCAATTAAGCGTAAACGAAGTCAACGTGTTCAATGATTGGCTTGAACACGTGGCGTTGCATAGCTTGTGCACGAACACCCACTTCTTTGCCATCAACAACGATAGTCAGAGTAGAAGTGTAGAAGTCAGCATTAGCTTGAATGTTAATGATATCTTTGTGATCAAAAACAATAGAAACTGGCTCTTTGCCTTGGCCATAAATAACAGCAGGTACTTTACCAGCATGGCGTAGGCGGCGGCTCGAACCTTTCCCTATTTCAGTGCGGGTTTGTGCTTGGATAGTGTAAGACATGTGTTTCTCACTTAAATTTAGAGTAAAAAGTTGCCGGCATTTTCGACCAATGACGGCTCATATAAAGCGCGCGAATACTAACATAGATACCTAAGGCGCACAAGAATACCGCAAGCCCTCTATTTATCGGTGTCAGCGTTAGCAAAACAGACCACTATTTATCAAATTGAGGAACTTGTATCTTGGCTGTTACGGCAGAGAAAAGGCTTTGATCTCAAACAAAAAACACGAGATCTAGATCACACAGGGAAATTGAGAAGCCTGTTAAGCTCGGGCAAATTTCGATAACTGCTGTGTCAAAAAATGCGTCATGCGCTATACCAGTTACAACAAGAAAATAGACTTTCATGCCAACTGGCCCGTGAACTCGTCTCTCTTATCGAAACCGTTCCTTATCAGCAAAATACCCTCGAATTAAAATTCTTAGAATTGCTTGCCTGCACCCAACAAAAAAACCGCAGCTTGATCTTACTTATGCAAATTATTGAGTCCGTCGATATTGAGTCGCAGAGGCAAAGACAATATCAATTTTCACAACGTCTCAGCCTATTGATCTGTGATTGGCAACAACATAGAGAAATGAACAAACTCAATCAACAATTTATCCCGCTGCTCAGACATTACTTGATCGAATCGCAAGCTTTGGAACAAGATTTTTATCAGCAGATCCAACAACAGATCATTGCTACCAGTGCCTTACCGGACCACAATCGACGTGCACAAAACCAGAATTAGGATAATAACCCACACCACCGAGTTTCAGGGATAAAGCCGCTTCTCTGAGGGTTTTTAGTTTAACGTTAGGGATCGCTATGTCCATCGCCATGCCGCGCATGTGATAACTCTTCTTAGCAACTCCGCCACTGTGGCTCACGAGCATGGCATTGGTTTTGGGTGAACGGTAACCGGAAATCACATGGATTTCATCGTTGGTATTCAAGGTTGTTTTGAGCGAGTGGAGTAAATCAAATAAGCGCTTATCCATAGGCGCTGCCACATTCTGACGATGATCCCGCAGCAAATGATTAAAATTGTCTAACACCTTGCTCTGATAATGACCATCTACCCAGTAACTACCGTCATCGCGCTCGCCAGTATGACGATTAAACAAACTTAACTCGCGGATCCCTTTGGTTGAACGGCTGGCAACCGCTTTTGAGGGAATAAAGGAACATAATGCCACACCACTAAGGCCTAACAATAACTGCCTACGGGCAGGACATATTAAAGTCACATGATCACCTTTTGTATGCTTTTTGGTCACTAGTAAGGCAAATTATACTGAATAAGCCCTAAGATCAAGTTTTGCCAACCCCATTCTGAGTAGGATTTCAAAATGCCAAGCGAGTTCAGATGCTTATCTTGCTCAACTTTACAGCACAAAAACGTTAATGTTGTTCCAAAACCGTGGCAGGCACAGCATTCGTCAGCTCAAGTTCCAAATCATAAATGTCGCGACGGTATTGATCCTGCCCACTATCGTCTAACCATGCAGTCCAGTAAACCAGATGCACGGGCAGCTTTTCGGAAAGTGAAAACCACTGAGGTTCAGTAATACCAGGGGCTAACTTGTCCCATAAACGTTTGTCTTTCACTAAATGTTCTTTAAACCACTGGGCTAATTCAGTGGCTTTTTCAATACGAATACAGCCAGATGATAGTGCCCTATCGTCCTTTTTAAAGAGACTTGGCTCAGAAGTTCCATGTAAATAGACACTGAAACTGTTATCAAAGTGAAACTTATATTTACCTAATGCATTCTTCGCCCCAGGGCGTTGTACAAGCTGATAGGGAAACGAAGCGCTGGCTAAGGTCTGCCATTCCTCTGGCATGCGTTGCACCCGTTGACCGTTATAATCGTATACATCAAATTGACGTTCATTAAGATAATGACCATTTCGCTGAATTTGCGGCAGAATGTCCCGCCGTAAAATGCTGCTAGGCACTCGCCAACTAGGGTTAAGCACCACGCTAGAAATCTGACTGTCCAAAATCGGTGTTTGCCGAGAAGATTTACCCACAATGACCTTGGAACTTAACACTGGCGTACCATTATCGACCAACGTCATCTCAAAAGCGGGCACATTAATCAGCAAATAACTCGGCTCTAATTTACGTTCAAACACTCTTTGTCGAATAGTGTTTTTAGCTAATAGTACCGCCCTCGCCCTTGGCGATTGGTTCACCCAAAATAAGGTCTGCTTACCTATCACCCCGTCCTGTTTTAACCCATGCTTTTGCTGAAAGCGCTTAATGCCAATCATAAGTTCTTCGGTATAAACTTGATTCACTCTAGGCTCAGTGGCTAAGTCTCCCAATATCCACACACGCTTTGCTATGGTATCAACGATCTGATGACTCATTCCTAAGGTTAGCTTTTCATCTAGCACTAAAGTTTCCCATGGTTCAATTGTGTCCAATTGCACTAAATGGGCGATTTGCTTAAGCACCCTTTGATATTGGGGATCCTCTGGAATAACGGATGAAACCGTCTCTGGGGCTCCAGCGTTGTTACATTCTGCGGATGTCATCACATAATGCCAGTAACCGGTAACATCAGCTTGGATTCGTACTAAATCAGCAGTAGATAAGGTATTAGGAGAAAGTGTTAAGTCACGATAATGCTGGCCAAATACTGGATTAACGCCTGCGAGATCCAATAGCAACACCTGTGGCACTAAGGCCGCAAGCGGCAGCACAGCAGTAAGATCTTCAGCTTTACCCTCAAGATTTGGCTGCGCAGCAATACTCGAATTTGATGTTAAGGATTGAGCGCCATCAGCTGCACCTACCTTTGGCACTAAAATTATTGGAATACAGAAAAAAAGGCTGAGTAATAGTTGCGCTAGATTACGCCTCGTCGGCATCGGGTTAATCTGCAATGCTTTCAAGTTCGCGATGTGGAACTCCTGCTCTATCAATTTGAGTTCTCTCACGTTTAGCGTTACACGCATGGATGGGGGCAAATAGCGAATGATCTTTTTCAATATCATAAATACTCCCTTAGCTATTTTTAAGGTCACCTGAGAGCCAGCGGTTATATCAGTCAACAACACTGTTATATGACTATTCCATGGAGATCAATTAATTACTAGAGGTTAACTCCAGATAATGAAAAGAAAAATGCCACTGAGGTCGTCAGTGGCATTGATATCAAACAAACTCGCATAAATATGCTGAGCAAGTGCTCGTTAGCAAAAAGACACGAGATCTTCTTCGACAAATTGCTCTGGTAATTTCTGTAGGCTACGTAACATCAAAGGATTTGCCAACACCATCGCCATTTCTTGACGATTGAGTAAAGCTAATGCGCTCTGTTGACAACGAGCTTCATGCACCTTCACATGCACTATGGCTTCCATCGCTTCAATTGGTGTACCCGCAGCACGCAAAGGCTGTTTATCCACCATGGCTAAATGCAATTCCATCAACGCAGGGTCTTTAAGTACCTGTGCTAACGTCCAAGGCTCAGCAATGTGTCTTTGGTAAGCGGCGCGCGCTTCTTGCGCTTGCAGACAAATTTGCGCAGGGTTACGTTCTTCTGGTGTTGCAAGAATACCGGCACGCTTGAACACTTCGCCAATTTTGACTGAACCTGTCCATGCCGAAATTGGCACAGCAATCCACAGACCGATCAACGCCGGACTCATCCAAGCTAACAAAGTCAAAGAATCCAAAATTGCCGCATAACCTAACATCACACCTGCCAGCATATGCCAGCGGTGACGATAGATTAACGTCATCCAAGGCATACTACCGTCATCACGACGTTGCGGCGACCAACCACTGTCACGCCCCATCAGAATTGACATCACAGCACCACAATGGATAAACATCATGATAGGTGCAATCAGCGCTGAAAGTATGACCTCAAAGATCACACTGAATATCGCTTTAATTCGACCACCAACACTGCGAGCAAACTCACCGGCTTTAAGCAGCAACAAGACACCAAATACTTTAGGGCCAAACAAAACCCCCATAGTAATATAGAACAATCTTAATGCCCTATCCGAGTCCATGATGGGCCAAGTCGGGAACAGTGAAAATTGATCGGTGAAATATTCAGGTCGAATAAAGTGTGCCTGCAGGGCCAACATCAAACCGGTCAAAATCAACATCAACCAGAAAGGAGATGACAAATAAGCCATGATACCCGTCAGTAAATGTAAACGGCTTACCCAGTGCAAACCTTTAGTCGGCAAAATACGCGAATGCTGCAAGTTACCTTGGCACCAGCGACGATCACGCACGGCTAAGTCGATAATCGACGGTGGACATTCTTCGTATGAACCCGGTAAGTCATAAGCAATAACCACACTCCAGCCCGCACGGCGGATCAGCGCAGCTTCAACAAAGTCATGGCTCATGATATGACCACCAAAAGGTGGCTTACCCTTAAGGTTGGGTAATCCAGCCGCGGTCATAAAGGCTTCGGTGCGGATAATGGCGTTGTGGCCCCAGAAGTTACCTTCTTTTTGTACCCACCAGCCTAAACCGGTACCAATTACGGGACCATAAATGCGCGCTGCAAATTGCTGTAAACGGGCCATTAAAGTGGTGCCATTGATCAACGACGGAATCGTTTGGATCAAACCCGCATCAGGATCGGCCTGCATGCGCTGAGCTAAGCCAGTGATGGTTGAAGACTCCATCAAACTGTCGGCATCAAGCACTAACAAGTGATCATAACGCGACCCCCAACGACGGCAAAAATCGGCTACGTTACCCGCTTTACGGGCGACGTTTTTACGACGGCGACGGTAATACACCCGCGAATGCTTATGGGTTTCTTGACGTAACACCAGAAACGCCTGCTCTTCGAGCAAAGCAATATCGGGATCGGTAGTATCACTTAAGATAAACCAATCAAAAGCATGACCATGACCCGTTTGCGACAAGGTTTCAGCCATCACTGAAACCGCCGAGAATACCCTATCAGGAGATTCGTTATAGGTCGGCATCAAAATCGCGGTTCGCGTATGCAGTTCAGTCACTTGCAAATCTTTTGCCCGCGGTTTTCGCAGTAAAATTAAAAAACCTGCAATACCGCTACAAAACGCCAAAGCAATCCAGCAAAAGTTAACCGCAAACAGCACTAGCACTAAATATTCCAGAGGAGTAATTCCGCCAATGCTAAATACCGCCCCCATTTCATAGATAGCAAACAAAGATAATAATAAAGCCCCACCCACCACAAACACACGACGGTAGGTACGCGAGCGTACCCCATCAGCCACAGTGCTACGGCGAGGGAATCCCTCTGGCATCTTACTTAAATTTTGGGGTTCCATAGCACCAGGCCGTTCATTTGGCATAGCACTACCACCCACGAGGACTTCCGTCTCGAGTACCGAGTTATCGGATACAGTCATATCATGTTGCTCCGTCATGAACCTTACAGCGTCCAGCGATAGAGCCAGGTTTCAACCTGACGAGGAGTTGGGAACTTAAGTTCAGCGCGCAGTTCGATAAGATCTTTATCTTCTGGCTCTAATTCAAAAGCTAAGCGATAGCCATTTTTAGCGGCATTACGGGCAATCACCACGTTCGTGACCACACCACCAGAAGCTTCAACTTTAGCGACTGGCATTTCATCTGTCATCGGACCTTCAACTTGATAGTCGACCACAAATAAACGTCTTGGAGTTGCCTTAGCAATATCGGCACGACCACTGGCAGAGCGAGAAATATGTACAGCACCGACTTTCGCAGCAGGTTCTTCACCCCAACTCATGCGATAGGCAAAATGAAATTCACCACCAGCAGGAATAGGCTGACGTGGTTTCCAATAACTAACAATGTTGTCATGAATTTCAGACTCGGTCGGAATTTCAGTCAACACCACTGAACCTTGCCCCCAATTACCCACAGGCTCAATCCATAGGCTTGGGCGACGTTCGTAATGGGCTTCTAGATCTTGATATGACGCATAGTCACGCTCACGTTGGATCAGACCAAATCCCTGAGGCGAGTTGTCAGAAAACGCACTGACTTGTAACTGACGTGGATTAGCCAATGGGCGCCATAAATGCTCACCACGACCATTTAACATCAATAAACCATCAGAATCATGTACTTCAGGTCTAAAATCATCGGTGTCGTGACGACCATTGAGTGAATGTAAGAACATGCTAGTGCTTGGTGCTAAACCGACTTTGCTCAGCTCAACACGAGGAAACAGTGTCGCTTCTACATCAATCAAGGTGTTATCACCGGGACGGACAGAGAAAGTATAGGCACCTGCTACGCTTGGGCTATCTAACAAGGCATGCACAACAATCAAGTTGCTGTCATTGTGTGGACGCTCAACCCAGAAGGCGCGAAATATCGGGAATTCTTCCCCTTCAGCATCAGCCGTTTTTAACGCCAAACCACGGGAAGATAAGCCATAGGCGTTACCTTTACCTAAAGCGCGGAAATAACTCGCACCTTGGAATACCATAAGCTCGTCAAATACACCATTCGTATTCAATTGGTTATGAATACGAAATCCTGAGTAGCCAATGTCATCATTCGGCAGCGCTTGAGTAATCACTTCACCCGCAGTGAAATATTTAGGCTCATAAGCTAAGTGCGTTGCATTCTGACCTTCTACAATCGCAATCTCGATCAGATCTTGAAAATAGAAACCACGGTGGAACATTTGCATTTGAAATGGCACGCCCTGATCACGCCAAATAGACGCAGTCGGGTTAAAACGAATATCTCTGTACTCATCGTATGACAGTTTAGCAAGGCCAGCTGGCAAAGGATCTTTGAGGGTCACATAAGGTTTCGCTGCCAAACGTTTTGCAATCTTCACGACAGTTTCGCTATCAAAAGCGCCTGTCTTAGTGAATCTGATTTGATTTTTTGTACTGGGCTGAGAAATCACTTTCGGTGGAGTAACCACAGGAACTGCCTCGGCGGGTTTTGTCTCTTCAGCGTACGCGACACCAGACAGGGCGACTACAGCGCCTAGCGTCAGTGAACATATGAGTGACGAATAAGGTTTGGACGATGGGCAACGCAACAAGCTAACCATAGATAGGTAACCTAAAAAATAAACTAAGAAATCAATGTTTTTTATGTATACAGTGAATTTTTTTCACTCTGATTTAGGGATGAAAAAAAACAGTTGCTTACATATCGCGAAAGATATCAGAAGGAGAAAAAAACTCATAAATAAAGATGCAGTTAACCCCTTCTACACAATACTATTTGAGAATAAGCTTATACCAAAAATGAATATTAAAATAACATTATCATGCTTATTTCTGTTTTCAAAGTTACAAAAACAAATTAAGTGATCCAAATGCTACATTATTGAAAGTAAAATGAGCCTTTTTACGCCTCAACTAAGTGTTGATGATCTTATAAGTGTTGATGATCTTAGATGAAATATCACAATAAGCGAATCAATCCGTTGGTAAGCCTAAGGATTAACACTAAGACAGCAGGAAAATTCAAAATTTTACCCGCTTAAATGTATCAAAACAACTGAGCTGATGTCACTGAAACTGCGGATCTATTTTAACATTTCATTGCCTGAACTATTTTGGCAAAAAAAGTGTCACAGATAATCCACCTTGATCCCTAGGCGCAATCACTAAACGACCTTGGTGCAATTCTATGATGTGATAGCAGATAGACAAACCTAATCCCGCGCCTATGCCTTCATTTTCATTCACACGATAAAAACGTTCTGTCGCATTGGCAATCTGCGGCTCTGTCATGCCTTGGCCTCGATCCGCGACACAAATACAGATTTCATCATCCAAAGCATGGGCCGACACTGAAATTTCCGATTCCTGTGGGCTGTATTTACAGGCATTTTCGATAATATTCTTCAGTACAAGTAGCAAATAAAAACGATCACAGGTCACCGTTAGATTGGATGCGATATCGATATTCCATTCATAATCTGTGATTTGTGGCATTAATTGATTAAGCGCATCTTCGACCATAGGCAAAATAGCGTGGGATGACACATTAAGCTCATTAATCGAGTCCACCCTTGCTAATACGAGTAATTGTTCAACGGTATGACTCATGTGCACTACGCCAGCATCTATCGCAGCTAAATGGAATTTCTGCTGCGGATCATCATCAATCAGACTCTCTAAGCCATGTTGATGTAATTTAATCACAGATAATGGCGTTTTAAGCTCATGGGCCGCATCGGCGCTAAAACGACGCTCACGGGCAATAAATCGCGCGATACTATTGATATATAAGTTCAATGCGCGCCGAACAGGGACTAATTCTTTAGGCAATGACATAGTCAACGGGGTCAAATCGTTGGGCGCCCGTCCAATTAATTCTCTTTCAAAGGTTTTTAATGGCCGAAACAAGAGATAAAACAAGAAGCTAACAATAATTAATGTTAAAGGCACTACCATCAAGGGCACGATAACGGCATTATGCATGATTTGCGATACAAGCTCTTGGCGTACTTCATCCTGTTGAGCTGTGACAATCCAAACATGATTTTTAACCGAAAAAAAACTGAACACATGCCAGAGTTCTCCTTCGAACACTTTCTTATGATAGCCCTGTACGAATCGACTGATAGGTTGATGACCAATATTATCCGATAAAACTAAGGCTTCCCCCGTCTCACTCCAAATTTGAAACGCCAATTTATGCTCATAGGCCAGTTTCAGCGCATCGGCCTTTTCGGCAAAGGAACTGATTTGGCTATCGGGAACGTGGAGCACTTGGGGTATGACGAGATCCTGAGCTGTTGCATTGGGCTCAGTATGATAGAACAACTCCAACATTTTAGCGGTTTGGAGCATTTGCGCATCGAAGAGTTCTTCGATTTGATGCTTAGAATCCCGAGTACTCAACCAGCTAGACACAGCGACGGATACTGAAATACCTGACAAAATTAATAATGTCAGTACCAAACGCAGTGAATACACATCTAGCCCCTTTAATCGAATCACTTCTTTTTCCTAACGACTATGCTTCAAGTCATCACTGCATTATCAGTACCCACAAAAGTGGAGCTTGTCACTTAACTCTTCAAATTAATTTATTTCAATCAAGGTATAGCCTATTCCACGCACGGTTTTGATTAATTCATTGGCAAGTTTTTTGCGCAGATGGTGGATATGCACTTCTATTGAATTACTGCCGACTTCATCCCAGCCATAGGTTAACTGTTCTAACTGGCTGCGGGTCAATACACGCCCTGCCGACTGAGCGAGTTCGAGCAGTAATTGAAATTCACGCCGTGAAAGCAGCACATTTTGATCGCGAAAGGTCACTTCACGGGTATTTAAATCAATGCAAAGCGCACCAATAATCAAACTATTGTGATCGAGCCCATACTGACGTCTGACGATGGCACGAATGCGCGCGGCTAGTTCACGCACATCAAAAGGTTTACCGAGATAATCATCGGCGCCCATGTCTAAACATTCGAGCTTAGTGTCAAAATCCGTATTAGCGGTCAGAACTATTGTGGGAATTGACACTCCCTGCTGGCGCCAAGCTTTAAGTAACTCTTTACCATTACCGTCAGGCAATCCCAGATCGAGCACTATGGCACTGAAGCTTTCATTTTTAACCCCCAGCAAAGCTTGCTGATAACTATTAAGGTGATCAACTTGCATGCCAAGCTTTGCCAAACTTAAGCAAATCCCTTGGGCTAATAACTCATTGTCTTCAACCAACATAATACGCATTCAATGTCCTTAACTGAGCCCTAACGGAAAATACTGAACTTAACATCTTGTTGCTGTAAAAAATCTTCCGCGTATCGCCCCTGCAGCATAGCCATAGTGGCGAGCATACCTGCAGTCACGCAGTTTGGCCCTAACACAGTCACAGAGCGCGGCGCATGGATAACGGGATAGCCAGTGCGTGGGTCGACAATATGGCCGTAACGCTTTCCATCGACTTCAAAAAAGCGCCGCGTATCGCCACTGGTCGCTAATGCACCCTGACTAATCGCTAGTACACTCGCAGCGTGATCGAGGTGTCGTGGGTCTTCAATTCCCACTTGCCATGGCGTCACTTTGGACACGGGACAAGCGATATCACCGCCAAAATTCACTAACACTGGAATGTCTGGATAACATTCGGCTAACTCATAGGCGACTCTGTCGACCGCATATTCTTTTGCGATACCACCAAAATCCAATTTCATTCCTGTTGGCATCTCAATATGGCGCGAATCAAACTCGATACGCTCAAACCCCACTAAGGCTTTCGCGGCAAGTATGCGACCATGTTCGGGCAATTGGGCTTTGGGATCAAAGCGCCACAGTTCCATTAACGGCCCAGCAGAAATATCAAAGAGTCCATCACTGAGCTGAAAACATTGTTTAGCAAAAGCTAATAACTGCCAGGTTTCTTCATCGATAAGCTGCTTATGACCATTGGCATGGTTTAATTGCCACAGACAATTCTGCGCGATAAAGCGACTGTACTTATGTTCGATACGCAGCGCCTCAGTGACTGCCATGTCCAACATATCGTCTGCAATATCAAGTTGATCGCACCCAATGAGTATTTCACAGGGACTCGCCATGGCCCTAAATTCACCCACATAACCCCAATCACGGCGCTGCAACGAATAAGGTGCGGTCTTTAGGGATGATGTCGACATCATAAATCACCTCTTCACATGGCATCCCACTGGGATTGCGATTGAATAAGTTCAGGGGTAAATTGAGTATGGGTAGCTAAGCTACCCATACAGTTTAACGCCTTGCTATCTGAGCCAGTAGCATTATTTCGTATTAAAAAGAATAACTAAACTGTGCTGTAATTGCCTTCTGAGTCGGAAATAGATCGAAGTTTTGCAGCTCTCCAGGAATCGTAGCGCCGTTATTTTTCGGATCCTGTTGGTAATACTCTAAGCGATACGACATTTCATGACCGCCCGATAATCTATGGCCAAATTTAATACCTATCGTATAAGCCGACATATCACCGATACGATAATCGGCACTGGCAAACTCTGGCAGTGGCGTATCAGCCATCAAGAAAGGTTGATAGAAGTTAGCCGCAGTTTGTTGGTAATAGCGCAGATGTAATTGACCATATAAATTGCCGGTAAAGTAATACCTATAATGGGTTTCTAAGGTATGTGATGTGAGGTCCCAGTCATCGGTATTATAACGATAGGAAAAATCCACCACACCCGCATCTAATGCGCCTTTGGTCATCACGTAAAAACTGTGTTTCAAGCGCGAATCGGGGCGGCTCTCATACAATAAATCCTGAGTAATGCCGTTGTTATCCACCACACTGAGCACCTTGTAGGGATCCGTTAAATAGCCATTCACACTCGACAAGCCGTAATTGGCCTGCAACAACCAGCGCTGACTAAGCACTTGGGTGATACCTAACATCACATCCGCGGTCTGCTTATTATCACTGCCACCTTGACGGGTCGCATCGAATGCGCTGCGATAAGCTTCCTCACTAGTGAAGTTATCGCGAATGACCATCGAAGATAAATCCACCGGACGACCGCCAACGGGGTCAACCACATCGAAACTATAAGCCGTACCTAAAAATAAAGTGGTGTTGTCTTTATTAAACCCTCGCTCAATTCCGGCATTGATGCCCATTGACATATAATCAAACTCTTTCGAGCCATATGCGCCAACATTGAGTTTCCAATCTGGTGTTAGCACTTCACTCCAACCGACATTGGCTTGTACGCGAGTATCGTGAAAGGTGTCATCTAACGGCGTTTCCCCCGCTGAAACATGATATTGACCATTACCAGATGGTCGAGTAAACGTTTGGCTAGAACTTTGGGCCACGGCGCCCGATGCTGAAGGCCCCGTTAGACTATCAACCACGAGTTTGAGATCCAGCACACTGTCATCGCCAAAGGCTTTTTGCGCTGTGCCTATAGCTTCGATGGCTTGTACTCTATCTTGCTCACCGTAATACATTAACGCAGCATCGATCTTCCAGTCGTCAGCTTTTTTAGATAATTCAGTCGCATGGCCACTTGTTGCAAACAGTCCACAACTGGCTAATGCGAGAGCACCCGCTATCTGCTTCGATTGTCTTGTATTTATTGGGTTCTTTTTTTGGGTCATAGCTGACAACACCTGTAGGTCACTTCAATCTATTCAATACCGCGGGATTTCGCCCCAGATTTTAGAACATCTGCTCGTCAGATTTGTTTTAGTACGTCAGTTCATTACATCTGTGCGTTACATTTATTCGTTACATCTAAGGGCAAATAACACCAACGGAGAGTTTAGTTACAGCCACATCCACCACCGGCAAATGCACGACCGCCGCTACTGCCTTCTTTACTAAAATAAATATGATCATCGAGTGCTAGGTCGAGCTTTTCACTGTCGAGCGCCATATCGCTGCGGGCCAACTGGCCTTTCTCCCACGGCTGCACTCCTAAACTTGAACATCCACTCAAACCTATGATGAGCGTTACTGCGACTAATGCGGGTTTAAGCATAAATTACTCCTTCAGTAAATTGACGAGTTTTTGCTCGTATTCAGCGGTTTTATCGGCATAAAAGCCAACATGATGCTGTACTAACTGACCTTGACGATTGAACATAAAACTGCTCGGCATGCCCAGCAAATCGAAACTGCGAGCGACATCACCTTCGGGGTTAAAACGCACTGAAAAATTGGCAGGGACTTGTTTTAAGAATTCCTGGGCTAACTCATTATCTGTATCTAAGTTGATAGCGACGACAGCTAATCCCTGATCTTGATACTTTTTTTGTATTTCATTCATCCAAGGAAACGATTTACGACAAGGGCCACACCAGGATGCCCAAAAATCGACATAGACGACTTTGCCTTTAAACTCACTCAGGGAAACAGCTTGGTTTTGCGCATTAAACACTTGATAGTCCAGCGATGGCGCGGCTTGTACGCCTGCGGCCAATAAACTGAGTAACAATAATATTTTCTTCATAGCATATTCCGCGTTAACGATTACGTTCGAATCTATTAACTGAATCTTAAGGTTTTCTTAAACAAGCTTATATAAGTTTAATTAACCTGCTCGCCCAGACTCACCACGCGAATGAACCATAGTCATCTGCATGGCCTTAATCACATGAGTGCTGATTAAGTGACCGATTTCATCCAAAATGGCAAATGTGAGACATTTTGTCCCATTAGAAAAAGTGAAATTAGATCTGCGTCATGTTAATTAAATGTCAAAATCAGTTCAGTCACATCTCTTAAAAATTCTTGATATACATCAATAATCTTTACACTCCAACGGCCTAAACTGACACTGTCAATTATGTAAACCCTTACCAATTTACATTTAAATAACAAAAAAGGTTGACCCATGGACACACATGCAGCCCTATATGAACAGGGAAAGGCGCGCTTAGATGCGTTACGCCAATTCGCTCCCCGTCAACAACAATCGCTGATAGAGAAAATGCAACAGCACGGCATTAGTCGCCGTGATTTTATGAAGTGGAGTGCCATGGTGACGAGCATGCTCGCATTACCCCTCCCCTTTAGTAACTTAGTAGCCGAAGCTGCCGAATTAGCCGATCGTGTACCCTTAATCTGGTTACATATGGCCGAATGTACTGGCTGCTCCGAATCTTTAATTCGTACCGATACCCCCAATCTAGACTCACTGATTTTCGATCATATTTCCTTGGAATATCACGAAACCTTAATGGCTGCAGCGGGTTGGCAAGCCGAAGAAAACCTCGAACATGCACTCGAAACCTACAAGGGCCGCTATTTACTGGCCGTTGAAGGGGCGATTCCGACTGCAAATAACGGCAGTTTCTTAACTGTGGGTTGTAAAGGCCACACAGGGTTAGAAATCATCAAGCATGCTGCTGAAGGCGCCGCCGCGATTATCTCTGTTGGCACTTGTGCGGCGTTTGGTGGGGTGCAAGCCGCTTATCCAAACCCAACGGGGGCGAAAGGCGTGCATGAAGTGGTCAGTAAACCCGTGATTAACTTAGGCGGTTGCCCACCGAGTGAAAAGAACATAGTCGGCACTTTGATGTACTTCATCATGTTCGGAAAATTACCTGCGCTGGATATGTTTAATAGACCTAAATGGGCTTACGGCGCACGGGTACACGATAACTGTGAACGCCGCGGTCGCTTCGATGCTGGTGAATTCGTTGAAGAATTTGGCGATCACGGTGCGAAAGAAGGCTACTGCCTTTATAAAGTCGGTTGTAAAGGTCCTTACACCTACAACAACTGCCCAACCGAGCGCTTTAACCATCACACTAGCTGGCCAGTACTCGCTGGACACGGTTGTATGGGTTGCTCAGAACCTAACTTCTGGGACGATATGGCTGACTTTGAAAAACCCCTTGGCCGTCAACTCCTCCATGGATTGGATGCGACCGCAGATACTATTGGTGCGGTGATTTTAGGCGCGACTGTGGTGGGCATTGGAGCCCATGCCGTTGCCAGTATTTTTGCCAAACCGCTGGAGGAATAACCCATGAGCAAGCGCGTTGTTATCGACCCTATCACACGTATCGAGGGTCACTTACGTATCGAAGTCGAAGTTGATGAAAATAACGTCATCAACAAGGCTTGGTCATCCTCCACACTTTGGCGCGGTATTGAAGTCATTCTCAAAGGCCGCACGCCTATGGATGTTGGCCTTATTGTGCAACGTATCTGTGGCGTATGTACCTATTCCCACTACCGCTGCGGTACTGAGGCGGTTGAAAATGCGTTAGGAATTCAAATTCCATTGAACGCAAGATACTTACGTTCATTAATGCAAACCTCTTTATACATGCACGACCATATTGTCCATTTTTACCATCTACACGGCTTAGATTGGGTTGATGTGGTTTCTGCACTGAGCGCCGATCCTGCTAAAGCGGCACAAGTTGCCCTGAAATACACAGACCATCCCATAGCGGCGGGTGAAGGTGATTTAAAAGCGGTACAAGAAAGAGTTAAAGGCTTTGTCGAAACGGGAAAATTAGGTCCATTTGCCAACGCTTATTGGGGCAATGGCACCTATAAATTTACCCCAGAGCAAAACCTTATCGCGCTATCTCACTACCTTAAAGCGCTTGAAGTACAACGTGTTGCGGCAGAGATGCTTGCCATTTTTGGTGGCAAATCACCACATCCACAATCCGTTGTTGTCGGTGGTGTGACTTCGGTGCGCGACATGCTCAGCCCTGCTCGCCTGCAGGAATGGAAGCAAAAACATGCGACAGTAACTGACTTTATTCTGCGTGCCTATCAAGCAGATATCGTGATGGCGGCCGAAGCCTTTGGAACTGAACCTAGCGTGTTGGGCGGCGTAAACGTGAAAAACTTCATGGCGACCGATGACTTTGTGTTAGCCAATGGCGAATACATGTTTAATCAAGGCGTGATCATGAATGGCGACCTTGCCGGCGTCAGTGATGTGAATCCAGATCTGATTGCCGAAGACGTCAGCCACGCTTGGTATAGCGCCGATGCGCCGCAGCATCCCTATGACGGTACAACGATTCCTAATTACACTGGTTTTGTTGAACGCGACACTGTCTACGGCAAATTGCCAACACTGGATGGTGATGGCAAATACTCATGGGTGAAATCTCCCCGTTATCAAGGTGAACCTGTCGAAGTGGGTCCACTCGCTTGCCTATTGGTGAGTTATGCCCGCGGTAACAAGGTGGTCGTGGATTCGGTCAATGGCCTGCTCGCTCGCACAGGTCTACCCGTAGCGGCTCTATTTACCACTTTAGGTCGCACTGCAGCCCGTATGTTACAGACAGTCATCGTCGCCCAAGAAGGGTTAAAAACCTTTGATGCGCTGCTGACGAATATCCAGTCCGATGAATCTACCTATGTAAAACCTAATATTGATCCAAATAAAGAGTATGTAGGTCACGCCATGATCGAGGCGCCACGCGGCATGTTAAGCCACTGGATCCGCATTAAAAATGGAGTGATTGAGAACTATCAAGCCGTGGTACCGACGACCTGGAACGCAGGTCCTGTGGATGCCAACGGTAAAATGGGTCCCTATGAAGCCTCTTTAATTGGCTTGAAACTGGAAGATCCTACTAAGCCCCTTGAGGTGATACGTATTATTCACTCATTTGACCCTTGCATGGCGTGTTCTGTACACGTGATGGATTTCAAAGGCCAAGCATTGAGCGAGTTCCGTGTCAGTCCCAATGGTCAATAATCGAGGGAGGGAACGCAAAATGAACCATTCTGCAACCCGCATTCGGACACTGATTTTTAGTCCGGCAATACGGATTTTCCACTGGCTCAGGGCACTATCAATTCTGGTGCTAGTGATCACCGGATTCTATATTGCTTGGCCGTTTCTTGTGGCGCCTGAAAGTACGGACGTACTCGTACAAGGCTGGATCCGCTTCGCTCATCTGATTTGCGGTTTTGTACTAACCGCAATCACTTTAGTGCGCTTCTACCTGTATTTTTTCAGCCGAAGCGACATTGAGCGGCGCTCATTTCGCGATGTGATGAGTGTAAAAAGCTGGATCACTCAGCTGAAATCTTACTTATGGATGGGACACTTACATAAAGCCGGTGTATATGGACCGCTGCAATTTGTGACTTATGTAGCAATCTCACTGGTCGCTCTTGTGATATGTATAACGGGTCTGGTGTTGTATGCCAATGTGTATCACCAAGGTTTAGGTGGCATGCTTTGGGGCAGCGCCGCTTGGATCACGGCACAAATGGGTGGGCTAGCACAAGTTAGGATTTGGCATCACTACCTCACTTGGGCATTTGTTATCTTTGTGGTTATCCACGTCTATATGGCGGTTTGGTCAGGGATACGCTTCAAACATAACTCAGTTGACTCGATTGTCTCTGGCTATGACTACCCAAAGCCAGACTCACACCACTAGGAGTCCAATGAAGATATTGCTACTCGGTATTGGCAATGTCCTGTACGCCGATGAAGGCATCGGCGTACATTTTGTCAATTATATAGCTGATAATTATCAGTTTACCCATGAGTCCCACCAGCTAAAGCTGCTCGATGGCGGCACCTTGGCTCAGGGACTTATCCCTATTATTTGCCAATACGATTATTTAATCGTGGTCGATACAGTTAATGCCAATGGCGTAGAAGCGGGCGAAGTCTATTTCTTCGATTTTGATAAAGCGCCGAAGGAAATCGACTGGCAAGGCAGCGCCCATGAAGTCGAAATGCTGCAAACCCTCAATATGATGGAAATGGTTGGCGACAGACCTAAGACCTTTGTGCTGGGCGTCACCCCAACAGTGCTCGAACCTATGGTGCTAGGCTTGACCCCTAAAGTCGCCGCCGCGGTACCTTTAATGGAATCAAGCTTGTTATCCCACTTAGCCTCCCTTGGGTTCACTGCAACGCGTGTTGCCGAGCATAGTATCGACTCGCTGATCCCTGACTCTTATAAACGTGGCGTTACTACTGGTGAAAGTATATAGAAGATGAAAAACATCAGATTTGATTTTACCTGCTCACGTCAGGTGCCTTTGTACGCGCATTTATGTAATCAATATCTAAATTATGATGAACTAAATATCAGCATAGGCTGTGATGGTCAACATAGCTCAGGTCAATATAGTGGCCAACATGACTTTGGCCCCCAAAGCTATTTTATTGAAGCTCAGGGCGAGCAAAACCAACTAGAACAATTGGCCGATGCCATTGCCGCGGACTTTTTGATTTCCGCTTGGTTGATTGACTCTAGTATTAAAGTCATCGACGAGCCCCAAGGCAGTAAAACCTTACTGCCCTTTCCACAGTCTGGATCAAGCCCTGCCATAGTGCCTTTTTGCCAGCATTGTTATCCGTTGATTGGCGATAATCAGTCGGCTAAGTTTGGCACACTCGATTTAATTTGCCCTTGCTGCAAGGGCGAAACACAATTAACGTCCGCACAAAAAGCGTTAACCTTGTCAGATATTAAAGCCATGGCACAGGGACTGCTGACACAAGGCCCACTGACATTAGCGGCCGCCGATAATCTGCAACTCAGCCTGACACCGTTTGAGCAGCCCTTAAGCGAGCGGCCACAACTGTTAATTTGTAATCCCAATACGCTGAACGCCCATTTTTGTCTGAACGATGCGCAGGTGCTCGCGCTTTCGAGTATTGAAAAGCCGCTTATCTGCGCGAGACCCACGCAAGAACACGACAAACTCAGTGCGCCACTGTACGACATTTGCTTTGCCTACAGCCGAGTGATCTTAGTGCTCGGGGAAGTATTACGACAAAAAGGGGTCGATTGGGTTTACATTAAAGGGCCGCATAATAGGCCGAAGCTAGCGTGGGTCGATGGTGCTTGGGCACAAATCGCCAGTCACAATTTAAGCCCAACACAGGTTCAAACCAAGCACTTTATCGCTCCAGAACCCTTAAGGGAAAAAGTCAGTTTTCACGGCTATCAAGCCCAATGGCAAGCGGCGAAACGTTCACGATCGCACCAAGGCGAACTGAGTGTGGCAGTATTGACTCAAGTACCGTCAAGTGAAGACAGTGATATTCATTGCACCAGTATGCTAAGCGATAATAATCAAAATACAGTCAACACAGAAAATCACACCCTTGCAGACGCAGCGCTATTCAGTGCGCTGCTCAACGGTAAGTTTACCAGTCATAAACAGACAAAAAATGCTGCGGTCATTTACTTAAGCCATACCCACGCCAGTCAAATTGTCACCTGCGATAATAAGGGCGACACTGAACTTTTCTTCGCCCTGCCCGAGCTACCCGATAACGGTTACGAAATCTTCCATCAACTGGACAGCAGTCCACAAAAAGCCGTAGCGCAAAAATTTAAGAGCCTGTTTCCCGAAGATTACCTAAAACTTTTAAGCCTAAAGCTTCACGGCAGACGGGACAACTTACAAAGCCTGTGGGCGATTGCAGCCATATTAATTGGCCTCAATACCCAAGAAGAGACTCAAAGCCAAGCAAGGCTAAGCGATGCACTCATGGCCGCCGCCATGCGCTACCACGGTGCTAATGCACCGCGTATCGATTATCCGCTGACCAAAGGTGAAGCCCACCGCAGCCTAAATTGGTGTAAAACCTTAGGCACAGTGTTAAGTTTTCGTATTGCGGGTAATGACGATCCGAGTCAGCTTGCCTTTGCGATGCAAGACTCGCTGGCGGACTATTTATCTAACTGGATCGAGCATATCGATTTAAATATCGGCGTGCACAATATAGCCTTAGCGGGCAATGAATTAATCAATGAAACCCTGTGCAAACGCATCAGCTTGCGCTTAGGCAAAAACTTTCCATTGGTGATCAATCGCAGCCTAGATTTAGACGGCGATAACTTAGCCGTTGGTGCACTTTACGTTAAGCAGCGACAACTAAATGCCCATGATTAGGAGGCCAAAAGTTAAGTCACAACGCATGAAGCCACATAGGCATAATAGTCGCCACAAAAAGCACAGTCACCTGCAGATAAAACGAAGGCTCGCGTTGGAATACCTTGTCCACAAGGGAGCCACGTTAAAGCGTTGTCAGTTGCACGTCACTGGCATAGTACAAGGGGTGGGATTTCGCCCCTTTGTCTATCGTTATGCCCTTGAGTTTCAACTGACGGGTACTGTGCTCAACAATGCCAAGGGCGTGACCATTGAGCTGCAAGGTAATGATGAAAACCTCACTCGCTTTATCACTGTACTCAATACCACTCCACCGCCACTCGCCCGTATCGACAATATCAGCCAAATACCACTGCCGATTTTATTAAGCGAAACCACGTTTGAGATTATAAAAAGCGACAGCCATGAGGACGATGACCCAAGTTCACCGATAGGTGCGCAGGTGGCGGTATCGGCAGATAAAAGTACCTGCCAAGACTGCATGAACGACATGCATAATCCTGATGACCGCCACTTTGGCTATGCCTTTACCAACTGCACTAACTGTGGCCCTCGATACACGATTATCAATGCTTTACCCTATGATAGGCACAACACCGCTATGGCCGATTTTGACATGTGTCCCGAGTGCGCCAAAGAATATCAAAACCCACTCGACCGCCGCTACCATGCCCAGCCCATAAGTTGCCCCGCCTGTGGCCCCAGACTCAGTTTAAAAACACCGCAAGGGGAATACATCCTTCCCAGTGCCTCAAATGTCAGCGCACCTGAATTGAGTACGGACCTTGCGGTACTGACAGCTGCGGCTGATAGATTACGCCAAGGGCAGATTCTGGCAATTAAAGGATTGGGTGGATTTCACTTAATCTGTGATGCCCGAAGTGACAATGCCGTCAACGCACTCAGGCTGCGAAAACAGCGCCAGGCCAAGCCGCTAGCGGTGATGATGGCGGATATCACCATGGCGCAGCACTATGTCACAGGGCCGGATGCCGAGTGGCGAGTGCTGAGTTCGCAGGAAAGGCCCATAGTGCTTATGAGCAGCCGAGCCGAACATGATCTCAGCTTAGCTGTCGCCCCCAATCTGAATAAACTCGGGGTATTTTTACCCTACACACCGCTACATCATTTGCTATTAGGTCTCTTCAAAGGGCCATTAGTTGCAACCAGCGCCAATGTTTCCGGTGAACCTATCATCACTGATTGTGATGAGCTTATTAGTCACTTAAGCCATGTGGTGGATGCGATAGTCGATCATAATCGGCCGATTATTAATGGCTGTGATGACAGTGTGGTGCAAGTGATCCAGCCGCAACTAGATTCCTCCGTAGAGTTGCAAGTATTGCGCCTCGCCCGCGGCTATGCACCGTTAAGTTTCCCCTTAGAGATACCGCTGACCCAATCGATTTTGGCCGTGGGCGCACAACAAAAAAATGCCATCGCCTTAGGTTTTGGCAATAATGTGTTTTTAAGTCCCCATATTGGCGACCTGTTCAGTGTCAGCGCCGAGCAATATTTTGAGCGCACTTTAGCCACTTTTGCTCGGTTGTATCACTTTACGCCAAATCTTATTATTCGCGATAAACACCCAGATTATGCCCCTTCGCGCTGGGCTGAAATGCACTCAAACCCGAGTATAAAACTCAGCGATACCCGTCAAAATCAATGTTTATCGGTGCAACACCACCATGCCCATGTGCTCAGCGTAATGGCAGTTAACCAATATCGAGATCCCGTATTGGGCTTTAGTTTTGACGGTACAGGGCTTGGCGACGATGGCAGTTTATGGGGCGGTGAAGTGCTATTAACTACGCTCGATAAAGCGCAGCGACTGGCCCATTTTGAGCCCATAGCCCTGCTAGGCGGCGAGCAAGCCATTAAGCAACCCGTGAGGTTGTTACTGGCATTATTGTTCGAGCAAATGAGCCTCGATGCTGTGCTCGCATTACAATTACCTATATTAAACAACATACGCCCAAACACCCTGGCTAACTTACATAAGATCTGGCAGAACGGCAGCGCGATAAAAACCTCCTCTGTCGGGCGACTGTTCGATGCCCTCGCCTGCGCCTTAGGTTTAATCGAAACCACACTGTTTGAAGGCCAAGCGGGCATGGCAATAGAAGCCGCGGCCAATCGCGCCGATGCATTAGCCCTTGAAGTCATTTCGCTTAACTTACCTCTTGACATCGACCAGTGGCGAAGCAGTGAGATGTTCAAGCAAGTTGTTGAATTGATTACAGCACAACCGCTAACAGACAATAGATGCTATGCCATCGCCCGCGCCTTTTTACACACCTTAGGTGATGCTATTTGTGATTATGCTGCCCAGTATCAACACCTCCCAACCGTGCTCTGCGGTGGCGTATTTCAAAATAAATATCTATTGGAATACTGCCTGAGCAAGCTCAGCGCCCAAGGAAATAAAGTGTTATCCAGTAAACAGATCCCCATCAATGATGGCGGCATCGCCCTAGGCCAACTTTGGTATGGCATTCATCAGAGTCAATAACCTTACTTATTTGATAACCCCTGATGTTCGCTCGCTATTTTTATCCCCATAAACCTGACGAACATCAAAGATCCGTAGCGCAATTTGTATCACACTCAACATTAGCGTAACCAAATTAACGATTCGTACATCAATCATTATTTGTCAGGCAAAGTCCTCGTACTCTGCCGATACAAGGAGAGGTAAAATGTGTAAAGACTGCGGCTGCTCCCTTACCCGCCACGACCATGATCATCTAGGCGCGCATGCCCATAGCCATGAGCATAATCATGACCATTCACATACTCATGACCATTCACATACTCATGAGCATAGCCATCAAGAGTTACACACAAATCCTCAGTTAAACGATAAAAAAACCTTGTCAGTCATCCACAAAATTTTAGATAAAAATGATGTCGAAGCTGGTCATAACCGTGCCCACTTTGAGGCACATAACATCACGGCCTTCAACATCATGAGTAGCCCAGGCAGTGGTAAAACCACCCTATTAGAAAATCTCAAAGAATACACGCAGCTCAACTATGCGGTGATCGAGGGCGACTTAGAAACCTCCCGCGATGCCGACCGCCTCATCGCTAAAGGCATTAAGGCCTATCAAATTCAAACGGGCAGCGCCTGTCACCTCGACGCCTTTATGGTGCACGGTGCCCTACATCATCTGCCGCTTGAAGGACTCGATATTTGCTTTGTCGAAAACGTCGGTAATCTCGTCTGCCCAGCCAGTTATGATGTGGGCACTCACAAAAATATCGTGCTGCTATCAGTGCCAGAAGGCGATGATAAGATTGAGAAATATCCTGTGATGTTCCGCCGCGCCGATGTAGTTTTTATCACTAAGTGCGATCTACTGCCCTATTTTGATTTCAAGATGGACGAAGCCAGAGCGCAGCTTAAAAAACTCAATCCAGCAACTCAAATTATTGAAGTCTCAATTAAAGACGGCGATTCCATACAGGCAGTAGCCGCTTGGCTTAAAGACAATATTCGAGGTGCACAATAATGTGCTTGTCCATACCTTCCCAAGTGGTGGCGGTCGATATTGAGCGCCAGAGCGTCACAGTCGACACCTTAGGCGTGCGCCGCGATGTCAGCAGTCATTTAATGAATGAGCCACTGGAAATTGGCGACTATGTACTTATCCATATTGGTTTTGTGATGAACAAAATTGATAAGGAAGATGCGCAGCAAAGCATTGATCTATACAAAGAAATCGTCACTAAGCTTGAAAATGAAGCCATACACTGACCATCAGCAGTGCAGGATTAAATCGCAAGGCGCCCCCCTATCGAGTGCACCGAGGAAAAAGCATGCTTGAACTAAAACACCTCTATCAAGGCTTTCGCGATCCCCAAACGATTGCCAATTTAGCACGGGATATTCAGTTAACCGCTAAATTGGTTAAGCAACAAATCAATATCATGGAAGTCTGTGGTGGCCATACTCATACGATTATGAAATACGGCTTGCTAGATTTACTGCCGGATAATATTGAATTTATCCATGGTCCTGGCTGCCCAGTGTGCATTATGCCTAAAGAGCGCATTGACCAAGCCGCGGCGCTTGCCTCCCAAGAAAATGTTATTCTTGTGACCCTGGGCGATATGATCCGCGTGCCCGGTTCTCAAGGCTCATTAGCCAGTTTTAGGGCCAAGGGCTGCGATATTCGCCCAATTTACGATCCCTTAGATACGCTCAAAATTGCCCGCGACAATCCCGATAAAACCGTAGTGTTCTTCGCCATTGGCTTTGAAACCTCAACCCCAATGACAGCAATTTTGTTACAACTGGCCGAACAAGAAAAACTCGAAAATCTACTATTTCATATCAATCATGTATTAGTGCCCCCCGCAATTGATGCCGTGATGCACGACCCAAAAGCGAGGGTCAACGCCTTTATCGGCCCAGCCCATGTGAGCGTGATCAGTGGCGCAAAAATCTATCGCAGCACAGTCGAAAACTATGGCACGCCCGTAGTGGTCGCAGGATTTGAGCCCGTCGATGTGATGGAGTCGATTTTACGGATTGTGCGCCAAAAAGCCGCGGGTAAAGCTGAGCTCGATATCCAATACAGCCGCGCAGTTTCACAGGACGGCAACCTCACGGCGCAGGCCAAAGTAAATCAATTCTTCAATGTCAGACCGCAATTTCGCTGGCGTGGACTAGGCCCAATCCCCAATTCAGCGCTGCAGCTTAAACCCGAATATGCCCACAGGGACGCCGAACTGCGCTTTAAAGACCGCCTACCTGTGAAGGAAATTGACGATCATAAAGCCTGCCAGTGCGGCGATATACTTCGTGGGCTTGCTAAACCAAAGGACTGTAAAGTTTTTGGCCGCGGCTGCAATCCCGAAACACCCTTAGGCAGTTGCATGGTCAGCTCCGAAGGTGCTTGCAATGCCTATTACCGCTATCAAGGTATCGATATCAAGGAACTACATCATGGCTGATACGCTTAAAGATAAATCCATTCAACTCAGCCACGGCGGTGGCGGCAAAGAAATGAATAAACTGATCCGTGATCTGTTTTTTGCCGAGTTTGATAACCCAATCCTTCGCAGCGAAGAAGACGCTGCCAAACTCGATTTGCACGGTGCCAACGCCTTTACCACAGACTCTTTCACCGTATCCCCTTTATTTTTTGCCGGTGGTGATATCGGCAAACTCGCCATCGCAGGCACAGTCAACGATCTTGCTATGATGGGCGCAGAACCTCAGTATTTGAGTTGTAGTGTGATCATCGAAGAAGGCTTTTCTATCAAGGATTTAACTACGATTGTCCGCAGTATGGCGAAAGAATTAAAACACAGTGGTGCACGGATTGTCTGCGGCGACACTAAAGTCGTACCCAAGGGGTGCGCCGATGGTTTATTTATTAATACCTCAGGCATTGGTCGTATCTTGCGTCCCAATATTTCCGCGGCGAATGTCACCGTGGGCGATGCCATTATTGTCTCCCGTGATATTGGCTGCCACGGTGCAGCGATTTTAATGGCGCGAGAAGGACTCACACTCGAATCGGCATTGCAAAGTGACTGCGCGACGCTCTGGCCGATAGTCGAGCAATTGATCGCCGCCAATATTCCCATTCATGCGATGCGCGATGCGACTCGCGGCGGCTTATCGGCGGTGCTCAACGAATGGGCTGTTGCCTCCAATGTTGGCATCACAGTGAATGAAACCAGTATTCCCGTCAGCGATGAAGTCAAAGGTCTGTGCGAACTCTATGGTTTCGAAGCCATGGATCTTGCCAACGAAGGCACTTTCATCCTCGCCGTTCCCAACGACATCGCCTTAGGTGCGCTCGAGATCATGCAACGCTTTGGGCGCTGTGAGCATGCAGCGATAATCGGCACTGTGAGTGATGATTTAGTGGGGAAAGTCGTGCTAAGAACACCTTGGAATACTAAACGTTATCTCGATCTTCCCCAAGGTGAACTGCTGCCAAGGATTTGCTGATGCACGAATATTCGATTGTGAGTGCCCTGATTGAGCAATGCGAACAGCACGCGCAGGCCAATCATGCCGATAAAATCACCCGAGTGGATATCAAACTGGGAGTCATGAGCGGGGTTGAACCTAGCCTGCTACAAACGGCCTTCGATACCTTTAAGCTCGATGGGATTTGCAAAGAAGCCCTACTCAATATGCAAATTCAGCCGCTAGTGATACTTTGCCAAGACTGCCAGACTGAATCCGTACTGAGTGAGCGCACGGTCGTCTGCCCTGCGTGTCAAAGCTTTCGTACTCGCGTACTCGATGGCGAAGATATGTTACTGATGCAACTTGAGATGGAACAGAACGAGGATTAATCATCCACGATACGCATTGTTAACGACAACGCTATTGATAAAACGCTCTATAAATAAAGAATGCTATCAATAAAGAACGCTCTTCAACACAAAAATGGCTTCGAGCACTTCGCGCTCAAAGCCATTTTAAACCACACTATTTCAGTCACGCTATATCAGCCGTAAATAGAAGCTTCACCCTCTGGGCGCGTCTTGAGAACGCGCAGGAACCACATATACTGCTCTGGGTAAGCTAAGATCACTTGCTCGACCACTTTGTTCAGTGCCAACGCCTCGTTTTCTTTGCCCACCATCTCTTCAGGCGCAACGGCCGCCATCACGGTGAGATCAAATTGGCGTGTCGCTTGGTTGTAGCCAATCTTTACTGGCAGCACTTGGGCATTACCCGCCTGCGCTAAACGCCCAACAACAGGTAGCGTTGCCTTCACTGTGCCTAAAAAAGGCGCAAACACGCTTTGTTCAGGACCTAAGTCTTCATCGGGAAGATAAAAGAAACTGTTACCGCGCTTAAGCTCAGCCAATAACGCCCGAATGCCCGCCTCGCGCATATACACATGGCCACCACAAATGCTGCGTACACGATTACTAAACCAATTGAATAAGCCGTTTTTATGGGCTTTGGCCATAGTCACCATAGGCAACTCAAGGTTAAGGCGTAAACCAGCATAATCAATTGGCCACACATGGGGCATGATAAAAATGATCGGCTGCCCCGCAGCCTGCGCTTTAGTCACATGCTCAAAGCCGATTAAATTGACTCGACGACGTAAATGCGCTTTTGAGCGCACCAGCAATTCGCCCTGTGCTAACAACACCAAAACGAAGTTTTGCACGTTCTCACGGATTAACACTTCAATCTCGGCGGAAGATTGTTCTGGAAAGCACGCCCTTAAGTTGGCTCTGGCAACGCTAATGGGCTTTTTGGCAATTGGCATCACTATTTTTGCCAATAATCTTGCAATAGGATCACGCAGCCATGCGGGCATGAGTCCGAAAATCACTAATAGACCAATCACTAACCAAGTGGCCCAGTATCTAGGGTGTAATAAGGCGAGTTTAAAACGACGGTCAAAATGTTTGGGCTGTCTTGACAAAGAATTCACCTCAGACAGTGGATAAAAACAATGGAGATATTGCACGAAAAAATAAACAGGAAAGCCACTCTCTAAGGAGTGGCTTTCCCATCAAACAAACGAAATTACTTACCCGTGTTTGCTGCTTCTACACGAGTTTTCAGCTTTTGGCCGGGACGGAAAGTCACGACACGACGAGCAGAAATTGGGATATCTTCGCCTGTTTTTGGGTTCCTTCCCGGTCTTTGATTCTTGTCCCTAAGGTCAAAGTTGCCAAAGCCAGATAACTTGACCTGCTCACCACTTTCAAGTGCGCCCCGAATCTCTTCAAAGAACGACTCAACCATCTCTTTGGCGACACGTTTGTTCATTCCGAGTGTTTCAAAAAGATGTTCTGCCATTTCGGCTTTGGTAAGTGCCATACTTTAATCCCTCAACGATGCGTTGAACTCGGACTTAAGGGCAGAAACGACTGAACCAACGGTCTCAGCAATCTCTTTTTCCTCAAGCGTACGAGTAGTGTCTTGTAATGTAAGTGCTATCGCCAGGCTCTTCTTGCCAGGTTCAACACCTTTACCTAAGTATACATCGAACAAGTTTATGCCAACCAACTGATTTTCGCCAACTTTTCTTATCAATTTCATTACATCACCTGCAGATACACTCTCATCTACTACGACTGCGATGTCACGACGATTAGCTGGAAACTTAGATACAGCTTGGGCTAGCGGCAAACTGGTATGCAATAAAGCATCCAATTCCAACTCAAAAACGATGGTTTTACCATTGAGTCCAAAAGGCTTCTCCAAACTAGGATGGATTGCACCTATATGACCGATCACTCGATCATTTCTCAATATTTCAGCACATTGCCCCGGATGGAGAGCAGAATGCGTCGCTCCTCTAAAGCTAAATTCTGATGCGGAAACTGTCAAGCCGATAATTGCTTCTAAATCACCTTTAAGGTCGAAAAAATCAACAGTTTTCGATTCCATAGCCCAATGTTCATCATTTTGGGGCCCAGTAATGACACAAGCGAGCATTGCTTGCTGTCTTACACCGGATTCTGCATTGATATCAGGAACAAAGCGCAGGCCAGTTTCAAAAAGTCTCACGCGACTCTGTTGACGACTTTGGTTGTAGCCAACGGCGGCCAATAAACCGGTGAACATTGACAGGCGCATGGCCGACATTTCACTGGAAATTGGGTTTGGTAACACCATAGCGTCTAAACCAGGGTGAACCAGATTTTGCAGTTTTGGATCGACAAAGCTGTAGGTTACCGCTTCTTGGAAACCACGAGCGACCAATAAGGCACGCACGCGTTTTAGGCTTAAGTCAGATTCTTTATGATCTGACATACGCAGCGCGGCAACAGGCGCCGTATTCGGGATATTGTTATAACCGTAAATACGGGCCACTTCTTCGATCAAATCTTCTTCAATCGCCATATCAAAACGATAAGTCGCGGTAGTGACCTGCCAACTATCTTGGCCCACAACCACACTGAAGCCGAGACGTTGTAGAATTTCGACCACATCTGTATCTGGTACATGGTGACCGAGGATTTTATCTAACTTGCTACGACGTAAAACGATTTGTGCAGGTTTGGGTAAATCAGCTTCTGATTTAGCCTCAACTACAGGGCCAGCTTCACCGCCACAGATATCCAGTACTAAACGCGTAGCACGGTCGATAACCTTGTGTTGCATCTCAGGGTCAACACCACGCTCAAAGCGGTGTGATGAATCTGTATGCAAACCTAAACGACGTGACTTACCCATAATGGCAAGTGGCGCGAAGAACGCACATTCAAGCAGTATGTCTTGGGTCGTGTCGCTCACGCCTGAATATTCGCCGCCAAACACACCAGCAAGGGCTAATGGACGCGCATCATCGGCGATCACTAAGGTATCGCATGGAATCGTGACTTCGCTGCCATCAAGCAGGGTGATTTTCTCTTCGCCAGTGCCTAAACGCACTTGGATATCGCCTGTTAATTTGGCCAGATCGAAAGCGTGCATAGGTTGACCGAATTCAATCAACACAAAGTTAGTGATGTCTACGATAGGATCGATAGAGCGAATACCGCTACGGCGCAGTTTTTCCTGCATCCATAATGGCGTAGGCGCTTTCACATTGACGTTTTTAACCACACGGCCTAAGTAACGTGGACACGCTGCAGGCGCGTTAACGTTAATCGTGACCTTTGCATCTGTCGTTGCCGTAACAGCTTGCCACTGTGGCTCAACCACTGTTTGGCGGTTTAACACGCCCACTTCACGGGCAAGGCCTGCCATGCCTAAGCAATCGGCACGGTTAGCCGTTAAATCCACATCGATAACGGCATCGTTAAGTTGCAGATAATCACGGATATCAGTGCCAAGCGGCGCGTCCAATGGCAATTCGATGATGCCATCGCTTTCTACGTTAATGCCAAGCTCGCTGTATGAACACAACATACCTTCTGATGGCATGCCACGCAGCTTGGCTTTCTTGATTTTGAAATCGCCAGGTAATACGGCGCCAACCATAGCCACGGCCACTTTAAGACCCTGACGGCAGTTTGGTGCACCGCAGACGATATCGATAAGTTCGCTACCACCAACGTTGATTTTGGTCACGCGCAGTTTATCGGCATCGGGATGCTGACCACACTCAACCACTTCACCAATCACGACACCGCTAAAATCGGCAGCTACGGCTTCAACGTCATCGACTTCGAGACCGGCCATAGTGATCTGGTGGGATAATGCTTCACGGCTGACTGAAGGGTTTACCCATTCACGAAGCCAAGATTCGCTAAATTTCATGCTATTACAGCTCCGTTATTTAAATTGCTTCAGGAAACGTAGGTCGTTTTCAAAAAACGCACGTAAATCGTTTACGCCGTAACGCAACATAGTTAAGCGCTCGACACCCATACCAAAAGCAAAACCAGAGTATTTTTCTGGATCTATGCCAACGCTGCGCAGCACATTCGGATGTACCATACCGCAGCCAAGCACTTCTAGCCATTTACCATTTTTGCCCATCACGTCCACTTCCGCTGAAGGTTCAGTGAATGGGAAGTAAGATGGACGGAAACGCACTTGCAGATCTTCTTCGAAGAAATTACGCAGGAAGTCATGCAAAATGCCTTTCAATTCGGCAAAGTTCACATGCTCATCAACCAAAAGCCCTTCCACTTGGTGGAACATAGGTGTGTGAGTTTGGTCGTAATCGTTACGATAAACACGACCCGGAGAAATAATGCGTAATGGTGGCTTTTCAGTTTCCATAGTACGGATTTGCACGCCCGAAGTTTGGGTACGCAACATCAGTTTAGGATTGAAATAAAAGGTATCATGATCAGCACGCGCTGGATGGTGCTCAGAGATATTCAGTGCGTCGAAATTGTGGAAATCATCTTCAATTTCAGGCCCCTGCTTTACCGAGAACCCTAATTCCCCGAAAAAGGTTTCGATGCGCTCAATGGTTCGAGTCACAGGATGTAAGCCACCGATCTCTTGGGTGCGGCCTGGCAAAGTCACATCAATCTTTTCAGCGATTAATTTGGCTTCCAATTCCGAACTCTTCAGACCATCGATGCGCTCAGTTAATTTTTGTTGAATCGCCTGTTTAGCATCATTGACCGCTTGGCCAAAGGCTGGCTTTTCTTCAGGGCTTAAGCTACCCATCATTTTCATCATGTCGGTGATCTTACCTTTCTTACCAAGGTAATCGACACGGATATCATCCAGTGCTTTTAGATCACTGGCCTGGTCAATAATGACTAAGGCTTGTTCTACGATCTCAGTTAACTGCTGCATTTTCTCTTCCACTGCATAGTCGCGCTTGATAAACAAGTGCTATGGGCGCCAAACTTTCAGGCTATTTGGGTGCTCAGGTTATCGGGCGTTAATGCCAGACGCTTTGCTAGCTATAACGAAATAAAAGGATAGAAATTTTACGCGAGCGAGCGGCATATTACTAGGGCTTATTGGGGGTTTTTATCATGCAAATTCATGTGTTACCCCAGTTCAGAGCCTGAGTTTTGCTCAAGGGGAAACCCAAACCTCGATTCTGACGTAAACAACTTCCGCTTTCAGCCACTAGCAGAACTTGTAACTAAACTGTAAACTCATACCTGTACCTTGCCAAAATTGCAGCAAACAACACAATAATGACTGCAATTAGACTACATTAACCATATAAATCATTACAAAACAGAAAACTATAAAGTCTATGGCAAACTGACCGATATAAATTCGGTTCATGGCCCATTTTATCGAGGCACTCATGAAAGAAGTAAAATTTCGCTGGATAGATCAATATCTTATCCATATGACCTTAAAAACTAAATTCGCTATTCTCTCTATCGTTCCCATGTTGATGATTGTTGGACTGGCGCTTTTCCTAGATAACCAATCCCAGCAAACCTTAATTCAAGGACAGCTCAACAGTCTGCAAAATGCTTCACAACAAATCAACCAAGTCACTGGCAGCTTATATAACAAACTACCAGAGCAAGAACGCCAAACTATCCTTAATCAACTTAGTCGCGAAATTGAAGGTAATGTCAGCATTGTTTCGGTAAATGAAGCCGATAGCAAAGCCCAATCCATCGCTCGCAGTGGTGGTGGTATTGATGATAGCGGTAAGCAACCTAGAGTTGTGAGTCGGGTTAACGATCAAAATCTGATCACGATTATTCCCCTAGACAGCAAAGAAATTGATGCCTTGCTCGCCAACGATAACCTGCTGGTTTATGGCCTAATGGCGGCACTCTTATTTGTGCTATTTTTGTTCAGCTATTACATTTCAACCTTCGTAGGCGGCGCACTTTATACGACAGTGATGGCATTAAAACGGGCCGCATCGGGTGATTTAACGGGGCGTTTAAACTTCTTCGAAGTAAAAGACGAGTTCAGTATCTTAGCTATCAGCATAGATACCTTAGTAGAACGTCAACATACCTTAGTCAAGCAAATCGCAGAATCGACCGCTAAAATACGCGAAGTTGTATCATCGTTTCGTAGCACTGCGCAGCAAGGTCAATCCTTGGCGGTAAACCAGAGACAACATCTGGACTCCTTAGCGACGGCAATGGAAGAAATGACTGCCGCAGTGAAAGAAGTTGCCCGCAATGCCGAACAATCCTCAGCCGAAACCCAAGAAGCCAATCAACAGGTTAGTGCGGGCGGGAAAGATATTGAAACCACAGTTAAGGCTATCGACGTGTTATCAGATGAAATCTCTGCGGCCTCAAATGCGGTAGGTGTACTCAATGACAACGCCAGTAAAATTGATGAAGTGGTGTCAACCATTAATGCGATTTCCCAGCAAACCAACCTACTGGCCCTCAACGCGGCGATTGAAGCGGCACGCGCAGGTGAACAAGGACGTGGCTTTGCCGTGGTGGCCGATGAGGTACGTACTTTAGCGGGGAGAACTCAGGCCGCAACGGTTGAAATCAAAACCATGATCGAATCACTTCAATCGGGTACTCGCAATCTGACACAAGTGATGTCGCGTACTGTGAATCAAGCCAATGAAGGTAAACAACACGTACTGCAAACGGGTAAAGACTTAGAGTTTATCGCCCACCACAGCAACAAAGTGTTTGAAATGAGTGTACTAATCGCCACCTCGGCCGAAGAACAATCGGCAGTGGCCAACGAGATTGCGACTAACCTGATGGAAATCCGCAACCAGTCCCACAATGTGGAGCAATCGGCCAACCAGTCAGTTTCAGGTTGCGATGAGCTGCAAGCGACTGCGGGGCAACTGGATCAGTTGATGGTGGGATTAAAAATCTAGTCGAGCATTATTTGATGGAGTTTAAATTCACTTAACACCCAAAATGCACAAGGGAGCGATAATCGCTCCCTTGTTGTTTTCATTCTGACGGTCACTTTCCAATCAACAAGTGTCGTTTCAATTAATAAGTTAATTTTCAATCGATAACGCTACGGCAAAATGAATTCACGTCTGTTAATCCACGTCTTTAAGTGGCCATAGCACGATATGATCTTCAATATCCTTCACGCGTCTTTCATCCACCACCTTGCCTTGGATCGACATACCCGCTAAATGCATCGCTTCTTTGGAGCCTGTGAGCAGCGGATGCCAGCTCGGTAGCTCACGCCCTGCCGCTAGGCGGCGATAGGCACAACTGTCGGGCAACCAAGTTAGCTCATGGATATTATCAATCGTGATCACTGTACATTGGGGGACATAGGTGAAACGGTCACTGTAATGCAGACAGCCTGCCGTTTGATGATCGAGCAAAAGGCAAGCTGCATTGGTGTAATACAAGTCTTCGGTTTCATCATCTATCAACTTGTTTAAACAACATTTACCACAACCGTCACACAGGGATTCCCACTCGGTTGTGCTCATCTGCGCTAATGTTTTACTCTGCCAAAATGCCATGATTAACTGTATCTTCTTAATAAAAAACCCGCTCAATGCGGGCTATTTTACACTAATTTGTCGTCAGATACGCAATGCCACTGAGATTAACGAGTGTGGTTTGACGCGCCTGAGCTCATTAGCAGCGTCTTGATGCTGCCAAGTTAATCTTTGATCCCAAGGCTCAGCTTATGCTCAGCCAATAAATTCACCTGAGGTGGTGGAATTTGTAAATAAAAGCCATTTTCTGCCATTGCTGCTCTGACTTTATGTATATCTGCCATTCCTAACGCGTCGCGCTTAGCGATTGGAAACACCATCACCAACTTTGGCACGCCAAACATTTCCATCAAAGGCACTGGAACATCGTCAAAACAATCTCTTTTCTTCACAAATAAATAAGTATCAGCCTTTCGGCTACTTTTATAAACGGCACATAGCATAAGAATCAAATATCCAATAGTTCAAACTTGCCAGTCAATGGGGCACACTATAACATGGTCGCCTAGTAATTTAATTGTAAAATCAGCGAACCGACTGATGATTTCTGGAGAATAGTGCCGGGATGTCAAAACCTAGCTTAGAGTTAAAAGGCGCTTCTTTTACTCTTTCAGTGCTTCATATTAATAGCAGCGATTTACAAGCTGTCATGACTGAATTAGACAGTAAGTTGGCACAAGCTCCTCAGTTTTTTCTGGGTGCTCCTTTAGTCGTCAATCTGAGTGCCATTCAGCACGACAGCTTGAATTTAAGTGCGTTAAAGGATCTGCTGATCTCACGTCAATTAGTGATTGTTGGTATAACGGGCGCGACAACCGTACTCAGTAAACAAGCAAAAGACTTAGGCCTTGCCATAGTCAAAGCGGGAAAACAGAGCAGTACCCCGCCGCCGGCCCCGCGCCAAACTAAAATAGTGAAGCAAAATATTCGTTCAGGCCAACAAGTCTACGCAAAAAATGGTGATTTAATCATATTTGGTGCGGTAGGCAATGGCGCAGAAGTCATCGCAGATGGTAGCATTCATATCTATGGCGCATTACGAGGGAAAGCCATGGCAGGCGCCGCGGGCGATACCAGCGCCGTTATCATTGCCCACTCTCTGGAGGCCGAACTCGTTTCAATAGCAGGGCAATATTGGCTCGCTGAAAATCTACAACAACATAGCTCAGATAAAAGCGGCTGCATTCGCCTAAACGGTGAGTCGCTTATGGTTGAATCATTGCCCCTCTAAATGGCAGAACAAAGGATAGAGAGAAACATGGCACAAATTATTGTTGTCACTTCAGGTAAAGGCGGCGTAGGTAAAACCACATCGAGTGCTGCAATTGCGACCGGTCTTGCCATGCAAGGACACAAGACAGTCGTTATTGATTTCGATATAGGTTTACGAAACTTAGACTTGATCATGGGTTGCGAGCGTCGTGTTGTTTATGACTTCGTTAATGTGATCAATGGTGAAGCCAATTTAAATCAAGCGCTGATCAAAGATAAACGCTGCGATAAGTTATTCGTTTTACCCGCTTCACAGACCCGTGATAAAGATGCACTGACCAAAGAAGGCGTCGGCCGTGTTCTAGACGATTTGGCCAAAGACTTTGAGTTTATTCTGTGTGACTCTCCCGCTGGGATTGAGCAAGGCGCTATGATGGCATTGTATTTTGCCGATATCGCCATTGTGACCACGAACCCAGAAGTCAGTTCAGTGCGCGACTCAGACCGTATTTTAGGTATGCTGCAAAGCAAATCACGCCGCGCAGAACTGAATCTAGAGCCGATAAAAGAATATTTACTCTTGACTCGTTATTCACCGAGCCGTGTAAAATCGGGCGAAATGTTGAGTGTTGACGATGTTCAAGAAATTCTGGCCATTGAGTTACTCGGCGTTATTCCTGAGTCACAATCTGTACTGAAAGCCTCTAACTCAGGCGTACCTGTGATTATCGACCAAGAAAGTGATGCGGGTTTAGCCTACAGTGATACAGTCGCACGCTTACTGGGTGAAGATGTACCAGTACGCTTTATTACGGAAGAAAAGAAAGGTTTCTTACAACGGATATTTGGTAGCTAATTATGTCTTTACTCGACTATTTCAAAAGCAAGAAAAAGCCTAGCACTGCGGTAATGGCAAAAGAGCGCCTACAGATCATCGTGGCTCATCAACGTGGACAAAGGGACACTCCCGATTATTTCCCACAGATGAAACAAGAGATCATTGCCGTTATTCGCAAATATGTGCCGATTTCTGATGATCAAGTTTCTGTGCAGTTAGATCAAAACGACGCCAACCTGTCGGTACTCGAGCTTAACGTCACTTTGCCTGACAGATAAGTCGATGATACAAAAAATGTCATCTTCAATTGAAGATGACATTTTGGTGTGGATGTTTTTCAGCAATGGATTCAAGTACGAAATATTAAGCACTAGACCTGAAGCTTTGCTAAAGCCTCAGTTGCTAATTCCCCTCGCCAACCGCATAACACTGCCGGTAAATCCCCTTGTTGCTTATCCCAACGCCATTGCAAAAACTCATGGATATGACGTTTAGAACCGAGCATTTCCTGCGGCACATCATGCTTTTCGCATAATTCGACCAAACAGCTTTTAATCGCTTTAAAGGCCGATTTGTAGCCTGATTTTAACGCCAATACATCCACTAACTCGGGTAAATTAACCAAATCCGCAGTTTGTAGCACACGTAATAAATCTTTGCCGTGAATGCGTTTTTCCTGTTCGGTCAAGTCATTGAGCTTAAACAAATCAGCCGAAGTTTTAGGTTGCTTCTTCGCTAATGCAATAAGACCATGATCTTTGATCACAAAACCTAAGGCTAAATCACGGACTAAGGCTTTTTCAAGGCGCCATTTGGCGAGCACTTTAAGGTAAGCCAATTGAATTTCAGTGAGTTGAAAAGCATTTTTCACTTTCAAATAGGCTGTATCAAGATCAGGATCGGCAAGCCTGCCCTGAGTCATCCTTTCCCCTTCCTCGTATAACCAAGCTAAACGCCCTTGGGCGCAGAGTTTCGCTTCCAGTTGAGGATAGAGCTGATACAAATACAGGACGTCATTGGCGGCGTAGCTTAACTGGGCTTCCGTTAAAGGACGACGGATCCAATCTGTACGCGACTCACCTTTATCGATCACTTCACCAAGGCAAGTTTCAACTAACTTGGCATAACCCACACCGTGGCCCATACCACACAAAGAGGCGGCAATTTGGCTATCAAACAAAGGCGTAGGCTGACATTTGCCGTAGTGGGCAAAAACTTCTAAGTCTTCACTGCAGGAATGCACTAGCTTAACGATATTCGGGTCCGATAACAGCGCCCAAAATTGGGCTAAATCAGGTAAAGCGACCGGATCAATCAAAGCTAAGGTTTTACCATCATAGGCTTGGATCAAACCTAACTTGGCATAATAAGTACGAGTACGAACAAACTCGGTATCTAACACGAGTATCTTACTCTGTTTATATTGGGCAACGAGGGCATTAAGGCTTGCTTCATCACTCACATATTGAAACGCTGACAAATTCTTCTCCAGATCCTGTGGGTCAATCACAGTCCATAAAAACAAAAGCCGGCAAATGCCGGCTTCAATCTTACGCGCGCTTAGCTTCGTCTCTAAGCTCTCGTCGCAAGATTTTACCCACGTTGGTTTTAGGTAACTCGTCCCTAAATTCTACCAGCTTCGGCACTTTATATCCCGTTAAATGAATACGGCAGTGCTTAATGATGTCTTCAGCGGTTAAAGATTTATCTTTTGCCACCACAAATACCTTCACTAACTCACCACTGGCGTCGTTTGGCACACCAACGGCAGCCACTTCAATCACTTTTGGATGAAGTGCAACCACTTCTTCGACTTCGTTAGGGAATACGTTAAAGCCTGATACTAAGATCATGTCTTTCTTACGGTCGACAATATAGAAGAAACCTTTCTCATCCATGTAACCAATATCGCCCGTGGCTAACCAGCCGTCAGTGTCGATCACTTTGGCGGTTTCTTCAGGACGTTGCCAATAGCCTTTCATCACCTGAGGACCTTTACCAAAAAGCTCGCCGGTTTCGCCTTGGGCTAATACCTTGCCGTCATCATTACGGATTTGGATCAGTGTCGAAGGGGCAGGAAAACCAATTGAACCGTTATAACCGTCTAAGTTATATGGACAACAGGTTAATAAGGGTGAGGCTTCCGTCAGACCATAACCTTCAAGTAAACGGGTTTTAGTAATGGTTTGCCATTTATCCGCCACGGCTTTTTGTACCGCCATGCCGCCACCGATAGAGAGTTTTAAGCGTGAGAAATCCAACTGGGAAAAATCATCACTGTTCACTAAAGCGTTAAATAAGGTATTTACCCCAGTTAATGCGGTGAAAGGATACTTTTTCAACTCAGCCACAAATCCTGGGATATCACGAGGATTGGTGATGAGTAAATTCTGACTACCTTTGTGCAAAAACAGCAGGCAATTCACGGTCAAGGCGAAGATGTGATACAGCGGCAAGGCCGTTACGACAAACTCACTGCCATCGTTTAAAGCGGGAGAATATGCACCATCAGCCTGCAATACGTTTGCGACAATATTGCCATGGGTCAACATAGCGCCTTTAGAAACCCCAGTGGTGCCACCTGTGTATTGTAAAAACGCTAAATCATCGTTAGTGACTTCAGGTTTGATGTATTGCATGCGACGACCCGTTGATAAGGTATCGCGCATTGATAAGGCATGGGGTAAATCGTATTTTGGCACTAACTTCTTGATGTACTTCACCACAAAGTTCACTAAGGTACGTTTTGGTGCACTTAATTGATCACCTAAACTGGTGATAATCACGCTTTCAACGGGAGTTTGATCGACCACTTCTTCTAAAGTGCGGGCGAAGTTTGACACCACCACAATGGCTTTAGCGCCAGAGTCAATCAACTGATGTTTAAGTTCGCGCGGTGTATAAAGTGGGTTAACGTTAACAACCACCATACCTGCACGCAAAACACCAAACAGTGCAATGGGATACTGCAACAGGTTTGGCATCATCAAGGCGACACGGTCGCCCTTTTCAAGCTTTAATTCATTTTGTAAATACGCAGCGAATGCTCGGCTGCGTTCTTCCAATTTACGATAGGTTAGCGTGGCACCCATGTTGATAAATGCAGGTTGATCTTCATACTTAGCCACCGCTGTCTCGAACATATCGACAAGCGATGAGTATTGTTCCACATTAATTTCAGCAGGCACATCTTCTGGCAAATGATTAATCCAAGGCTGATCCACTACTCTCTCCTAAATCCCCACAACTGCGGAAACAATATCCATACAAGCGTCAAGACTCGATAAATACCGAGTTAAAATACCGGCTTACATTTTATAGTTATTAATTTACTCGTCATAAATCATACGAGCGTTTTAATTTTGATCATCATCACATAAAAAAAACAAAAAACCTAGCGTCTTTTTTATACCCATATAAGCAACCTATTAAACGAATTTGCGGATCAAACGTGCAACGCCTTCGGCATTGTCCATATGCACATGATGATCGCCCTCAATTATGTGCTCAGACAAATGCTTGAACCACGTTCTGGCCTTAGGTATCGCGCTCTGCAACTGGCTAAATCCCTGTTTGCCACAAATTAATAAGGTTTCGACATTGATATCCTGCATCAAGGCATCAACTTGGGCGAAGGTTAATCGTTGGGGTGAATCTAATCTTAATCGAGGATCACTACGCCAACCTATGCCATCACCTTCGGGCTGCATATTACGATCGAGCAACAAACGACACCAAGGTTCGGCAAGTCCTGTTAAATGTGCCCTCGCCCGCACCGCAGTATCTATACTGTCGTAAATCTTTGCCTGCCCATGCTTCTGAGTTAAATACTTCTCATGCTGATAGAAGCTTTTTTTCAATCGCGCCTTAGCTTGCGTTGGCAACTCAGACAAGGGGCTTAACGCTTCAATCAATACCAGCTTGTTAACCTTTTCGGGAAATGTCGCCGTGTAAGCTGAGGCGATTATACCGCCAAGCGAATGCCCAATCATTGCCGCTGGCTTTTGCGGTAATGCCGTTAACAACGCGTCTAAATCATACAAATAATCAATCCAATGCAGCGGATAGTGTCCCGGCCTATGTGCAGAAAAGCCGTGTCCTGGCCAATCAATGGCGAGCACTTGATAATCGAGTAAATGCGCTGCTAAGGGTTCAAAACTGTTGGCGTTATCTAACCAACCATGTAAGGCAAGCAATAAAGGTTTATCCTTCGCCCCCCATAATCGGCCCGCGACCGTAATATGAGGTAATACAAATTCGATTTGATTTTTGGGGGCGAAAGATTGCCACATAATGCCTCTGATGTCAGGTAATTAAGATGATTTTTTGACAAATTTAAGTGTCATACGGTCACTTTCACCGATCGCTTGGTATTTTTCTTTATCGGTATCACCCAAGGCAAAAGAGGGCGGTAGCGTCCAAACACCTTTGGCGTAATCTTTCGTATCTTTGGGGTTCGCATTGATTTCTGCACTTTCAACTAAGGTAAAACCTGCTTTTTTGGCTAAAGCAACCATAGCGGCTTGATCCATATAGCCAGTGCTGAAGTTCATTCCTTCGTTGGCTCTATGCTCTACCACGCCAAAGATACCGCCGTCCTTCAACACTTTATAAGACGCGGCAAACACGTTTTCCAATTGATCTGTTGATGCCCAGTTATGTAGATTTCGGAAGGTTAATACCAGATCAGCACTACCATCAGCGCCTAAATCCATCTTATGTGGAGGATCGAAGGTAACAATCTTAGCATTGCCCATGACGTCTTTATTGGCCGTCATCCACGCAGCATACTTAGTACCCGCGTTCGCGCGATAACGATTTCCGGGAGTATCTGTCGCAGGAGCCGTTTCGAAACTGGCTGCGATATATTGGCCCTCTTTAGCAAGATAAGGCCCTAATATTTCACTGTACCAGCCATTACCCGGCCAGAGTTCAATCACAGTCTGTTTTGGGGTAATGCCAAAAAAAGTTAAGGTTTCAGCGGGATGACGATAAACGTCACGGCTGGCATTTTTGGCCTGACGAAAATCGCTTTTTAAGACTTTATCTAAGCTTTCATCGGCATAGGTAACACTCGAACATAAACCAGCAAGCAGCAGACTGGCAACTAAGGTGACTTTTTTCATTGTAATTCTCCATGGATACCGAAGGCTTAACCTAGCAGCCAATGGCCAAAAATCCAAGGAATAGAAGTCGGAAAACTAAGCTTTAAGCGACATAAGTGGTTATAGCTCAAAGTGATGAGCAAAATCACCTTTACCTAAATCAACAAAGTTCAAAGCAGAAACACGATGGGGAAAACACTAGACGACTGAGGCATTAAACAAGCTTGAGAACTAACGACTTGCGGCATTATCTACGCGGCGCCACGCAAAATACAAAGCGCAGGCACTGGTTAATAACCATAATCCCACCCAAATCCACGCGGGGATCCAAGAACGCTCGGCCAACATCACTGCATCACCTTGACCATCAAGCCCGAGCAACACAGTCGGACTCGCAAGTGCATTAAGCATGATCATCAAGCCAATAATACGCAAAAACTGGGTCAACATTTTGTTTTGACTGAGTTTAAGCGGTAACAACAAAATAATAGTCAGCACAGCTAAAATCGCTAACGTGAGAATATCCCTGCCCCAAAGCAAGCCGCTTAGCACAACTAAGGCACCTAGCAAGGCAAAACTCACGCGGATCCCCTTTGGCCAAGTTGCTAATAAATAGATTAAATATCCCCAACAGGCCGCACCAAAATACCCTGCAAAGCCAATAAACATCGGCGAGCCGCCTTGGCTAAAACAAAATCCTGCTCCATTCGGAAACAACTGAATATGGCTGACCACGCCCGAGCTTAAAATCGTTGCAATGCCATGGGACAGTTCATGAAAATAGCTTTCAAGCCATTTAAACGGCACGCTCAAATAGGGAATTCGAGTTATCAATAAAGCTAAAACTAGCTCGATAATAAACAAACCACGGCTTGGCACACCACTTGTGGCTAAGCCTGTCAGTTTAGAAGAGGAAAATCGCGAGGTTGAACGGGAAGACGTTTTTTGATGCTCAAGCATACAAGTCCACACCCACCATTTGCTGAATTTCATCGCGTTTGGCGGCATGTTGGGTTTGTAAATATTGGGCAATCGCTCCCTGATGGCCACGCGTATCTTGCTCATACTCGAGGTGCGCACCAAGCCTTGACTGTAAATTTCCCGCTGCGTTTTTACTTTTAGGCTGAGTTTCTAAACTAAGGGCTTCAACGGCATCTTGCTCAATCACTGGGCGTGACGATTCAGGCGCAGTCAGCCCCTGAACGATAGCGGGTCTATTACTCGCTACAGCATTCATCAAACTCATTTGATTCACATTAACTTGCATCAAGAAGCCTTAAGTTTGCACTATTCATCGTTAAGCCATTCATAGTTAAGAATGCTTAGCAGTAATTGCCTGAGATTCTATCGCAGATACTCAGGCAAAGAACAGCTTATTCACGGCCGGGTAACTTTTTCCATGTGACTGTATCACGTAAGTACACAGGTTCAAGCTCATCGACCGAGGTTATCAGTCCTGCTTTGATGCCTGCTTCAGCCAATATCAGCATAGCCTTTGCATCGGGATATTTCACGGCCTCGAGAGCTAAAATCCCCTTGCCGAGTGCCAGCAAATCGGGATAAGCATCAAAACCTGTGCCGCAGCCCACAATTGGCGCTTGAGTATCGAGCTGAAGTAGTACGTCCGCAGGCGCACTGACCACTTCTTTACCGACAAGCGTTGCAATACCATCAACGGCCACAAACTGGCCCCAATACACTTCGCCCATGCGCGCATCAATGGCGCACAAAACTTGCTCGGCTTGATGCTGGCTAATCGCCATTTGTGCCATTGCCGCTAAGGTTGAAATACCAATCACAGGCAAATCTAACCCCAGTGCCAGACCTTGCGTCATGCTAGTGCAGATACGGATCCCCGTAAAACTGCCAGGGCCTCGTCCGTAAGCAATCGAAGTCACTTTATCTAAGCGAATGCCCGCTTGCTTGAGCACTGAATCGACCATAGGCAGCAGACGTTGACTGTGTTCACGCGGTGCATCGGCAAGTTCAGCATAAATCTGACCTTGGTATTGCAGCGCAGCTGAGCAGGATTCGGTACAAGTGTCTAAGGCAAGAATACAAGCAGAGTGTTCATGTGTTATTGTCATTTCAAAACCGGATTAGCGGGCAAGATTTCGCATCAAATTTACATAATCTGTATTGCGCGAATATGCCATGAGAAAACTGGCGCAAATAATAACATCAAATGCCCGAAAACAAAGGGCTAAGCAAGCAAGTCAGCTAAAATAGCGCTCGCATGATATTCAGTCGCAAATCTGGACGAGATGAATTTATGTGATCTGAGTCAATGATCAATAAACTCATTAATGAATATAGCTCGCTTGGGGAAACTTTTTCAACTTTGATTGTCAGAGCAGAAAAGTAAGGGGCGAATTTATCCCTTGCCATTACCTTAGTATTGTACGATTGCTTTAACCCGCTTTCGATAAGGACATTTCATGTTAAACACGCCTCCATTGCGTCGATTAAGACGCTTACGTAATTCAGAAGCAATGCGCGATCTGCTGCGCGAAACCCATATTTCGCTGAGCGATCTTATCCATCCCCTGTTCATTGAAGAGCACATCACCCATGCAGTGCCTATCTCCACGCTACCTGGCATCAGCCGTTTACCTGAGAGCGCACTGGCGGATGAAGTTTGCGAGCTTTACGCCCTCGGGATCCGCTATGTGATGCCCTTTGGGATTTCCCACACTAAAGATGATAAGGGCAGCGATACATGGGACGACAATGGTTTACTCGCCCGTATGGTGCGCACCATTAAAGCTACCGTGCCTGAGATGATGGTGATCCCCGACATTTGTTTTTGTGAATACACAGATCACGGCCATTGCGGCGTCGTACACAATAATGAAGTCTGCAACGACCTCACCGTCGAAAATTTAGTTAAGCAATCGATAACGGCCGCCAAAGCGGGCGCCGATATGTTAGCACCATCGGCCATGATGGACGGTCAAGTGAAAGCCATTCGCCAAGGGCTCGATGCCGCAGGTTTTGAGTATGTGGCGATTCTGGCCCACTCGGCAAAATTCGCCTCTTCCTTCTACGGTCCTTTTAGAGCCGCGGTCGATTGTGAACTCAGTGGAAATCGCAAGGGATATCAACTGGATTATGCTAATGGTCGTCAAGCCCTGTTAGAAGCCTCATTAGATGAAGCCGAAGGCGCCGATATCCTGATGGTTAAACCCGGCACACCCTACTTAGATGTGCTCAGCCGTTTAAGACAAGAAACCCACTTACCACTCGCCGCCTATCAAGTCGGCGGTGAATATGCGGGCATTAAATTTGCCGCCCTTGCGGGCGCGTTGGATGAGCGTGCGGTGGTGACTGAAACGTTTATCGGCTTAAAGCGGGCGGGTGCAGATTTGATTGTCAGCTATTACACCAAACAATACGCCCAATGGTTAACTGAAAGCCGATAGTTGCGTCGGTAGCTAATCAAAAGTTACGCTAATCGTTAAACCGATAGCTAAGCGGCTTGTTAAGAGAACAACTAGGTTTTGCACTTTAGAAACCCCATAAAAAAACGCCACCTTTATCGGTGGCGTCTTTGTATTTAACACCCTATTCACTTAAACCTTCTGCAATCTTGCAAACAAGGCTTTTACTTTTTCGACTTTAGGACGCACGACCATCTGACAATAGGGCTGCTCACCGTGTAAAGCGAAGTAGTCATTGTGATAATTTTCAGCGGGATAAAAAGTATCAAACACTGAAACTTGGGTCACTATCGGCGCATCAAAAACCTTGGCTGCTGCTAACTGAGTCAGCATAGCGGTAGTTTGCTCTATCTGCTCAGCATTATGAGTAAACACCACGGAGCGATATTGTGGCCCCTTATCATTACCTTGACGATTAAGCGTGGTCGGATCATGGCTCTCAAAAAAGACCTGTAATAGCGTCGTAAAATCAATTTCCTCAGGGTTGAACTCGATATGCACAACCTCAGCATGGCCGGTTTGGCCCGAGCAAACAGATTTATAATCGGCATCATGGGCTTCGCCGCCGACATAACCTGAAGTGACATTCACCACGCCCTTTAGGCTTTTAAAAATCGCTTCGACGCACCAAAAACACCCAGCACCAAAAGTTGCAAAGTGATTCGGTGCTGGTTCAACAGCGTTATCCATCCCTTTGAAAACCATAGAAACTGAGTTAACACAGTGACGGATATTGTTAGGTGTTAACATTTCACCTTCAAAGACATGCCCCAAGTGACCGCCGCACTGGCTACAAACAATTTCAGTTCTGCGGCCGTCAGCGTCTATATGGCGGGTTACAGCGCCAGCAATTTCATCATCGAAGGCAGGCCAGCCACAATGGGCATTAAATTTATGCTCAGAGCGATACAAGGGGGCATGGCATTTTTTGCATAAATACAACCCCTTAGCATCGTGCTCATAATACTCACCACTAAAGGGGCGTTCAGTGCCTTTCTCTTCGATAACATAGCGTTCAAAATCGGTCAGTTTATTCATATTAATGCCCTTTCGACTCACGTCGTTGTGTATTTCGATATTCTTTGATTAAGAAGCTGATTTATAAGGAAGCCAACATAAGACCCACTCCAAGCAAGATTTCTTGCACTCGGCTTCAAAATGCGGCTGACATCAATCCAAGCACAACAAATCTAATGCCCATACTAACGGATTTGGTGACTAAAATCTTACCACTCAAGTAAGTACTAATATAAGTGCTCATATACTCATATAAGCAACTGCATAAATGACGGAAAATACGGCAGTTGCTCCAGATCACAGTCGCTGAGTATTTGCACCCACATCAGTGCACGGCTACACTTGCAGCGGGTCAAATTACAACTAAATATAACAAGTAGAAACCAAAATGAAATTAGAAACCATTGATTACCGCGCTGAAAACAGTGCCCAGCAATTCGTTGAATCACTTCGGGAAACTGGCTTTGGTGTTTTATCTAATCATCCGATTGATAAGCGCTTAGTTGAAGACATCTACACCGAGTGGCAAGCCTTTTTTAATTCAGAAGCCAAAAACGACTATATGTTTAAAAAAGAAACCCACGACGGTTTCTTCCCAGCGTCGATTTCTGAAACCGCCAAAGGCAACACAGTCAAAGACATTAAAGAGTACTACCACGTGTACCCTTGGGGCCGTATCCCCGATTCACTGCGTGCCAATATTCTCGCCTATTACGATAAAGCCAACGCACTGGCCGCAGAACTTTTAGAGTGGATTGAAACCTACTCACCAGAAGACGTAAAAGCCAAGTTTTCGATACCATTGCCAGAAATGATCGCCAATAGCCAAAAAACCTTACTGCGTATTCTGCATTACCCACCGATGACGGGCAGTGAAGAAATGGGCGCCATTCGCGCCGCGGCACATGAAGATATCAACCTTATCACAGTATTACCTGCTGCCAATGAGCCTGGATTGCAAGTGAAAGCCAAAGATGGCACTTGGTTAGATGTTCCAAGCGATTTTGGCAACATTATTATCAATATCGGTGACATGTTACAGGAAGCCTCTGGCGGCTATTTCCCATCAACGTCACACCGCGTCATCAATCCTGAAGGTACGGATAAAACCAAGTCACGGATCTCTTTGCCGTTATTTTTACATCCAAACCCTGCTGTAGTGCTATCGGATCGTTATACCGCCGACAGTTATCTGATGGAAAGATTGCGCGAACTAGGGGTAATCTAAGCCTTAATTCAGCCTATTAATCCAAGTAACAATCGCAAGAGACAGTCAAGGATTAAGCGATTAAAGCGCCTTAGGGCGCTTTTTTTATGACATTCGCCACCTTCAAGGTAGAATAGCCGTTCTTTAAGTTATTTAGGACAAGGCGTTATCATGGCAATTCAGTGGTATCCGGGGCATATGCACAAGGCACGCAAGGAGATTGAAGAGGCAATGCCTCAGGTCGATCTTGTTATCGAAGTGCTGGACGCGCGTATTCCCTACAGTAGCGAAAACCCCATGGTGGCTCAGCTTCGAGGCGACAAACCTTGTATCAAACTGCTCAATAAATCTGATCTGGCCGATCCAGAGATCACCGCACAATGGATTGAATACTTAGAGCGTGAGCAAGGCGTCAAAGCCACGGCGATCACAACGCTGCAAGCGGCAATGGTGAAAAAAATCCCTGATCTCTGTCGTAAGCTAGTGCCAAGTCGCGATAAAACCGAAAAAGACATTCGCACTATGATCATGGGAATACCCAACGTTGGGAAATCTACCATCATCAATACCTTAGCTGGCCGTGTTATCGCCAAAACCGGTAACGAACCTGCGGTAACTAAAACCCAGCAACGGATCAATTTACGTAACGGTATCGTGCTGTCGGACACCCCGGGTATTTTATGGCCCAAAGTGGATAACGAAGCGAGCAGCTATCGCCTTGCCGTCACTGGCGCGATTAAAGATACGGCGATGGAATATGAAGATGTGGCCCTGTTCGCCGCCAAGTATTTCTTAACCGCTTATCCAAAAGAGATTTGTGAGCGCTATAACTTAAGTGAATTACCAAAGGATGATGTCGCACTTCTCGAGGAAATCGGCCGTAAACGTGGAGCGCTACGTCCCGGTGGTCGCATCGATATGCACAAGGCATCAGAGTTATTACTGCATGAATATCGCTCGGGGAAAATAGGCTTACTCTCGCTAGAAACGCCTGCGATGGCAGAGCTTGAAAAGATTGAAGTCGCCCGTATCATGGCCGAAAAAGAAGCAGAGAAAGAAGCCAAATTGGCAGCAGAGAGACTTAAACGTTCAGGCAAACGTCATAACGACTAGTCAACCCGCCACTCTGCATTTGGAATATAAGGCGCAGAGTTTGTTAAAGACGTTAAAGACGTTAAAGACAAGACGCTGATGACTTTTATATTCCAGCTTATGGCGCTCATTCATCAATGTTTAAAGTTAAAGCCAGTATATTGAATATACTGGCTTTTTTATTATCTGAAACGAAATTTTCGCGTTAAAAAACACTTTTACGCCAATGACTTCTGCGTGCCTGATATAAGCTCTCAATATCAGCCAGTCATCATCCTCTTGGCACAATACACCAAGGAGCCATCTAGGGTTTGACTGCACGGCAAAGGTGCTTTAGTCGCGGGATGGATCTACCACTTCTTTCAAGTTTTCTAATGGTACCCACCCTGATTCTTCACTGACAGCTTTTATACACCATACCCAGCCATTCAACATTCGTGTGCCAATGAGTTGTTCCCCTTCATGCACATTAAGTTCTCTTGCCGTATAATCCTCAAGCGCCAGTCCGTTGGAATTTTTTAGGCGCTGAATCACTTGACCAGGAACCCAACCAGCATCTTGCCCCGGCGTAGTGCAAAGGAACCAGAGATCCCAGCCTTCAGGACCTGCATATTTGTCTCCAACGGTAAGAGAATCACCTTTTTTGAACGTAATGGGGTTAGGAAACTCACTTTCATGTGGATTGACAACGATATATTTCTTAGCAGTCATTTTTTTCAGCTAACCTTTTGATAAGTAATCGTAAAAATTAACTTTATTCGCTTATTAAAGTACGCCCAATTAACGCTCAGTTTGAGTGAAACTTATCAGTTTTCTATCAGACATACAATCCGACAACACACGCATGCACAGTTTTCAAACTAATTATCAGCATAAAAAACTGTAATATTTTGATTTTAAATACGATGACAATAAACTGCATTATGAGTAGGAAAATGCCAGTTAGCGTAATATGAAGGTATATTTAGTTAGCCAAAAACCGCGCCAATTTGCACGCGGTTTTCAATGGAGACTAACAGCAAGCCAATGAATAGTTAAAAATTTTTAACTTATTTTAAGGTCTTCCAAAACATGATCTGCTGCCTGGAATGCCAATGCTGCCAAAGTGAGGGTTGGATTACCCGTTGCAACCGTTGGAAACACTCCGCTACCCACTAAAAACAGATTGCTATGATCCCAAGATTGCTGACGAGGATTCACCACCGATGTATCTCTGCAGTCCCCCATTCGATACGTCCCCACAATGTGTCCAGCACCGTAAAACGTAAAATTATGGCCCTGATATTCAAAATTATTCGACGTTACTTGACTCTTATCACCATAAAATACCGGCGCAGGCGGAGCCTTGGTATATTCCCGCGCATCAAGGGCGTCAAAGAGTTTGGTCGAAATATCTTTAGCCGACACGAACGCATTGCGCACATAATCCTCGCGTACACGATAGGTTAATTTGGGGCGCGGCAAACCTAAGTTATCTTTCAGCGTCTCCGACAACTCGACACGGTTTTCCGGATCAGGTAATTGTTCAATTAAATAGCCCATACGAATTTGCCGTGTGTAAATACCATTCAAGGTATTCACCAGTGAGGCACCAAATAAGGCGCTATTCGCAGACATGGCGGGATCAAACCGTAATGGAATCCCCTGCTGATTGACAGAATCCCCATTTAATTGCGAATTATTTTGCCCAAATACAAAATCAGCTAAGGTCGTGAATGGATCATTTGCTGCCCACTGCCAACCTTCATTGCCGATTTCAATACGATAGGCGGCACGGTCTTTACGAAAGGCGCCATCACGTAAACTTTCTATACCCGCAGTAGATAAAGGCCCCCGAAAACCATAGACAGGATCTTTCGCCAGACCCCAGGCCAAATACATAATGTGATCCATCAAATTACGCCCCACTTGATCGCTATGGTTGGCGACGCCGTTCGGACAGGCTTTATTACGTTTAGACATGAGCAATAATTTAGGCGTCTCAATCGCGTGAGCTGCAATCACATATTTTTTACCCGTAACGGTACCGCCGCCCGTCGCTATCCCTCCGTGAGTTTGATAGGTCACATAATCAATACCAACAACATCCTTTGTATTTTCATCCACTTGAACATTTGTCGCAACATGACGATAAAACACATCAACATTGCCGGTTTGCAATGCTCGCCCGAGCGTCACAGTGGCATCGTATTTGGCTTGGATAGGGCAAATAGGAATACAATTCGTATTCCCCGCACATTGACGACGTTCACCCGGTAATGAATTGCGCCCCTGGGGGGTTGGCGTGACTGACAATTGAATATTGTCGTACACCATATCGCTCACAGCTTGTTCATATTGTTGATCAACTAAAGATGAAACAATGCCAGGCATTGGGTAATCGTAATTCGGCCCATAAACACCATCCGGTGAAACATTAAATCCGCGATAAAGCTGATCCATCGCCTCTTTGTCACCGGCGACGCCAATCTCATTGGTCGCCTGTTCATAGTAAGGAACCAGCGCCTGATAAAATTGTTTTCCACCGGGCCAATCCACACCCTGCTTATACTGGGTTTGCAACTCAAAATCATTGGGCAATAGATGCAAACTGGTTCCTAGCCAATGCCAAGTTGTGCCGCCGCCAATACGCTCATAGGAACTCGCAAAAGCAAACTTTGCTTCAGGGCTGTCAGGTTTCAAATGCTCAGACTGCGGCGTGTAATCGAAATAACATTGCTTTGGATTGCGCCATGCGCCAATTTGCAACACGGTATAACGCGGCACATTCTCCTTCGCGGGATCAGGCAATCCGAGTGGATTATCCGCCGTCGATGCCGCTGGATTTTGCGTGGTTGGAGGATAAGGTGACTCTGGTGTTTTAGCATTGGCTTTAAAAAAGGTTTCCATGTAACCACTGCGGTCAACCGGCACTTCCTGCCCTGCTTCGAGGATTAATACTTTTTTCCCCGCCATCCCCAGTTGATAAGCCATGATAGAACCGGCAATACCTGATCCCACAATAATGACATCGTAATTGGTTTGAGTGCTCATACAGCACCTCCTTGATGACCCGTATATGCCGACAGTACAGCGGGTGGTTTCGCCCAATAGCCATAGCGATAATTTGAATCCCCCATCGGATGAGCCTGCATAACTTGCCAAACTAAACCTGTGGTATAACTTTTTGCCGAAATCATATCGCTAACCGTGGTTTCCGGCTCTGTATCCGTCGCGGGAATAATGGTTGGCCATGCACCTGAGTACCACATAAAAATCAATTTACGACAGGCCAACACAAAATTAGCCCCGTTATCTGGCGCCAGCATTTGCGTGCCAATTTGTTGATCTAATAATTGCTGCGCTTTTAACGCCGCAAATTTTTGCAGAATAGTTGTAACTAAAGTTAGGTCCTTCGATTCTTCGGTTATTTTTTGCGTAAACACGGCTAAGTATTCGGATTTAATATCCACGGGATCCAATGTCGGGGCAATAATACTGGTAGCAAAGCCGGTTAATACCGCGCTCAAACCAATAAAATTATTCATAGTATCGGCAGTCGCGCCTGTAATATCAGTCATGATGAGTTCCTTTCGTAAATTATTGCGCGCGTTGCAGCAAGTAAGTGAAATCAGCAAAATTACCGTTAGTGGTTGCCGCATTATTGTGACAAGCCATACAGCTACTTGATGTTTGCTTTACCGAACCTTGGATATAAGTTTCGAGCGTGGTGTTCGCTAAAAATGAGGGAGCAGGCACGCCCGTTGGATCGGTGGGATTTTTGGCATCGGTAGGCCATTGCGTACTGATCAATTCGTAGTTCTTCCATACCGATCCCGGCACTACAGCGTCGAGTGCTGCGTGATAACTGGCATTTAAGGCTTTAGCGTCGGCAGTGATAGGAATGACGCGTTCCACTTGAGTTGGTTTAGTGTGCGGGTTTGCCGGATCCCAGGGGCGTGCTGGTGGTTCATTCACTTTGCAGTCAGTACATTTAGCATCGTAAAAATTATATGCCGACAATGATGCTGACTCACCTTGGGTTGGCGCGTTAGCGACATGCTCAAAGGTAGACCAAATCCATTGTGGTTCACCCGTGGTTTTGTGAGCAATGTGAAACCCCACTAGACCGACTTGTTCAAGCGCACACGCGGGCTTGACCCCGTGTTGCTCTTCGGGATTGTTATAAACTAGCGCATAAGTCGTATAGTAATTCGTCGCATCAAACTTGCCGCCCATTTTTATCCATGAGGCCTTAAGCATGATAGAACCTACCTGCCCGGTTTTACTGTCGCTCGCGGTAAAATCGACATCGGCATTAAACTGTTTCTGTCCTTTTTTACTGTAGAGGTTATTGTCCAAAATAAAATTGAACATGGTTTCATTGGTTAATATTTCATAACGGGTATAAAGCCCGTTTTGATCAATCAATGGACCCGTTGTAAAAGGCTCACCACTTTCATCCAACACATTCGGGGTCTTCCCTACTTGCGTTAAATAAATAGTCCCTTCAGGAATGGACTTTGGATCAATACTTTTGCAAACATCCGGCACATTATTGGACTGATCCCACCCAGGTGGTTTTACGCCATCGGGTAAAAAAATCTCCCGGCTTTCCTTCCAATGCAGCCACACGACTGGCTGGTTAGTTTTTTGCCCAATGGTAGACATAGTATTGGGTGTGCCATCGGCATTTGCTGGCCAGTTAAGTGCAATAAACGATTGCCAAGAAAAATCATCAAAATCATGTTGCAGGCTTTCGAGTGAGACTGGGGATTTTGCTGTGATTTCCAGCGGCATAACAGGGCTTAACGTGGGTAGCGTTATAGCTGCTTTTGTCTCTACTGGTGCTTCTGCATATACAGCAGCACTCATACACAAAAAAAGCGCTCTATAGCTAAAATTTTTGATAGACATGAAATTAACTCTCCTTGTTATTGGGACTTATTCAATGCTTAAAACGTTTACGACTCCACTTTCTTTAACGACTTAAAATCAGGGCTTTCACAACACCCGCCACTGCAGGCGTGATGTCACAATACAAATAGCGAACAAAACTTGACCTCAACCAAATCCCAATAAATGGGTTTCGATATTAAAATTGAAGTTTGCTGTTTTGATCGCAGTCTCTGGCTCACTGAGCAGGTCTGAACAGAATGATTGATACGGATAAATATTAACGTCTTTCATTGAAATTCCTTTTCATGATTGCGTTTTATCACGATACCTTGAGCCTAGATAATCCATTGAGGATCACCTCAAATGAAACCTAGTTATCTCAGTGGAAGGGTTAAACACTCCTGTGTTCCCGTAGTGAAAACAATTCTATGCTGCAGAAATAAAAGTAACCTTCTGAAAATATTCCATGTTAAAAGATTGTTTACGTTTCACTTATTGTCAAGCGTGAGGCAGAAGGTTTATTTTATTTGTAAAAAAGCCCGCCACACGACACGACGATAACAGCAGTAAAAGCATAATGTGATATCAAGAGTTCAACATTGATCTGAAGTCTGCGAGGGCCAAGCGTGGGCAGTGCTCCAATACTGACTAAGCGATCGTAAAATCGGTCGCAACCACGCGCGGCCTATTCTTATTTGGTAGCCATTGATTCAACAATAACTGTCAAAGTTTGGAAGATTTCGACTTGTTTTCATCATTAGATTCTGTAAAGAGTCACTCAGCATCTGATTATATGGCCCTGCTAATGACTTTATAAACACTTTGACTGAAACAGAACACAACTGGTTCTTACTGTTGAAACAGGAAATCTATTTTCTTGTACTGACGAAAACCCTAAGATTAAAAATGATGCCATTTGGGGATGCTTTGACCTACTTAGGTAGCCCTGTAAAATATGACCATGTCGTTCCACTTGTTTCCCTCAATTGAGCCGCAGCATACCTTCACAAACTTGTTATTCACCGATGTTTGTGCCCATAACCAATACATTTATACCTTTATAATTCACTTGTTCTATAGGCTTAAACCCATGATGTAAGTACAAACCTCCAGTTAAATCTTCTGTTTGAAGATATAATTTTTTCACGCCTATTTTATGTGCTAGCGATATTATCTCTTTCACAAGTTTTGAGGCGACACCCTGTCCCCTAGCCTGCTGAGTGACGTAAACACCACCAAGCCAAAATTCAAATTCTGGGTATATGTCCATTTCTCGAATTTTTAGCTCTGCTGAACCAGCAAGAACACCATTTACTTTTCCAATGATCAGAATAGGCGCGGTATCTCGATTTATTGATGCAGAGACTTTTTCAACGACTTCCTCCTTGGTATAACTACCATTGTCTTGGCACCATTCGTTGAAATACCAACTAGCTACCGTGTCTATCGCAGAGGGATTATCGGCAAGTAATGAAATTTCCATATATGTCCTTAGATGTACAACGATTTGATTTTCTTTATGAACAACATCTTACCAACTTAACCTTGTAAGGCAAGCAGCCCACAACCATTGATGTTTGTAGTCAAACTATACTGATATCTATTAATGACTTTATGATGATGTTTACTTTGCTGTGGCTTTATTGAAAGTTCGGAATGGCATGACTTCTAGGTTGAAAGTAACCTCATCACATTAGCTTTTTTATAGCCACAACTTTATTCGCCCTACTTGCATTTTAAACTTTGAAACAAGCTTTGGGGCATTTTAGAGTTAACCGATTTTAAGCACGCCACGCTTTAATCGCTTCTGTTGCTAAACCAGCTAGCTGTTTTGAAACTTCACGACCTTTGTAAATTGACGTTGTGTCTTTTGCAATTGGAACAGAATAATGAATATCGTGAGCAAGATTATTTAGATACTCGCGGCCACCACCTTCATAATTTTGCAGTTCCTGACCATTGAGCTGGATCATATAGCTATAGCCAAATGCACTCATGTTGCAATTTGCATTCAAGTACAAGCGACCTTCATGCTCCAAAAGGAACCATACTCGGTTTTCAGAATCCATTACTTTCATCGTCATCTCGCATAAGGGGATTTACCCGAACTTATCATAAAACCCAAACCGTAAATGGAAATACGCATCTCAACGGAACTTTTCGGTCAATTGATCTAATAAAGCTTCCATACTCTGCTCGAGGAGATCGAGCACTAGTTCAAAACCCTGTGCGCCGCCATAGTAAGGATCTGGTACTTCCGTTATTTGCGTATCAGCATAGGACAACATTAACTGTAACTTGTGTTGATACTCAACCGGACAACGGCTAAGCAGATCCGCCAAATTGGCATTATCCGCAGCTAGAATTAAATCAAAATGCTCAAAATCATCATTCACCACCTGCCGCGCCCGCATGCCCTCGAAACTAAAACCCCGCTTTTTACCAGCCTCAATAGCGCGGGGATCGGGCTTATCCCCTTGGTGATAACCAATAGTACCCGCCGAATCCACCTCAATATTAAGCCTGCGCTCAGCAATCTTAAAACGACAAACCGCCTCTGCCGTCGGTGAGCGACAAATATTACCCATACAAACCATCAATATTCGCCGTACACTTTGATCTTTTAACATGAATACCTCATAGCTTAGTATTATCAATAAGTTATCTAATGTGCTTAAACCTAGATGTAAACTTAATATGATAAGCAGCTTAAAACATTAATTATTTACCTATAAATACAACATGTTAAACCTAGAAATACAAAATATTCTTACGCCAAACCATTATCAAAAATAAAATGCGCGCTACGATCCGAAAGTTAAGGGGGTCACCTCAGCTAAAATATTCCCCTTGAGCCATATACATACCAAGCACGCTCAAAATTTAACCTAACCCGTAAAATATACGATAAACAGCACAGAAACAAATTAGCCTCCTTGCTAAGGATTTTTTATCGACTAGGTTTATATGTCAGAGTACGGTTTAAAATAAAACTGACTGTTCACCGCATACTCGCTCAAATAAAAAATACACCACAAAGTACAAGAAGAGGAAAAGTAAAATGGATTTTATTGAACGAATCGATGTTCTATCAAAACGTATCCCTCAAATTGCTAATAGCCTTCAAACTGAGGAAGCGACTAAGAATGCCTTAGTCATGCCATTTTTGCATACAGTTCTAGGATATGATGTTTTTAATCCTAGCGAAGTTGTCCCAGAATTTACGGCAGATACTATAGGTAAAAAAGGTGAGAAAGTTGACTACGCATTAATTAAGGAAGGTGAAGTGCAAATCCTTATTGAATGCAAAAAGTACAATGAAAAGCTGTCCATAAAGCATGCGTCACAACTATTTCGTTATTTTTCTGTCACAAATGCACGCTTAGCTATTCTTACAAACGGTACTGAATATCAATTTTATACCGATCTTGATGCTCCTAACAAAATGGATGAAAAACCATTTCTAATCTTAGATCTTGAAAATATTGATGAACACTTAATTCCTGAAGTTAAAAAGCTGACTAAAAACTCGTTCGACGTTAACTCAATAGTCAGCGCGGCAGGAGAACTAAAATACTTGAGTCAGATAAAACGTATTATTAGTGAGCAATTTAAAGAACCTGAAGAAGAGTTTATTCGCTTTTTTGCCTCAAGGGCTTATGATGGGGTTCTTACACCTAAAGTAAAACATCAATTTGCTGAAATTACTCATAAAGCACTAAGACAATTTCTCAACGACAGCATTAATGAACGTTTAAAATCCGCTATTGGCAATGATAAACCAACTGATGAAAACAAAAATTTAATCGATACCCCAATCCCATCCAATGATGAAAAAATTAAAGTAGTTACTACTGAAGAAGAAATTGACGGTTTCAATGTGATAAAAGCTATATTGAGGCAAAAAATAGAAGTTAATCGAATCATCGCAAGGGATACCCAAAGTTACTTTGGCATACTATTGGATGATAATAACCGAAAACCCTTATGCCGCTTACACTTCAATGCTAAAAAAAAGTATCTAGGATTAGTGGATGAAAATAAAAATGAAACTCGTCATCCTATTAACTCTGTAGATGATATTTTTAATTTCAGTGAACAACTATTATCGACAGTCGCCTATTACGAATAATACTATCAAAATATCAATTGCGCATTACTCAGCGTAAAGACTTATGCGCAATTTGATTTACTAGGAACGGCTACTCAGTTTCAACATCGGTTCTTACCCGTAAAAAACTGGCAAACCGCGGTAAACCGTTAACGGTAAGCCCAAGGTATTTATAGGTGATAATAGTGCCCACAGCGGGGGGATGTTGGCGCTCTGCGAGACTAAAACCTGTGCCAATACTAAAAATTCGGCCGTCTGGGGTTTGCACTTTTAATGCGCCCATCTGCCCTGCAAATTGACCTTTACCAGGGATATAAGCGATAACAGTAGCTTCAGCATCATAATAAGGTTTTAACTTCATCAGATGAGGATTGCGGCCACTAATATAAGTCGCAGAACTGCGATGCAGCATCAAGCCTTCGGCGCCTTTTGCAACTAAGGCATCGAGTTTTTGATACAGGGCTTCAAGGCTTTCTACTTGGAACTGCACTATGACTTCAAGATAATTCGATTTGCCACTCAGTTCAGTCAGCGCAAATTGATAGCGATGCTGAAAGTCGCCACCCGCCTTGGGGACATCGAACACCATAAATCGCACTTTGCGCCAATCATCATCCTTAGCTGAGGTTTGTCGAACAAGACTGGACATTGCTTCAAACTGACCTCGCCCAAGCCATAATTCACCATCGAGGGGATAATTCGGAAAATTCGCAGTAAACCAAATGGGTGTGGCGATGGTATTCCCCTGCCGAGTAAATAATTCCTTGCCATTCCAGTAACCTCGAACCCCGTCGAGTTTCTCACTAATCAAAAAATTTTGAATATTAATATCTTGTGAAGTTCGAGTCGCATCAAACTCGGTAGCAAGTTGTATCGCAGGTGGTGAGGTTTGTGCGTTAACCGAAAGAGTTAAACCGCAAAGTAAAAGCAAGCTGAGCTTAAAAATACTAAAACGGATGAACTGATTAAATGTTAAATTTCGTAACGGGTTAGTATGAGTCATTCCCTTGCCCACGCTGCAATATATCCTTCATCAAGCTTAGGCCGCACGGCTAAAGTTGCACTAAAATAACCGCAAAAGTCACTAACTCCCTAAGTTAACAACGAATGTTGATGATCAAATTTGCTCAGTTAATTGTTTATGCACTTTTCATCTCAGGCTATACTGCGGCCAAATTTATGACTCAGTCAAATGTTAACAAAGACAACAGTAGGGTTTATTCCCCCTGTTTTGAATGAGCAGAACCTCAGCGCTTTGTCGCTAACGTCAATTGGAAACACTATGAAACCAGCCAATAATCACGGTATTAAGCGCATATTCAGAGCGACGGGATTTTCGATGAAGGGCCTAAAGGCCGCTTGGATCCACGAAGCCGCCTTCAGACAGGAATTAATCTTGACGATAGTCATGTTACCCGTAGCCTTATGGGTTGATATCAGCACTATTGAACGCCTTATGCTGATTTTCACGTTGTTTATCGTGTTGATTGTTGAGCTATTAAACTCGGCGATTGAAGCTGTGGTTGACCGTGTCGGCAGTGAAATACACCCGTTAAGTGGCCAAGCCAAGGACATTGCCTCGGCTGCCGTCTTTATGAGTCTTGCGCTTTGTGGATTAACTTGGCTGGTTGTATTAACGCCGCTAGTGCTTTAATTCTTAGTTTCTAAACCGTCGCATGAGCAATCATTGAGCCATCGTCCCTTAAAAAGTCGATGGCTTGTTTGATCTGGGCTAAGCGGTCATTCTCAGCCCAATACGCAAGATACACATTTCGTGAAATGGCATTCGCGCCGCTGACAAGATGCAATTCGCCGCCGCGCAATGCATGTTGCACTAGATGCTCAGGTAAAAATGCGCAGCCGCCATTATTGAAGATGAAATCTAACGCAATACGTGCTGAACTCGTGTGCAGCGTTGGCACTGGCAGCGAGGCATATTCCTGCGCGTGAACAATATTGAACGCCGTACCCCAATCGACTTTTACATATTGCCCCGGCACAACCGCTTTTACCGTTTGACCTTTTAAGCTCGACACCAACAACAAATTAATTTGCCCCAGTTGTACTATCTCAAATTGATCAAGCTTTGGCGGATCGAATGAAATCGCAATATCTAAGGTGCGGTCCATTAGCTGACGCGTCATTGCATTCGCGGGTAGCACTTCGGTGCGCAACGCCACGCCTGGTAAACCGACATGCAATCCCTGTAAATAACCTTGCAAGTAAGCGTCCCAAATATTCGGCCCAGCACCAATGGCAAGCTGCGTTGTCTGTAACTGACTGAGGGAAACATCTTGCTTAGCCCGCTCCCATGCTGTTAACACCGCCTCGGCATGACCAAGCATACGTTCGCCTGCTGGCGTGGGCTGAATATTATTACGTTGCCGTTCAAATAAGGCGACACCCAAAATGCTCTCAAGCTGTTTCACCCTAAAGCTCACAGCGCTTCGGGTGAGATAAAGATTCTCAGCCGCTTTACCAAAATGGCGAGTACGGGAGACTTCGAGAAAGGTTTTTAGTAAATCGGTATCCATAAAAATTCTTGACCAACATAGGCAAATTTTTTTGATTTATAAATCAATAATACTAGCCAATACTCCAGTTGCAAATCTTTGTATATCAAAAACTAGAGGGTATCTGCCATGTCTGAACAGTCTTTTTTTAACGCTAACAAGGGTTCTGAGACGTTTAACGGCTCAGTTGCTGCCAGTTTTGTCTCTCAAAAACGTTTCTACGACGATGCTAATTTCCCCAAAGGGTTTAAACGAAGCGGCGATTTTACCAATAAAGAAGCTGAACTCCTTGAATTGCATGGTCATGCGATGAAGAATTTAGCGGAAGGAAAAACGCTGCCTTGCACCTCCGATGAAGCCCAATTTGTGGAAGTCGCCAAAGGAAATATCGCGCCCAGTAGCTTGTTAGAGCAGATCTGGGTAAAGTATCGCAGGCTCGCCATGGGGAAACCCTTTTATGCCGTGGTTGGTACAGTGCATTTGCCTGCAACCAAGCCCGAGATAGAAATAGAGGCAGAGGCTGTATTTGATATTGAAGATGATGTTCAGGATGAACCTGAACCCGAGGATAAAGAATGAAGATTAAGGTTTGCTACTAAATGCGTGGTTGGATTTTATATAAAGAAACCGCGACTCAGCTAAAACCTGAATGGTATGAAATTGAGCGTCTACTGGCGGCAGCAAAAGCCGATAACATAGAGTTGGAAGTTTACGCACCTGATGAATTTGATCTGACTGTCACCAGAGAAGATAACAAGAGTATTTTATTGAATGGGCAAGCCGTCGAGCTGCCCGATTTTATCATTCCGCGAATGGGCTCAGGCACGACCTACTTTGCTTTAGCCATTATTCGTCACTTAGAAAGATTAGGGGTATATTGCCTCAATCCATCTAAAGCCATTGAAATCGTTAAAGACAAGTTATTCTCCCAACAATTGTTGGCCGAGAAGAATCTGCCTACGCCTAAAACCATGTTGGTTAAATTCCCCGTCGATATCGCCCTCGTAGAACGCCATCTCGGTTTTCCTGTGGTGATTAAAACGCTTTCAGGCTCACAGGGCAGCGGTGTGTTTTTATCCCATAAGGCGCGTGAATTTGACGATTTAATGCAGTTGATTGAAGCGACCAACAAAAACGCTAACATCATTCTGCAAGAGTTTATCGCTAACAGTCATGGGCGCGATCTACGCGTATTCACTATTGGTGGTCGTGTGGCGGGTTGCTATGAAAGGCGTGGTCAAGAAGACAGCTTCAAAGCCAATGTCAGTGCCGGTGGTTCAGCGCGTCCATTTCAGATCACTCCTGAAATTGAATGGCTTGCCACCCAAACAGCCAATATTCTCGATCTTGATGTTGCAGGTATCGATTTATTGTTTGATAACGGCCATTACAAAATTTGTGAGGCTAACTCATCTCCAGGGTTTGAGGGCTTAGAGTCCTGTTTGAATGTGGATATTGCCGCGCAAATTTTGCATTTTATTCGCATCCGTTTAGGCATGTTTAATAAAGATGAACCAAGTAGCCCAAAAATCGTAGCTGATAGCGTAGAGGCTGAGACTTCTACCCCGTCACTTCTATCATCTGCGTCCTCTATCGAGACGAAATAGAAGCACTAGGACATATCAATATCTAGCGGGATCGTACCGCTAGATATTCTCAATATCGATGATTCTCCGCCATGTTTGTGTCTATATCCATTTGTATCTCGCCCCATCCAATACAACAACCCTAAAGCCGTTCAGGAAGCACTTGCCCTGAGTCTTTCAATCCACAATTGATGTGATCGCTCACTCAAATTTCATTCAACCTCACGAGAACCAGCCCTACTTTTGTTTTGAATCACAATTTTTTGTATTTTTTAAAACATTTTGTTCACATTAAAAAATTTGCTGTTAAACTCCAAATGTTGTTTTTTTATGGCACTAAATTCTGACCTTATCGCTAAACATAATAAGAATAATGCAGGAGTCACTCCTTAACATGTCGATACGCCTATTACCCCTAATCATAGCGTCACTGCTCAGCACTCAAGTGCAAGCCGATGATTTTACTATTCAGTTGGGCGGCTTTTATTCGCAATCAGACACCAATATGGAAGTCACTAACCCTATTTCGGGTAATAATTTCACCTTAGATTATGAGTCCGATCTACAACTTGCAGAAAACGAATTTTTACCCTTTATCGAGTTAAATTATCACTTTAACGAACGGCACAATATCTACCTAGACTGGAAACAGCTTCATCGTAACGCCGAAACCCAAGCCTTAACGAAACCCTTCCAGCTCGAGATTAACGACACCATTTACGATATCAAAGCAGGCGGTAATCTAAATTCAACCTTAAACATTGATGTACTGCGCTTCGGCTATGGCTATGATGTATTTCAAGGCAGTAACTATGATGTCGGTCTATCACTTGGTTTACATACTATGTTTATCAAGACAGGTTTTGAAGGGGTGATTAGTGTTTGCGCTTCATCGGAATTACTCAATAGTGTCTGCGGTAGCCAAGCGATTCCGCGCATTGTTGACGAAAATGTCACTGCGCCACTGCCCGACATTGGCATATATGGTCAGTATGAATTTGTTCCCGGTTGGCAAATCACCAGCCATGCACAGTATTTCTATATCAAACTCAATGATGTCAAAGGCGAACTGGTTGATATTAAAGTGGGGGTTAATGCACAAATCACCCCAAACTGGCGTATGAGCGTGGCCTATAACTACTATAAAGTTGACGTTGATATCGCCCAAAATTCGCCGAATAAAGATACTCAAATAGCCGATTACAACATCTATTACAATTTTATTGGCCCTATGCTTTCTATCAGCTATTCCTTTTAATTTTAATTCTATAAAAAATCTCTTCCCATATTGTATTAAACACCCCTTCTAGCTCAAACAGTTGCCCGAACCCTAGCCCAAATTAGTGCTAAAAAATAAGGGCGCCTACTGGACGCCCTCATGATCCAACCCATTAAACCTATTTACGACCATCCTGCTCACGTTTGGCTTTAAAGTCTGATGATTCAAGCCAATGGGGCCAATCTGAACCATTCGCTAAAGTGGTTATCATACTGGCGATCAAGTCTAGGTCTTGACTCACGCCCTCCAACGTCCAATTTGGATCATAATCATCGGCTCCTTGGTGATATTTATGTGCAATATAGTCAGGATCTGTATCCCCAAGACTCATAAATAACAATCCTGGTACACCTTGCTGGGCCAGCGCAAAATGGTCTGATCTAAACATCAATCCATTCTGTGGTCTTGGATCCGCTTTTACCGAACGGTCTTGGACTTTGGCGGCTTTATCTAAGTATTGCTCCAACTCAGATACCCCTTCCCCATAGCGCAAAATGTAATCCACGCCTTTATTTACATTCATGCCATCGATATTTAAAAAGGCGACGATATTTTTGGTTGGCACACTGGGATGCTGAGCAAAATGCTGTGCACCAATCAGACCTGTTTCTTCTGCAGTAAAGGCACTGAAGAGCACCGAGCGATCCAGTGGCGCCGTGCTAGCTTGCTGTTTGAAGTAACGCGCTAACGCTAAAACCCCCGCCACACCGCTGGCATTATCGACCGCACCGTTTAAAATCTCTGACTTACCGTCTTCAATCACAGTACCGAGGTGATCCCAATGGGCATGCATCATCACCACTTCGTCGGGGCGCGTTTTACCGGGCAGTAAGGCCGCGACGTTATGGGACTCGGCGCGTTCAATTTTATTGTTTAAGGTGAGCTGCGCGCTCAGCTTAAGTGGGATCGCCTTAAAGTTTGGCTTAGCTGCTTGCCGTTTTAAGGTATCGAAATCCAATCCCGCTTTGGCAAAGATTTTTTGTGCGGCCTCGTGCTGAACCCAGCCCATCACGCCCACTTGACCTTGGTTATTATTGGCATCGACCAGAGTAAACTTAGTTCCTGTGTTGGAGTTTTGCACCACTCCCCAGCCATAGGCGGCTGGCGCGGTTTCATGGACAATAAACACGGCCTCAGCGCCTTGACGCGCCGCTTCCTCATATTTATAAGTCCAGCGACCATAATAGGTCATAGCATTGCCTTTAAATATTGTTGGATCTTGGGTCGCAAAGCCGGGGTCATTCACGAGTACGATGACCGTTTTGCCTTTTACATCTAACCCTTGATAATCATTCCAGCCATATTCGGGTGCATTGATACCATAGCCAACAAATACCACATCGCTTTTATTCAAGCTGACTTTTTCGGCGATTCTTTGGGTTCTCGCGGTAAATTCACTGCCATTAGCAAATTTAAGTCCGCCGATATCAAGCTGCATGTTTTGATCGGCACTAATTTGCGCCAAAGGAACCGCCTGTAAATAGCTATCGCCAAATCCGGGTTTGAGACCCATATCTTTAAATGCTGTCACTAAATAGTCTAAAGTTAACCTTTCACCTTCAGATAAGGGCGCGCGTCCCCCAAAAGCATCGCTCGCTAAGGTTTTCACATCGGTTCGGTATTGCACGAGATCGAGACTTTTCACAAATGCCGTTTCAGCAAAGACAGGTAATGAGATAGTGGCCAACAGACTTGTGGTTATGATTAAATTTTTCACAACTTTCTCCCAAGTTATTATCATTATTTGGTTTTAAGGATAGACTTTACCATATCATCTTTAATTTATGATGGAAGTCTTAGCGCAAACGGAGTCGCTGCATCCAAGAGTAAACGGTAATCATGTCTCCATCTGACCGATATTCTTGTCGTTGACCTAAACCTGACTGCAACAGAATAAAAAATAGCGAAAATTTTAAAATATCCGTGCATTTTCATTAAGTAAGGTAACAATATGTCGCTAGAGTTATTACAAACCGCTGCACTGAACCTCAAAAAAGCAGTGCCTCTGATGCTCAAACATAAAATTCCGACTACACCCGTTAACTATGCGCTTTGGTACACTTATGTTGGTGAACAAAATCCCGAACTAAATCAACAACTCGATACTGTAATTGCCCAATACAACACTTGCCCTCCTGTCAGTAGCGAAATCTTGTATCGCCAATATGTTGCCGACCCAGTTGAACTTGATGTCAGAGAAATGCGCCAAAATCTGGATGCTATGGTGACAGAGCTTTCCCAATCACTCAAAGATACCAATCTAGATGCCAATGACTTCCAGTCACGTATCGAAAGTAATTTTGAAAAGCTCAACCGCATCGAAGACGAGGGCTTTAGTGTTGAGCAAGTACTCGATCTGGTCCGCAGCTTAGTGAAAGAGTCGGACAATATTCGCTCGAGCACAGAGTTCTTTACCGGTCAGCTGCAGAAGGCTCAAACCGAAATAGACGCACTAAAGAAAAAACTTGAACAAACAGAAAAAGACGTTCTCTACGATGCACTGACAGGTTGCTTTAATCGACGCGCCTTCGACACTGATTTTGCAGGAATGATAGCCCAAGCCCCCTTAGGTACTTGTGTGATCTTGGCCGATATCGACCATTTTAAAGTGTTTAACGACACCTATGGCCACCAGCTCGGCGACCAAGTGTTACGCGCCGTGGCGAAACGGCTACAGGAATCCTGCCGCGATGGCACGAAACTGTATCGTTTTGGTGGTGAAGAATTTGCGATTATTGTCCCTAAAAGTCAGCTACGTATCGCAAGGCAACTGGCCGAAGCTATGCGCCGTGGACTCGAAAAACTCAGTTTAAAAGACAGACGCAAAGACGAACGCATCAATAATATCAGTGCTTCCTTTGGCGTCGCCCAATGGCAAGAAAAACAAACGGGTATGCAATTGATTGAAGCGGCAGACAAATTACTTTATGAAGCCAAACGCTTAGGACGAAATCGTGTGCTGCCTATCAGTAACTGATGGTTATAACTTAGCCTGAAGCCGATAATTCAGCTTCAGGCTAAGATGATTAACAAAGGAGCATTTTTTTGAAAGCTAAGTGAATGATTTAAATTAGATTTCAGATTAATGTTTGAAACTGCGAGAAACAGTTCCAATATTCCCTTGCACGCCACTCCCTATTGAAACGGATGCATTCGTACCGTGTGTTTCCATCGACTCATTTTCGACGGGTATCGCCTGCACCACAAACCGCAGTTCAGCACCGCCTTGAAGTGAATCGAAGGGATAACACGTAATTAACGTTAAGCGATTATCATCGGATGGCGCCATAAAGTGAGTTTCTGTTTCATGTACGACCTGAGTCGCCACCACTTCATAAATAATGTGATTGCCTTTAAGCGTTTGTAACGATAATCGACGCCCCACCGCCATGCCATTAAGTATCGCAAAATGCGTGTCCCTGTGGCCGGCAATCACAGTATTGCCTTTTTGCCCCGCTGGCGCACTGGACAACACCAGACTCGGACCAAAGGCCAAATTTCGCCCAGAAGCCCCCGCCAACACATATAAACTGTCATTAAGCTCGGCTTCAATATCGCTATTAGCCGCCGCTTGTTCACGATAAATGGACAGCTTTGCCACGGGGTAAGTATCCGCCCATGACCAAGGCTTATGGGATTGGCCATCAGCCAAGGTTTTAGTCCACGCCTGTTCAATCAAATACTGGGCAAAGTGTGCTTTAGCTTGCATATAGAGTCCCTTTCCTAACAATGTTGCGCCAATTAAAAATAATCCCACCACTAAAAATCGCTGTGTTCTGCTTTTGCTCATCGCGCTTAACTCATCGTTCACAGGTAAGTGCCACCAAGGCCGCCTTCTCTTCCCGTCTTTGTCGAAGAATCGATCCCGTAAGAATCAATGCGAGTAGCAAGGTCAGCGCACCTAATAACATATCCAAACGGCTTGACGTCGCGGTTTGCGGCAAGGCACCAAAAGGTTGCCAACCTAAGGGCAAGTGCTGACGAACCACGGCATCACGGCTCATTGCAGTTGAATCAATTAGGGTTAAGTCCACCGCCACTAAGCTGGTATAGGCGCTGACCAAGTGATAATTCATCGATAAGGCCGTCACTTGCTGCTTGACCTTGTCATCATTCGCACCATTTTTACTCAACTCCAATGCACCAATCTGTTTACGCGCCCACAGCAAATCTAAACCCGCACCTTGATGGGTCATCAATCCTGCGGAGTTGTCCTGCAGCGAGAGCGACTGTTGCCAGTTTTGATGCCCTTGCCGTCCTGAAATCACTAACTCCTGTGGCTCACGGGCGCTGCGCTTTAAACTCACGAGCACTGGCTCACCGCGGTACAGATCAGCAATCGGTGATGGCCAGTAATCGGGCACACTGCCATCATCAAAACGCACTTGAATATCGGTTAACACCGGATATTGAATTTTGCTCAGTAAGGCACTGATCTTCTCATCGACTTCATCCACTTTGCCAATATAGGTAAAAGTGCCACGACCGAGTTCAGCCGCCCTTTGCATAAAGTGAGAATTAGGCGCCGAACCTATACCGACAGTAAATAGTCGGCTTTCACCTATTTGATAACGGATCAAATCAAATAACGCTTGTTCATTGCCCACAGAGCCGTCGGTCATAAAGATCACTTGGCGCAAAGGCTGCGTTGCATCAAGCGATACACTGCCCAAGGATTTTGGCAAGGCAGTGTCCAGTGCTAACGCCATTTCAGTGCCACCATCGGCCTGTAAACGGCTCACAAACTGACGGGCCCGTGACAAATTCGACGAGGTCGCCGGTAATGGCACTGCTGAGAACTGAGACAAACTGGAGTTAAATTCGATAATGTTAAAACTGTCCTCCGGCTTCAGTCCTTTTAACGCGTATAACAGTGCATTTTTAGCTTGAACGATAGAATCCCCCGCCATAGAGCCCGAAGTATCAATCACTAAAATTAATTCACGGGGCAAACTCGGCTGAGTACTCTTTTCAACCTTAGGAGGCAACACCATGACGAGACTGTAACTATCATCATTTACGCCGCTAGTTTTACTTGTCTCAAGTGTATCCTGAGACAGATTTTCGCCATCGAGCTTATGGGTTTTACCTTGCTGATTAAACACCCAAGCCATTGGGCTCGTGCTCTGCTGTACTCGCCATTGCAGCACAAAATCACGATTAGCGGGCACACGTTGCGCCAGCGATACATCGACCGCGCCGCTGTTGTCTTGCTTGAGTTTGATGTCATGGTAAGGACTCTCAATGGACGCTTTATCAACCCCCTTTGAGAGTAAAACTTGAATGTCTGCCTTCAGCACAGGATCGCGTCCACTGGCACCGTCCCGCACTGGTGCCACAATCCGGTCAGCATCAAACACCTGCGAACTTGTCACTCGGCTTGATTGGCGCACCTGTGCCATAGGATCATGTGAATCGCTAACACTTGAATCCGATGTTAATCCCGGAATATAACGGGGCGCGACCACCAGCGGAAAACGTAAACTAAACAAACCATCTTCATATTTAATGGTCTCCTGATAGCTGATTTCTACAATCAGCTCCTCTTGAGGTGCTAGGTTTGCGACTTCGGTCGTGAACATATTAGGCCGCTCTTGGCTCACTAAGCTGGCACGTTTGCCTTCAGCTTTCGCTTGCTCAAAAATCTGCTTGGCATCGGCCTTAGGATGAATTTGCCCTTCGATCACTCTCTGGCCTATATGTAATCGCAACGAATCCACCGCAGCCTCATTGGGCAGCGGGAACAAATATTGCCCATTCAACACAAATTCAGTGTTGTTGCGAAAAACCTGTTTCACGCTCACGCGATTACTTAAGCCAGAGACTTGCATCGACACTTGTGTATCGAGCGGCAAAGATGGCACCCAAGCACCGCTCGGCTGACGATAAAGCAACAGCCCCTGCGTGATATCATCGTAATTAATGATGTGTGATTCTGCCGTTCTGTGAGCACTATTTTGCCCGACCAATGCCGAAGCCATATTCTGTGGCGCAGACAATGTGCCGGTACTATTCGGCGAAGCCAATGCCACAAAGGGCAAACCCCAACACACGGCGGCACTGATCAGCAATACCGCTACCGCTTCACTCACTTCTTTTACCCTTTTCCCTGTGATCATCACAAAGGCTTCCTCTATTAACAAATATGAACTGATGTTGGTTGTCGTTAATATGAACGACGTAAAATGGACAGCTTAAATTGACCGCTAGTCAGCAGCGTGCCTGGCCGTCAAGGCCAAATGAGGCTGTAGTGTTAATGTCACGCGGCGGTCGAACACATCCGATTCTCTGTCTTGGTCGGCTTGCAAAGGCGATAAAGCGCCAAAGGCTTGAGTGGTCATACGCTCGGCAGTGACGCCTTGCTTAATCAAGTAGCCACGCACCTCCAGTAGACGCTGCTCAGAAAGGGCTTGGTTGTAACTCTCATCACCACGGCGGTCGGCATAACCCTTCAGCTCAAGATTGAGTTCTGGTGACAAATTCATCACCTCAGCCACATCATCTAATTGGGGCAAAAAATGCGATTCAACCTCAGAGGAACCGGTACGAAACTGTACGCTAAGCCCCAAAGCAAGTTCACTGAGCAATTGACGTTGTGCTGACAGCAACTCATCAAGCTCTTGCTGCGCCTTGGTATATTCGCTCGCCCGTTTTTCGGCGGCTTGCTGTTTTACACTCCACTCGGATAATTGGGACTCTTGCAAATGGATCTGTCTTTGCTGAACGTGCAGTGTGTCTGTATCGCTGACTGATTTGCCAATTAAGGTGCCAGTGAATGCACCAATAATGGCCCCCACTGGACCACCGACTAACGCCCCCACTAAGGCTCCACCACCGAGGCCAATTAAGGCTTCCGGTTGTTCGTCCTCGCTTGCGTATTCGTCATCCATCGCGATACCGCTAACATAGGCATCATTTTCTAGGGTGAGGTCTTGTCCTATCACTTGGTTTTGAAGTGAAACCCGCGCTGACACACTGGCTACAGGTGTGCTTAATAAACTCAAAACCAATAGATTAATTAGTGTCTTTTTCATCATCTCATTCCTTTTTGATTATTAGCTGAGCTTGGACTCGTACCTGAAGCAATCCACTCAACACCACATCAGGTCAAACGGGTACAAAACTGAATGGGGCTATTAAACACAAGTGGAATGGCATGAGCAGGGATGGAAAATGGCAATACAACTATCAATTGTGGCAACAAAATGGCAATTGCATTTGTGGCCTTTTTTCTCGGGTAAAATCCTGTATAGTCACGAAAACTTACTCCCCAAAGTCAATAGGAATACGGCTCTATGAAGCGTATCGCCATAGTGGAAGATGAAGCGGCCATTCGCGAGAATTACAAGGACGTGCTGCAACAACACGGTTACAGCGTGCAAACCTACGCCGACAGACCATCGGCCATGCTAGCCTTTAATACCCGTTTACCGGATTTAGCCATTATCGACATCGGCTTAGGTAATGAAATTGACGGCGGCTTTATGCTATGTCAGTCATTGCGCGCCATGTCGAGCACGCTGCCGATCATCTTTTTAACCGCCCGTGACAGTGACTTTGATACTGTGTGTGGCCTGCGTTTAGGCGCCGATGATTACTTGAGTAAAGAAGTGAGTTTTCCCCATTTAACCGCACGCTTAGCCGCATTGTTTCGACGTTCTGAACTTGCGGCCAGCCAAACGGCGCAGGAAAACTTGCTCGAACGTGGCCCACTGACCATTGATGCCAACCGCATGCAAGTCTATTGGAACCAGTTACCAATCGAGCTTACCGTGACCGAATTTTGGATGGTGCATGCGTTAGCCAAACATCCAGGCCATGTACGCAGTCGCCATGAATTAATGCAAGAGGCTAAAATCTTTGTCGATGACAGCACTATCACCTCCCATGTGAAACGCATTCGCAAAAAGTTTATCGCTACCGCGCCAGAGTTTGATTGTATTGATACTGTCTATGGTATGGGCTATCGCTGGGACAGCTTAGCCTGATCTATGGCTTAACCAACCTTTAAGCGCGGCGTTGAACCAGATAACCTTGGATGAATGAACTTTTAAACCCATTAATGCTGATCCCTAACTTATGACACGTTTCCCCTTTGGTCTACGCACTAAAGTCATCGGCCTTAGCCTGTTCTTACTCTGCCTACCTTGGCTGGGGTATCAATATGTGTGGGAAATGGAAAAGTATCTTCGCCACGGCCAAGAACGCACCTTAGAAGGCACCACTCAAGCACTGGCCACCGCGCTGCACGAGCGGCCGAAATTGTTCGATGGGCAAGCGAGTTTTTTAAAGCAAGTAGAAAAAAGCCGCGATCTATACGCCTATCCACTGGCGGGGGCGATTCTACTCGACGGCAAACTCAACGAATGGCAGGAATATCAGCACAGATTTATCCAATACGGTGAGGCGCACCAAATTATGCGTGCCGATCCGAACGCCCCCCTGACCTTAAGCTTTACCCACATGGTCGGCCAATACGATGGTTATCTGTATGCTTTTTTTCAAGTCATTGATCCAACAGTGGTACTGCGGGGTAAAAATGCTCTAAGTGTTGATAGAAACGATCATCTCTCGATTGCGACACTCGCGCCCGACAATAAATTCAAACGCTATATCGTTGCCACGACTCAACCCGGCTGGATCAGCGCCTTCGAATTACCCGCTAACCCTAAGCAAACTGTGCCCGTCACACCTGAGGTGCGCATCCAAGGACAATGGGCGACGACAGATGTGGGCTACAATGTCGAGCTGCGTATTCCCTTAGACATGGTCGGCAGCAAACTCGGATTTGCCATTGCCGATGTCAACGACAGCAAATACCGTGATGTCGCTGCAGTTGTCGGCACCTCGGCCTTAGATACGGTCGACAATCTCGGCACTGTGCTGGTACCATCGCCGGAAATTGAAAGTATTATCAAAGGCATGAGCCACTATAGCTCACGTATTTGGGTGGTCGATAAACACGGCCGCGTACTGGCAAAATCCGGTGACATTCGCGCTAATGACAGTGTATGGACCCGCACCTTAGAAGATGAAAAGAGCACCGCGCTGTGGGATACCTTCAAGCGTGATTATCTGCATCCGCTGTACTATAAAATTCTCACAAAACCGCCCAAAGACTTTATTGATTCCTTACAAGATTCCACCGAACTTGACGGCAGTCATATCCAAAAAGCCCTCGCGGGTCAGCAAAGTTCGACTTGGCGGTTAACCCCAGACAACAAAGCTGTGGTACTCGCCGCCGCGAGCCCCATTTGGATTGATAACAATGTGATGGGTGCCGTCGTCGCCGAAGAAACCACACACGGTATTCGAACTCTACGTAACCGAGCGCTAGAAAAGCTCTTTAACGTGATTTTGACCATAATGAGTATGGGCACCTTGGCGCTGTTCTTCTTCGCCTCGAGTATTTCTAACCGCATCCGTAAATTGCGCGATGAAGCCGAAAACGCCATCGATAGCCAAGGCCGTGTGCGTAATCACCTCAAACCGTCGAAGGCTCGGGATGAAATTGGCGATCTGTCCCGTAGCTTCTCTAGCATTGTGGGACGACTGGGTCAGTACACTCACTATCTAGAAAACATGTCGTCGCGCCTGTCCCATGAGTTGCGCACGCCCGTGGCTGTGGTGCGTTCATCCCTTGAGCATTTAAACCTGCAGACCTTAGATAAAGACACGCAAAAATATGTCGACCGCGCCCAAGAAGGTGTCAGCCGCTTAAGTATGATTTTAAACAACATGAGCGAGGCAACACGCTTAGAGCAGAGTTTAACGCAGGCCGATATCACTAAGTTCCCACTATCTCAAGTGGTCAGCGGTTGTATGCAAGGTTATCAAATGACCTATCCAGAACAAGGCTTTAGTGTGAAAGTGCCCGAGCAACCACTGATGATGCAAGGTGTGCCAGAATATATCGCCCAGTTAATGGACAAACTGATCGCCAACGCCATTGAGTTTTGCCATAAAGACAGTGCTATCGAAGTCACGCTCACCCAAGTGGGTAAGCAAGCGACTCTGCTTATCAGTAACTTAGGGCCTGAACTGCCCATTGATATGTCGGAGCAGATTTTCGATTCCATGGTGTCGGTGCGGATAAATCAAGCCCAAGATAAACCCCACCTAGGCTTAGGTCTGTATATCGCGCGATTGGTCGCCGAGTTCCACCAAGGACAAATCCTTGCCCGTAATCGCAGCGAACATAATGGTGTGGATATCCTTGTTACCTTACCTTTAAATTAAGAACATACGGGCTTTAAGTTAAGCGTGTTACAGCTTTTAAGCCCTGCGTCATAATCTCAACAGCTAAAATACAGGAGGCCAATAACATGAGCCAAACTCATCACGCGCCTCCTGTCATTTATGCGGGCAGATGCTAAGATGACCGTCATAACAATCGATAAGAAACGCCAATTATTCTCCCAAATTGTTCAACCTCTTCGTTCAACCTAAATGCCAAGGTAATGATCCAATGACAGATAAACATCATCAAGCCACCCAAATCGTCAGCTTAGGTCGAGACAAAAAATGGACCAAAGGCGTGATCAATCCGCCCGTTTTTCGTGCTTCGACTATCGTCTTCGAAACCATGGATGAAATGCGCCACGCCGCGAAAAATAAAACCAATGGCGAGATGTTTTATGGCCGCCGTGGCACCCCAACCCATTTTGCCTTTCAGGCCGCGATTGCCGAACTAGAAGGCGGCGTCGGTACGGCGCTGTATCCTTCTGGCGCTGCGGCGATCAGTGCGGCGCTACTGTCATTTTTAAAAACGGGCGATCACCTGTTAATGGTTGATAGCGTGTATGAGCCAACGCGGGATCTGTGCACCCATATTCTCGGCGGTTTTGGTATCGAAACCACTTACTACGATCCGCTGATTGGCGCAGGTATTCGCGACCTCATTCGCCCCAATACTAAGGTACTGTTTTTAGAGTCTCCGGGCTCCATCACCATGGAAGTGCAAGATGTACCGACCTTGTGCCGCATCGCCCACGAACATGGGCTGATCACTATGCTGGACAACACTTGGGCCTCGCCCATCAATAGCAAACCCTTTGAAATGGGTGTAGATATCTCAATTCAAGCGGCGACCAAATACATTGTCGGTCACTCGGATGTGATGATAGGCACGGCCACGGCCAACGAAAAATACTGGCCACAATTACGTGAACACAGTTATTTGATGGGACAAACCACATCGCCAGACGATGTGTACCTTGCTGCCCGCGGCCTACGTACCTTAGGCGTGCGTATGGCGCAACATGAAAAAAATGCCCTGCAAGTGGCCAACTGGTTGAAAACCCGGCCAGAAGTCGATCATCTGCGTCACCCCGCGTTTGATACATGCCCCGGGCACGAATTCTTTAAACGCGACTTTAGTGCCTCCAATGGCTTATTCTCCTTTATCTTAAAACAGGGCGATGGCGATGCGGTTACCGCACTGGTTGAGAATATGAGTCACTTTAAGATGGGCTTTTCTTGGGGCGGCTACGAGAGTTTAATCCTCGGCATTTTCGGCATTGAAAAAATCCGCTCGGCGACGCAATGGGATGCGAGCAAACCTTTGATCCGTTTACATATTGGTTTAGAAGATCCCGCTGATTTAATCGCCGATCTCAGTGCTGGGTTTGAACGCTTTAACGCAGTATTGGCGGCCAAAGCTAAGTAACGATATTTAATGTACTAAGTGCTAGCTGAATATAAAAAAGGGGCGGAATAAATATTCCGCCCCTTCTCTTATCGATACTGATACAAATACGAATTTTTATTGCAATATCATTATGCTTATCGCAAATAAACCGCTAAACCATAAACTCTACAGCGATTAATGCGCTTTCGTTCCAATACTTAATGCAGGATCGACCCAAGCCGCAGAGCCATAAAGCGGCACTGTTGAGAGCGCATGTTTATGGCTGCCATTGGTCTCTTTCGTCGAATAGGACAAATACAACAGAGTCTGATTTTGCGCATCGTAAATTCTACGCACTTTTAATGACTTAAATAAAATACTCAGGGATTCAGTGAAAATCACTTCGCCGTGTTTCCCCATATCTATCTTCGCCAGATCGGCCGCAGTAATTGGCCCAGTTTGACGGCAACTGATCCCCATATCGGACGGATCAGCAAAATCTAAATTGGCTTCGATACGACTGATATGGCAAGTCACCCCAGGTATTTTAGGATCGTTTTTAGCATCAATAATCACATCTTTAGTGGTAAAAAGCCCTAAGCTCACCTTACCCACATCGTCACCACAACCCGCAAGCAATAAACCTACAGAGGCCGCAAACGCACACTTCAACAGAGTTTTCATTCATACATCCTTTTACATTAGTGCTGATATGCTAGCGCTTATATATTAATGCGTAGCGAATAGCTTTTGTGCCCAGCGGGTTAATCCGGCTGTCACAGAGCCAAAGTGATCGCCGACCACGACCGGAATATCGGGATAAATACCAGCGATTTTCGCATAAATTGCTGGGCTTCGTGCCGTCCCCCCCGTCACGTAAATCACATCGGGTTTGCACTCTGCTTCAGCGGATAAATCCTCTGTTGCAGAGCGGTTTACCGCGACATTTGATGCAGCCAAAGTTTTTGCAGCTTGCGTGAGCGCTTGGTGCATCAGGGCTTCCACTTTCGTCAGCGACGGCTCAATGGCATTTTCAAACAAGTCACGACTCACACCCGCGTGCAGCGCAGCTTCGATAAAATCCAGATTAACATCTGTATTATCGGTATCTGACAGCGCAATTTTCGCACGCTCGGCTTGGCGAACCAGTTGATAGCTTAACTGCTGCTGTTGCACCTTTAACAATCGCTTCAGTAACTGTGGCTGCTCGGCTTCTTTAACCAATTCATCAATCAATTTACGGCTACTTAAGGTACTGAATTCTCGCTGGGCGCTAATATCATTCACTGCGACCGCATTCCAAAATGTTTTACTGGGCATAGGTTTGCCATTGATCATCAAGGAACCTAAACCAAAGTGCGGCATAAAGGCATTCATTGCAAGGGCGATATCGAGATCGTTACCGCCGATCCGCTGGCCGCTGTGACCGAGGAAATCTTCACTGCGATCCGCTTTTTGTTTATGGGCGGGTCCCATTTTTACCACAGAGCAGTCCGTTGTACCGCCGCCGACGTCGACGACCAATACCGTTTTGTTGTCGGTCAAGGTCGCTTCATAATCCATCCCCGCCGCTAACGGCTCGAACAGAAAATCAACGTCAATAAAACCCGCACGTTTTGCCGCTAAGGTCAAAATGGCTTCGGCCTGACGGTTACTCTCTTCACCGCCTATGCCTTGAAAGTTCACCGGACGACCAATAATCGCATGGGTGATCATCGCAGTGCTACCCTGTTTCACAAGGTCTTTTTCAACTAACACAGATTCGGCGCGCACTTTAATGTGCTGCATCATCAAGGTAACAATATCTTCAAACAGGGCCACTTGTTCGGGTCTAAGCCCTGTCGCGCCTAAAAAGGATTTTGGCGAACGGACATAGAATCCCTCCTCCGGCATTTCTAAATACGCGCTCACCGCCTGCTCGCCAACAAATACAGCCTGAACATCGGCATCGAGATCTAACTCATGGCGCACCATACGGGCACGACTCAATTGCGCGGCGCGCTTTTTGGCGTAATCGGCTTTTAACTCAATAGGAAGACCACGGTAAACCGCCTCGGCGATCAGTTCCCTGTCCATCGCGTATAAGGTCGAAGGCAAATAAGCTGATTGCTCTGATAACGCCAATAACTGCACACCATCATCCAGCATGATCCCTACGGCGCAGTTAGCACTACCATAATCAAATCCAACAAACATACCTTTTACTCCCGCGATAAAAAAGCCGAGCAAGATAACATAGTTTGCGATAATGCCCAAGGAGTTAACACTGACGGATTTATCCCCAGTAAGCCGCGCTTGCACAGTTTCTCAAGACTTAAATCGCAGTAACGCGAACTGAGTTTGAGCTCAATCCAAGATGATCATCATAAGGTCATATTTCTGTCACACTCGTCATCAAGTTGACATATTTCCCTCGTATCTTTATCCCAGATAAATCCCAGACTGATTTTGGCGTGTACGCAATATTTATCATTGAAATTCCTTCACTTGTCGGCAGTAAATCTGATTGCACAACGGCGGATGAATGCTATTGTATATTGCGCCATGACGCTTGCTTAAAGGAGCTGTGCAGTGTCCCCGAATACCGATAAACTTTCGATTGATAAAGAACTCTCTTGGTTGTCTTTTAATGAGCGGGTATTGCAAGAAGCCTGCGATCACAATGTTCCCTTAGTGGAGCGAGTCCGCTTTTTAGGGATATTTTCCAATAACATGGATGAGTTTTTTAGGGTGCGTGTGGCTGCGGTCAGACGCTCCATTTTGCTGTCATCCCTGCAGGAAGGTCGCAGTAATAGCCGCCATTTAATGGCCAAGATCCAATCGAAAGTGATGGCATTGCAAGAAAGATTCGATGGCATATACACGGATTTAATGCGCGAACTTGTACGTCGTAATATTTTGTTAATCAATGAGAAACAATTAAGCGAGTTCCACAGCGACTGGCTGAAAAAGCATTTTAGAGACCATTTCAAACGCCATATCGCGCCGCTTATGGTCAATAATAATCGCGATCTGATCAAGCAAATCAACGACGACGCCACCTATTTGTGTGTTTGTTTGTTCACTAAGGCGCGCCGCCAATACGCCTTAGTCGAAGTGCCGACTAAAAATGTACCGCGATTTATCGAACTCCCAGCTGAAAAGAGTAAAGCGAAAAAATATCTGATTTTATTAGATAATATTATTCGCCACTGCGTAGATGAACTCTTTGGTCCCTTCTTCGAGTACGATGCTATCGAAGTGTATTCGATGAAGTTAACCCGCGATGCCGATTTTGATATCACTGACGAGCTTGAACAAACCCAGCTTGAGAAAATGACCAAGGGATTGAAAAAACGTCTTACCGCCGAGCCTGTACGCTTAGTGTACGACAAAGAAATGCCTGAACACATGTTGGTGATGCTCAAAGAAAACCTGAACATCAGCTCGACCGAATGTTTGATCCCAGGCGGGCGTTACCACAGCTTTAAAGACTTTATCGCCTTCCCCAACCCGAGCCGCGACTACCTCGAAAACGAAAAACTACCGGCGCTCAATAGCGCAGGTTTTGGCCGCAGTGCCAACAGTTTCGATGCGATTCGGATGGGCGATATCATGCTCAATTATCCGTACCATAAGTTTTCCCACTTTACCGAAATGGTGCGCCAAGCGGCATACGATCCGGCGGTGCGCTTTATTCGAATTAATTTATATCGAGTGGCGAAAAAATCCCATGTAATGCAATCGCTTATCGATGCAGTGAAGAACGGCAAACAAGTCACCGCCGTCATTGAACTCAGGGCCAGATTCGATGAGCAATCCAACATCGAATGGACCCGCATCTTGGCCGAAGCGGGCGTCAAAGTTCACCACGGTATCACCAGTTTAAAAGTGCATTCCAAGTTGTGCTTGATTGGCCGCGAAGAACAAGGGGAAATCAAACTCTATTGTCACGTCGGCTCAGGCAACTTTAACGAAGGCACGGCGCGGGTTTACACTGACTTGTCGCTGTTCACCGCCAATCAAGAAATTGCCCGAGAAGTAGAGCAAGTATTTGACTTGATTGAACATCCGTATCGCCGCGATAATTTCCAGCATTTAATTGTGTCGCCCTACGATGCCAGACAAAAACTGAGCCATTTAATTGATAATGAAATCGTTAATGCCCAGAGCCATATGAAGGCGGCGATTACCTTAAAATTAAATAACTTACTCGATGAATCCTTGGTCCAAAAACTCTATGAGGCTTCAGCCGCTGGGGTCAAAATCAAGTTACTTATTCGCGGCATGTGTTCGCTTATCCCGCAAATTCCGGGGATCAGCGACAACATCGAAGTCTATAGTATCGTCGACCGATTCCTCGAACACTCACGGGTGATGCTGTTCCACGCGGGTGGAGAGAACAAACTCTTTATCTGCTCCGCCGACTGGATGAGCCGCAACATAGATAATCGCGTTGAAGTGAGTGTGCCGATTTATGATCTGCGCCTAAAACAGATGATAATGGATATTTTATCCTTACAGTTCAATGACAACACTAAAGCACGTGTCATTAACAAGGAACAAAGTAATCCTTATCGGAATCGCGGTAACAAACGAAAAGTGCGTTCTCAAATTGCCATTTATCAATATCTGATTAATTATGAGAAGCGCCAACTGCAAGAATTTAATGCCTTACGTATGTCCACCCATGAGGGTGACGCTGAGCGAGAAGTGAAAACTCAGCCTGACATAACACCTGAGTTACGGGCCAAAGCCAGCTAATCACTGGCTTTATATCGCTTTGATTGCCTAAGGATAATCCGATTGGTAACCACATATTCGCACACACAGTCACACGCTACGCCCAGCAATGTACTCGCAAACTCTAAATCGCGCCACTTTGTCGCCATCGATATGGGGTCGAACAGTTTTCATCTGGTCATTGCCCGCGAGCAAGATGGCAGTTTGCAGATTTTACATAAAGAAAAACAACAGGTTCAGCTCGCCACTGGGCTCAATGCGCAAAATATTCTCGACAATGACGCCATAGAACGTGGCCTCAATTGTTTGCGGGATTTTAACCAAAGATTTTCCAATCTCGACCAAGCGCAAGTGCGATTAGTCGCCACCCACACTCTGAGAATCGCCAAAAACCGCGATCAGTTTATCGAGGCTGCGCTCGCCATCATGCCCTATCCGGTGGAGGTCATTTCGGGCCATGAAGAAGCGCGTTTGATTTATAACGGTATTGCCCAAAGCCAAGTGCTAGGAAAAAGTAATTTAGTCATCGACATCGGTGGCGGTTCTACCGAAGTGGTGATCGGCCAGAAAAATACCCCAACTCAGTTATCTAGCCTGCGCTGCGGTTGTGTGAGTTTTAATGAGCGTTTCTTTATTGATGGGCTCATCACCCCAGCCTCATTTCGCGATGCCCAAAGTGCGGCCGATAAGCAGTTCGCGTCGCTCTCAAAGGAATATTTCGCGGGCGGCTGGGAACTCACCTTGGGTAGTTCAGGTACAGTGAAAGCCATCTGCGAAGCAATTCAAGAAGAGCACGGCGATGAAACCATCACGCTGCCACGACTCAAACAGCTCAAAATCAAGTTAATCAAATGTGGCCATATTAGCCAAATCCAATTTGCCAACGTCGATGATAAACGCATTCCCTTAGTGCCCGCCGGACTTGCCATTTTGATCAGCTTTTTTAGGCGCTTACCGATTCAAAAACTTGAGTTTAGCCCAGGCGCACTGCGTGAAGGCGTACTCTATGAACTGGCAAAGATTGGTCAATATCAGGATATTCGCCACCGCACCGTCGACAGTATTGCCCAGCTTTATCATATCGATATGGCCCACGCCGCTAAGGTACGCGACACTGCTATGGCCTTGTTTGAACAGGTCGCCGACGAATGGCAATTAAGGCCCCATGCGCGCTTGCTCGCCTATAGCGCGACTTTACATGAAATCGGATTACACATTAATTCAAAATCCCTGCACAAACACGGCGGTTACATTATCAGTAACAGTGACTTACCAGGATTTAGCGAAGCATTACAGCTGGATTTAGCACGACTTATCACCAACCACAGAAAAAAGCCTAACGAATTAATGCTCGCTGAACTCGATCCCAACCATAAGCTCACGCTCAATCGCCTACTCAGCCTGCTTAGGCTCGCTGTCTTGCTCAATCTTGGCCGTATCGCTAAGACGCTGACCTTAGATCATATTAAAGTGATCCCCGATGGACTCATGCTAGTACTACCAAGCCATAAGCGGAAAATCAGCTTGTTTATGAAAGATTTACAGCGAGAACAAAAACAAATGCTCACCCTTGGAATGAACCTGCGTTTAGTGTCTAGTCTGACTTAGCGGTTACGGCGTTAGCTCTGCCTAACGTGGCCGAGGCGAGTATAAGTTAGCTCTGTGTGAATGCGTTTAGCGAGGATTCGACACTGTTCGGCGCTAAAATATTGCCCTTAATCGAGGGCCATTATCTCGCCTAAAAACAAGGTTAAGTTAGCAGTGAATCTGGCTTGATAATGGGATTTCAACAGCATAGCGGTAGACTTAATCCATGCGCCACAACAGATTAAAGTTTAAAGGATTTTTAACCCTTCACTAAAGCACAAATTCCTGCTCGCGCGTTTGCCGCTGAGTGGGGATTTCTGCTATCATCCACGGCTGACTAATCATAATTCCACGAATTTAAAGATAATCAGAGTCAAACCCTTTTTATCTCGCGATATCAGCCCCATCGCCTGCAGGTACAAGTATGATTAACCACTTTAGTGTGCTTGGTATAAAACCCAGTGCCAAAGAAGACGACATTAAAAAAGCCTATCGACGGCTGTCAAACAAATATCATCCCGACAAGTTGTTAGGCGCCTCGGAAGAGGAAAAGCAGCAAGCCGCCGTACAACTTGAACGCGTTAAAAATGCTTATGATGTGTTGTCCGATCCTAAGCGACGTAATGCGTTTATCAAAGATTTCAATAACGTCATAGTGACCGATCCCGCTAGCGCCATGCGCGAGCTGTGGGATCAATTTTATCCTTGAGCGTTTTCTAGAGTAGTGTCAAATGGTCAAAAAACTGAATATCTCACGCATTAATGAGCTAAAAAATAATGCCTACGACAATATCGAGTCCTACGACGATCCCGATACACCTAAAGCGCTAGAGCAATTTACTAGCCAAATCAAAAAGGTGTTAGAAGCCGATCCTAAGATGCTCGATACTGTGCCTGAGTACCTGCCTGTCGCGCTTTACGGTCGAATTAAATTTCCCGCCGAAGCCAAACTCAAGTGGGCACATTGGATAAACACGGCAACTCAACCCGAGTGGGATGAGTTTAAAGTCACGATTGGCTTTAACAATGCTGATTTACCTTTAGTGTTAGCCGTGCGTGGTTACTCGGAAACCTTACTGATTGAAAGCTGCGCCGTGCTGTATTTACTTGAAACTCAAGGTAAAGCAACGCCAGCAGCAAAACATCACGACGATGAAGATGATGACAACGATTATGTTGGCACCTCAGATAACGACGATGATGATGAAGGCGAAGAGGAAGATGGCTACTACGATCACTACGATGATGAGGACCGCTAATGAACACTAGTCTCATTGAGATTACCGTCGCCGAAATTAAAGAGTTGGCGGACGTAGAGCCAAAACAAGCGAGCAAACGCTTTGAAATCATTGCAAATACCATGAGCGACGAGCAATTAGTCGAAGTCATCGAACACATGGATATCGTCACGCTGACCCAAATCAACAGTCACCATGATATCTCTTGCCCTTCGATCATGTCTGAACTCATGACCCCGGAACAAATTCGCGACATCGTCTGTCAGCAACCTTTGTACTGGGAAGAAAAAATCAAAAACAATGCCGAAGAACTTATTCAGCATACCTTTGATTTTTTGACCTATTTAATTCGCATTCAAGATAGCGAAGAAAAGCAAACTGCGATTTTAGAATGTATCGCCGAAGATCCTGCGGGCCTCTTCTACCTGTCGATCCCTTTCATCGAAATGATGTTAGGCGAAAAACATGAAGATGAAGACGGCTACACAGATCTCTACGATGATGAAGAAGACACTGAAACCATCGGCTACGACAGCCGCGTCGCCAGTGAAGATGCACACAGCCTTAGCATAGACGACCCACGCAGCCTAATGGCCTTGATCCACGAGCTCGCGCCCGATGTTGAAAAAGCCATTAAGAGTCTGCTACGAAACGAAAGCTCAGGTTGGGAAATGATCATCAGCAAGTTTGTCAACGAGCTGGTTATTCAAGCCAAAGAGAAAAACCAAGTGACGGATGAATACGCTGAAGTCGATGATATGTTTAGCTTTTTGGATTAAGGAATTATTTGATGCAACTGGTACTGCGTGATGTAGATCAAGGACCCTACCTGAGCAAGGTATTGATCCAAGGCCAAGCAGACGAAACGCTGAGCGGTGAACAGCTGTCACAAATCAAATCCAAAGCCATTTTGATGAGCCTCAAACTGGCCGATAAGTTTTACAACAAGTACAAAATGCACCTGCTCGAACAAGCAGCGCACGATGTCATTGGTGTGGTCAGCCTTGGTTTGATGGAATTATCAAACCAAAACCTGCAGCAGGCGATACGCCTGTTGATCACCGCCGATGGCGTAGTCAAATGCTTCCAAAAAGGCTGGAGCATGCTCAGCACTGTCAGCAAGCATAAACTCGTCAACGGCAAGTCACTGTACGGCGATGTCGACAAGTTCTTGCTAGAACAAGTGTCTAGCCCGCCAGATGCGGAAGAGTGGTTAGGCTATGAAGCCTATCAAGATGCCCTGCTTGAACACCAACGCCAACAGTCAATTGCGGCCTTATTGGCACAGTTTTACGCGCAATCGAGCTATGATCCGCTAGATTTTCTCAATCTAGAGAGTGTATTAGCCGAAGCGGTACTGTATCGATTGTTGTTTGATGGCGCCAAAGTCAGACAAGATTTGAAAAAGCGTATCGGCAAAATCACCTTAAAAGAGGAGTGGTTTACCCGTGAGCATATTGAATTGGAAACTCAGAAAGCGTTAGCAGAATTACCCGCAGAACTCGCTGAAACCATCAGTAAAGATCTCGGTAAAAACTTTGTCCCCGCCCTACTGCGTACCCTGCACTTTGCGAAAAGCTATCGCGAACTCTTACTCAGCGACGCTTCACCCGAGCGCTTAGAAAGATTCGAACATAAAGAAGGTCTCGTCGGCCTCCTCGGCTGGCCACTCTACATAGTACTTTGATCGGTCCTTTAATCAGTACTGTGCTCAGTAGGTTAACGAGTGCTTGAGTCGCTTTAAAATGAGTGCTTTATTGAAAAATAAAGCACTTTTTTAATGTCTTTTGTCTCTATGCTCAATCCCAACAATCAGTATTGACGTCTCAGTTTTGAGTGGTTTTAGCTTTAAAATAAGTAACTTACAGAGATAAAACTCTTCAGTTAGATAAATTCTGGAGATTCATCCCTCCTCAGATAACCCCAAATTCGAAACATGCCATTTTCTATCGAATAAGGAATTGAATATTGGGCTAATTGTGCGCTTACAACATCAGAAAAGTCCGTCACTCGATCCGCCACTAATCTGCCTAGCCATTCTCTTTTGAATGGATCAACTTCTAACCACTCAATGGTTTCTGCTATTTCAAGTAACTCGTGCCACCACACGGCAGTAAAACCTGCATTAGGGTTTTCATCATAAATCAATTTGTATCGCACATAGGGAATAAAGTCTTCAGACTCATTCAAAGCCTTTTCAAGCTCGCACCACTTTGTTTTATTCATTACAGACGAAAGCTGATGCTCGTTTACATACTTCAAAACTTCAGAATTCATTTTTTAGTGTCTCAAGCGACTAAGTGAAAAACTAAATGATATAGCTTTAATAGATATATATTGCCAATAAAAACTAATTAAAATGACAGATAAAATGATGGGCAATAAATTAGGCCATCCATTTTAAACCGTGGAGCGCTTATTGGTTTGACCTACTCATATAAGCTTGCCATCGTATTTGCTCGTCGACAGGGTGAATAGAAGCCTAGGGATTCTAAGTTTATGAACGAGAGCCATGGAGGGCGAACTGGCAGTTAAGCATGGATGTTGTTCCAGTCCATCCTAGAATGCCCTTCCGTAGGGCGGATAGTCGTCACGCGAGTCACCATGGCACGCCTTTTTGCGCACTAGCATAACTTGTATATTTAAAGCGATACGCCGCACGCTTTTGGACAGAAATGTTTGGGGAGCAGTAATTTCAGTTGTTAGAAGTTTAGCGTTTACGGGTATCCACTCGCACAGGCTTGCCATGGCATTCGCTCGTCGACTCGCAGCAAGTCCATCCTTGGATGCTCGACCGCCCCGTCCATGGGGCGGACGGTCGTCTCGCAAATCACCATGGCTCACCTTTCGTGCATTCGCGTAATCTGTAGATTTAAAAGCGTTACGCAGCACGCTTTGGGACAAAAGCGTGTTAGATTCCTAACTCTAATTCGTGAATTTCGGATTAAAATCTCTATGGGTAACGCCGCATTCAGCGGCTTGTCCGCTGCAATGTTTTGTTAGCCATTTTTAACTACTTTAGCGATTTTTTCCTCGGGTATATCGCTTATGGCATTGTATAAGGTTTTTATCTTCTTTAGCCCAGCATCCAACACCTGATCGTGCTCTTCCGGATTATGATGCTGCCGGTGAACAGATATATTCCTTAGCTGACGTATCGAGTCAAAAAACTCTCTAGGCCGCTTATTTTCCATGACAGAGGGATCGATAAGCTTAAGAAGTGAATAAAATCGTTTGTCATGCCAAATCATCACCGGCCTTGATAATTCATCATGCCCTAACAATTCATGAGATTTTGCCTCAAGCAATGAGTATGCTGTGGAAATTGCAGAAAGCATGTCATATTTAGCAATGGCATCAACTTTTGAGAATACATCTTCATCACCTAATCCAATTAGCTGCATTCCATTGTCTGAAAAATATTCTTCGGCGATCTCATCAAACTCAATTGAGTAATGATCGTGCATACACGCACGAAATAAATCAATTACAAATTCGATGTAGTACAGAACTGACTCACGACTCGGGTAGCCAAATTTATGCTGAATTACATTTCTATCATCTATCAGCATTTCAATATTTGGCCTGTGCTTGATCTTTATGCCATGGGACTCAAGGATAGAAAAGGCCTTCCAGACGACTATCGTATTCTTGTTGTTGCTTTCATATATAGATTGGCCTATGTCAATGACCATATCTTTCAGTAATAGCTCCACAGCATTACTTATATGCAGAACAATAAATTTATTCTTCTTTTCATCGTCGAGTTCCAGAAGTTCGACTGCATGCCCCAGCAGTTCCATGGAACTTATAAATAATGGTGATTTTTCAGACATGCTTGATTCTCATTAAGATGGCTAACGCCGCGCTCTAGCGAATCCCCACATAAATTCGATGGGATTCAAATAAGTAGACACGCATGATGCTGTTTGATCTAATCAATTTCGCCAAAAACCTACTAGATCCAACATCATGCGTGATATCGACATATTACACGATTTACTCAAAAAACAATGCCCTCAAATACACCAAAAACGCCTTAATTCTCTGATGGTTGCTACTGAGTCTTTACTCGATGGCAATCAACTCTCGTTAACCC
>NZ_JAKKSC010000061.1:0-9344 GCF_025653705.1 Shewanella sp. SM87
TTAGGTAAATCTCGCCAAGGGATACCTGTTCTAAGGCGGTAAAGAATACCTTCGAATGTTTGTCTATGTTCAGGTTTGTCATAAACACGGCCTGTGCTTTTCATTAAATGAAATAGCTTTTCCCAGCGTGCATCGGTTAGCATAAGTCTTGGCATGGCTTGAGGTTATGGTTACTTTTGGCGAAGCAAATTATAACGTCTTGCCATGCTGTCTAAAAATTACTCTCGAAAGATCAACAGACCCTAGTACTAGCCTGATTTTAAAAACTTAGGTAGCATGAAGCTCTTTGTATTAAATGTCCTCTATCTATCTATCTATGCCAAATAAAAATGCTGGTTTCACCCTGATTGAACTCGTTGTGGTTATTATTATTCTTGGCGTATTAGCCGTAGTAGCTGCACCTAAATTCATTAATTTACAATCAGATGCCTATAAGAGTCAGCTCTCAGGTGCACTGGCTTCGATGAAATCCGCCGTCACTTTATTCAAATCAAAGTCGGAAATTGCTAATAGTGGCACCACGAATAGAGTCGTTTACGACGAAATCCGTGGTGAAAACTATCAGCCTTGGGCTGCCAGTACCAGCGGTATAACGCCAAGTACGGCTTACACGACTCCGCCAGAAATTTTTAAAGCGGCAGGGCTAAATGTGAATGAGTGGTCCTATCGAATTTACACCACCAACGGCACCTATGAAGTTATCGCCACACCAAAGCAAAAACTGAACCTTGCCACGCCCACAGAAGCGCAAGTCGAAGCGACAAATTGCTATATCGACTATAAATGGGAGACAACGGGCGTTCCCACTTATAAAAAAGTCGACACTGGTTGCTAGGCGACCTTAACGATAAAATATCTATATAAAAACAGCGAGTTAACCTGAGGTTATCTCGCTGTTTTATTTACGATCTAAACTCATTTTGTTGTTAATGCTTACGTTTACAATTAAGCATTTTTAAAGAGTTCGCGCTTATTGCACTCCACCGTATTTCACTAGCACATGCCAGAGCAACTTAAGTTCATGGGCGACTTGCGCACGATTACCGCGGTCACGCCAATGCTGGGGCGAATGGTATAAATCCCGCGCCGCCACGCCTATGGCATAGGCATCGACTCTGTCTTCTATGGCAATCCGATTAGCCAGCGATGGCATAGTTGGCCCACGGAAATCACTGGGGATCTGCGCCGTATGCAGGCTAAAGCCACCATGATATTGCAGCTCAATATCATATTTATCGCAAATTTTACTTAAGCTTGCGCCAATATCAGTCCCCTTAAAACTGGGGTCCGCCACCAGCATGGCGATATCTTCATCGAGGGAAACATCACCATGGATCTGCGCCTCTATATAATGGTCAAGATTATTCGATAGCGGCCGCTCGAAACGTGACAGCAAGGAAGCATTGAGCTGATGCCCCAAGTAATGGATCACATTCAGCGGCTTAAAATCGGTTTTGCCTAAGGCATAGTGACGCTCAAAACTCTCAGTCAGCAGCGCCGCTAAAATATCATCGAAACATGACAGCGTGCCTTTCTCTTTCGGATTACGATACGAGTCAAGATAACTAAAGGTTGAGCGCGCCATCGCACTCGTATGAGTCAAAAAATAACAGCTTCCAAAACGTGGGGCGGGACCGTCCTGCCACATCCCCAGATCGAGTGCGCCGTATTTAGGCCGAGATTTAGTGCCCTTGTATACATCCCCAAAAAGCTGATTTTCCCAATGATCCCGTGGGCCACCTAACTCAGGTGACAACTGACCATTGGAAATATGGGTCTCAAACTGGCTGCGGTATTGACCATCGCGCAGTAAACCTTCGGCAACCGTCATACCACGGCTATCAATTCTATCTGGATGAAAATGCAGCGCAATTCGGCCACAGTTGAGCAATTGTTTAAGCGCGAGTTGCATCTCATGCATGGGGATATTTGACATCTGCTGCACATTTTTAATCACAGCGACGGCTTGTTCACTGCGTCCTCGTGCAAGGCGTTCAATATGCTGTATCGCTGTCATAATCCACCTATAAATGAGAGGCGTTTAACCGTTCCCACAATGCCTCATCCTAAAATAAACGTGAGATAAATCGCAAGCATGCAGAGAACTGCTCTTAAGCCACTCCATCTAAATGACTAAGTTAAACATGAATGACTCAGTTAAACGTGACCGTGAAAACACTCAATAATTCTTTCGCTCGGTTCATTGTTAAAAATTCAGCGAATAACATCAATCACGAACTGAACAGATAGCTAAACCAATTGCGTCATTGATTAATTCTACTCCAATCGACTTTAGTTTATACCACTCTCATTATTGTAGCGTGATCTACCGCTAACTCATTCTAACTCTAGATAAAAAATGCCTATGACTTCAATTGATATTATGAAATAAGCCTAATAGTCATCTTATTCCTTGAAATCAATTAACTTCCATAACCTCAAACTCTGCCATCTAAACTTGCGCCTAAAAGATAAGCGAGGCCGAGTGAAAGCCGCCGACAAGCGATTTATGTGCCAATATGAATGAAACCCAGCCCAAAAACCTTTATTAGATGGCACTTAAAGCCCTGATCCTGTAAGCTGCACGCCCGCCAGCAGACCTGGCTATTGACCATAAATGCAGCACAGTGTTGCCACAAGAGACCAATCTATGAGTTTTACCTCCCTGGGCTTATCGGCCCCGATACTTAAAGCCGTTGCCGAGCAAGGCTACGACACACCTTCGCCAATCCAAGCTCAAGCAATTCCCGCTGTGCTTCAAGGCAAAGATGTGATGGCGGCCGCCCAAACAGGAACAGGTAAAACAGCAGGTTTCACCCTACCTATGCTCGAACTCCTGAGTAAAGGTAACCGTGCCCAAGCAGGCCAAGTGCGCGCATTAGTGTTAACTCCGACACGCGAATTGGCAGCTCAGGTTGCAGAAAGTGTTGAAACCTATGGTAAGAATTTACCACTGCGCTCGGCGGTAATATTTGGTGGCGTGCCTATCAATCCACAAATCGCAAAATTGCGCCACGGTGTCGACGTATTAGTCGCCACACCGGGTCGATTGATGGATCTATATAATCAAAAAGCGGTGAAATTCAGCCAGCTTGAGATCTTAGTGTTAGATGAAGCCGATCGCATGCTCGACATGGGCTTTATCCGCGATATCCGTAAAATTTTGGCCATTTTACCTAAGCAACGTCAAAACCTGATGTTCTCAGCCACCTTCTCCGATGAAATTCGTGAGCTGGCAAAAGGCCTAGTCAATGATCCAGTCGAAATTTCGGTCACGCCACGTAACGCGGCAGCGACCACAGTAAAACAATGGGTTTGCCCAGTTGATAAGAGCCAAAAATCGGCACTCTTGATCCAACTCATCAAGCAAAACGATTGGCAACAAGTGTTGGTATTCTCGCGCACTAAACATGGTGCTAACCGTCTGGCGAAAAGCGTTGAAGAGGCAGGTATCAAAGCCGCCGCTATCCACGGTAACAAGAGCCAAACCGCCCGTACTAAAGCCTTAGCCGACTTTAAAAATGGTCAAGCTCGCGTACTGGTTGCGACCGATATCGCCGCCCGCGGTTTAGACATAGACCAATTACCACAAGTGGTTAACTTCGACTTACCGAACGTGCCAGAAGATTATGTACATCGTATCGGCCGTACTGGCCGCGCTGGCGCATCGGGTCAAGCCGTGTCACTGGTAAGTAACGAAGAAATCAAACTGCTGAACGATATCGAGCGTTTAATCAATCGCGTATTAGACCGAGAAATGGTTGAAGGCTTTAACCATGAATTGCCAGAATCACGTTTAGGTGGCGGTGGGAAAAGTAGCGGTAAATCAGTACCAAGTCGTAGAAATACCCGCAGCTCAAACCAACCTAGCTCACGCGATGGAGCTCCAAGAAGCGCCGAGCATAAAGACGGTCAACGCAGCGGTGACGTCGCGCGCGGTCACAAGCCAAACGACAAGAATCCAAGACACAGCGGTGAAGCCAGTAGCGCCCCCCGCAGTGATGCCAAACCTCGTCCACCACGTTCAAACGATGGCCGAGCCAATAGCGCAGGCGCTAGTCGTCCAACTGAAAGCCGTTCAGGCGCTGGCGAAAATCGTGGCCAAGCGGGTGAGAATCCTTACGCCAATGGTCCAAAGAAAAACACCCGTCGCCCAAATAATGGTGCGAGTCGTCCAAGACACTCACAGGATTAATGCAAAAGCTAAGCGAACTTGCTTAGCGATTTAGCCGTATTAAGTCCTAAACAGAAACGCCCAACTCCGCATGGAATTGGGCGTTTTTGTTTGTCTTAGTTTGTCTTGATCGATGCTTAGCTCGTTATCTACGCTTTGAACAATAATCGGCTTGAACAATCACTGCCTTAAAAACAGCCTAAAACGGCAACCTAAGTTAATTCGCCTTTGTATCTGGCAACTGCTGCAGGACTTCATCCGTAAAATAAGGTTCATCTTCAACCCAAAAAATGTAGTCTAAGCCTAGGTAATTTTGCGCAAAATCCAGCAGCTCAGGCACAGTATTCTTTTTACCCGTTTTAGGATTAATCTGCCGCAAATTACCGTCTTGCACCGCCATACCTTTCACCAGTGTCGCTGGGTAATCTTTAATAAAGGCATAACTTTGTGCCATATGACTTTTACGGTAAGGCATCAAATCTGGGCCACCCACACCCATGTTGAGCGATTTGGCTTGCGCAAATAAGCCTCGCATATAGCCTTTGTCATTCCATGGCAGCCATTCGTCTGGCAAAAAGTTCAAATACACCATAGCGGTTGAATGCTGAAATGACTCAGCTAATACCTGCATATTCTCGCCAATCGCATCGATATAGGCTTTAGGATTAAAATCACTGGGGAAGGTGGTCGTTCCATCGGCGTTTTCAGTCCCCACATCAATTGAGCTTTCACTAAAGTTAATGCCCGCAATTTTCCCATCAAACTCTTGGCCAAGCTGACGCACCAATTGTTGATAACGTGCACGCACTGAGGGCTCCCACATTTTGGCTGACCAGCCATACTCATCATCCGTCACCGGTTTATTGGGATCACGCTCTGGTGCACTCAACATGCTTTGCTTCAACACACCGCCTTGATAAATAGGATCATCGAGCAAATAACGCGGCACATTGACTCTGGGCGTAAAGGATTTCTCTTGCAGCTGGATCCACAATTTTTTGCCTATCGAATCGAGATATGCAATATCGGCCCTAATCGCGCTGAAATCATATTCGCCCTGCTTAGGCTCTAAACTGCGCCAAGTATAAACAATCTGCGCACCGCCAAAACGGGGATCGCGCAGCGCCTTGTCGGCACGAATGTTTTCTCCGTTAGCCTCACGATGGTTAATGTAGATGAAGTGCTGTAACGGTTGCGGCTCTGGCAGAATTGATGCGGCGCTCGCTGCGCTCAAAAAGATGCTTAGTAAAATAGTCCATCGAAACATAAATACTCCAAACCGATGCAGCCTTATCACCTGACAAAGCCGTTAATCCGCTCATTTATTTTTTACTCAGAATCACTTCTAACACAGGCAAGCTGAGGGGCATATCAATTAAGCAGACAAATACAAAGTGTTACTTAATCGCCCAATAAGATTCGCGGTGAAGTAGACACAAAGGTGTAATGACTACCGCTATAAAACCGAACAAAAAAAGGGAATAAACCTGAGTTTATTCCCTTTAAAAATAGAGCGAATTAAATCGAGGTACGATTCAACTCAAGCTAGGCCAAACTTACTTCATTGGCCAAGCGCGGTAAGATTTTCCTTTGATCCGGCCGCCAGTAATTTTGTTCAGTGCTTTCTTGGCAACCTTACGATTAACGGCCACATAGGCGCGGTAATCTGTCACTTGGATTTTACCCACCTGTGAGCCTTCGATACCGTTTTCGCCTGTCAGCGCGCCTAAGATATCCCCTGGACGCAGCTTTTCCTTCTTACCACCATCGATCTGCAAAGTGATCATGGTTGGCGCTGCAGGCGTGTTGCCGAGCAGGCTTTCAGATGGCAGTGATTCACTGGTAATTTCGCGCTCTAAATACTCTTCTAACAAGGCAATTTTGTAACCGTCTTGGTCGTTATAGAAGGTATAAGCGGCGCCTTTACTGCCCGCACGGCCAGTACGACCGATGCGGTGAATGTGCACTTCGGTGTCATAGGCGAGGTGATAGTTAAACACGGCATCCAGTGCATCGATATCTAAACCACGGGCAGCAACGTCGGTCGCCACTAATACACAGGCACTCTTATTAGCAAATTGCAGCAGGGTTTCGTCCCTGTCTCTTTGCTCTAAATCGCCGTGCAAAGCCAATACGCTAAAGCCTAAACCTTCAAGCTCATCGGCCACTTTTTGGGTTTCGCGTTTAGTGTTACAAAACACCACTGCACTTTCAGGCTTATGTTCTAACAACAATAATTGCAGCGCTTGCATACGCGCCTTGTCATCGTCTAAGTGATAAAAATGTTGAGCTATGCTTAAGCTGTCGTGATTACCTTCAACTTTAACCATGCTTGGGTCATACATGATTTGCTTAGCAATCGATTGAATTTGCTCAGGGAACGTCGCGCTAAATAGCAGCGTCTGACGCTCACGTGGCGCTTGTTCGATAATCGCATCGAGAGCGGGTTGGAAGCCCATTTCTAACATGCGATCGGCTTCATCGAGCACTAACATGTTGAGATTGCTTAAATCTAGACGGTTGCGATCTAAGTGATCGACGATACGACCCGGCGTACCCACAATAATGTGTGCACCGTGTTCCAGCGAGCCAACCTGTGGCCCCATAGGCACACCGCCACAAAGTGTCAGTACTTTAACGTTATGAATACCACGGGCAAGAGTACGGATTTCCTGCGCCACTTGGTCGGCCAACTCACGGGTTGGGCATAACACTAAGGTTTGAATGCGAAAGCGTTTAACGTCTAACTTGTTCAGTAATCCTAAGCCGAAGGCGGCCGTTTTACCCGAGCCAGTTTTACCCTGACCTATCACATCCTGCCCCGCTAAAATGGGTGGCAAACTTTGCGCCTGAATTGGCGTCATCTCGTTGTAGCCCATAGAAGAAAGGTTCTCAAGCAGTTCGGGTTTTAGCTTAAGAGTCGAAAAAGCCATTGATGGATTAGGCTTAGTATCAGAGTTGCTCAAGGTGAATATCCTGTGGTGGGTAACGAAGCGGCTGCTAGGTTACTGAAATTGCGTTACTTATCGATTAAACTGGTCTATCAAGATTCAGGTTAGCTTTGGGCTAGCTTGAGTTTAGATTTAAGCGCTAGGCTCGCTCAACCCAAAAGCACGGCTATTGTAGCAACAAAGCGCGGCTTTTGCCTCAAGTCCTTAAGCAATAGACATAGTAGGCGTGAACAGCAATAAAAAAGCCCTGTAGGAATACAGGGCTTAAACTTAGATTTAGGTTTGGGTTTAGAATTAGCTCAGCGCGGCAGATTTAACAAATTACGCGATCTGGCCGAAACGCCCTTCTTGATAATCGCGAATCGCCTGCTGAATTTCCGCTTGGGTGTTCATCACAAAGGGACCCATCTGGACGATTTTTTCACGGATAGGTTTACCCGCAAATAGTAACATCCCAGCGCCGCGCTCATTGGCTTTAAGCTTAAGCACACTTTGGCTATCGAGCACTAAAAACTCGCCCTGATGATATGACCACTGTGAGTCTTCACCTTTACTTAAGTCACCTTGGTACAAGTACAAGGCGACAAACTCATGTTGAGACAAATCAAGCGTGGCCTCAGCATTTGGCGATAGACTTAAATCAGCAATGGCTGCTTCGCCCGCTAATCCTTGAATAGCCGCACTAATAAGCGGTTGATCTTTAAAGCCCCAACCACCCGCTAAAGCTTTTAAGCTAGCGCCAGTGTTATTGGTCGTCTCAACGCTCGCGCTACCCGCAGTATCTTGATACTTAGCTGGACGCAACTTGTCTTTGGCGGGCATGTTGACCCAAATTTGGAATCCATGCAGACCATCGATAGCATCTGCCAGCGGCATTTCAGAGTGTACTACTCCGAACCCGGTGCTCATCCACTGCACATCGCCGGCACGAATCGCCTTCACATTGCCCATTTGGTCGCGATGCTCAAAACCGCCCTTACGAATATAAGTGAACGTCTCCATCCCGCGATGGGGATGTGCGGGGAAGCCACCGATAAAGTCTTGTTCATCATCGGATTTTATTTCGTCGATCATCAAGAAAGGATCAAATTTAGTCGTCACAAAATCGGCGACACGGCGAATATTGACCCCATCGCCATCCATCGCGGCTTTGGCGGAAAACTGACTTAATACTTTCATTGCTGCTCTCCTATCGGTTGAGCAAAGCGATGCGTGAAACGCCAAAATCATACGGCTAACACAAGACGCAAACGCTTTGCTGATTGAGGCAGAATAACAAGGAAGTTTACAAAAGAATAACGCGAAATCACGGCCTAAACATTCGAAAAAATAGAACGGTAGGCTGTTGATATCCACTCACACAGGTTTGCCATCGTATTGACTCGTCAACTTGCAGCCAGTCCGCCCATGGGGCGGACGGTCGTCTCGCTAATCACCATGACTCACTTTTTGGCATTAGCCTAACCTGTAGATTTAAAAGATATACGCAACACACTTTGGGACAAAAATGAGTTAGGTTATTAACTCTAACTCGTCATTTTCGGATGAAAATCTCTATGGGCTAACGCCCGCAGCACGCGCGGCTTTGTAGTGAAGGCGGAGCCGCAACGAAAAGGCCGTCGCTGTGCCTGCGATTGTTAGGCATTTCTACTTCCGGCCCCTCGAAATATAGTCGGCATATTCATCTTGAATCATAAACTCGTTCAATAACCTTTCAGATGATCCTGCGAATCGTTGCTCAATAAACTCTATCGCTTGGCCAAATGAAGTGTATGATTTGACCTCATTCGCATCCTCTAGATCTGGATCTAGTGGACCAAACTCATAAATATCAAGGAATGATTCATCACCCAAATCAGCAGTTTCGTAAACTGAAACATCTATTTCGGATTTGGAAACTCGAACGCTTAGCCACTGAATACCAGCACGGCCATCCCGTTCACAGCCACCAAGAAAGCACTCAACTGCTTTTTGTAGTGGCATAGTGAATTTGGCCACCTAATAAGAAATGTTATGATCTCATTCATAGCGAATTTAGGTGACAAAATGAATAAAAGTAAACGTGCTCGATATAGCGCAGCGATTAAACTCGAAACTGCCCAATTAGTCATTGACCAAGGCTATACACAAGAAGCGGCTGCCAAAGCCATGAACGTAGGTAAATCAACGGTCAGTAAGTGGGTAACGCAACTTCAGGTTGAACGCAAAGGGCTTACTCC
>NZ_JAKKSC010000062.1:0-8068 GCF_025653705.1 Shewanella sp. SM87
GGTCCACCCCAATCAACTGAGTTTTCGAGATGCGGCGAGTTATATCATCTTCAAGTTGACACAACTGTCATCACAAACACCGGGGAATGTCCCGAGAGACGTATTGGATATAGAACGAAATGCACGGCAATTTAAGCTGGATGGTAAACGGGAAAGGGCATATCCACGAGTTCTTAAAATGAGCAAAAACAAGTTCCCGGTTAGACCAAAGAAAAATGCCGTTCACTCTTAAGTGAACGGCATTAGCCAAATGGCTGGTTTTTATGGTGCATTTTATCACTATGATTGTCAGCTAATGAGTAAACCTTTTACTGTTTAGCCAATTCCCACTCATTCATCATCGATAATATGACTAACCGAAATACCTTGTTCGACTGCATTACGCCTGTGGGCGCATAGCAGGGAACAGGATCACGTCACGGATAGTATGAGTATTAGTGAACAACATCACTAAACGGTCGATACCAATACCTTGACCTGCCGTTGGTGGCAAACCGTGTTCCAGTGCAGTGATATAGTCTGCATCGTAGAACATAGCTTCATCGTCGCCAGCATCTTTCGCGTCAACCTGCGCTTTAAAGCGGTTGTCTTGGTCTTCAGCATCGTTCAGCTCGCTAAAGCCGTTAGCCACTTCGCGGCCACCGATGAAGAATTCGAAACGGTCAGTGATGAAATGGTTGTCATCGTTACGACGTGCCAGTGGTGAAATGTCCGCAGGGTAGCCAGTGATGAAGGTCGGTTGCATCAATTGCCATTCAGCTGTTTCACCGAAGATTTCTTCAAGTAGCTGACCACAAGTCCAGAACTTCTCAATCTTCATGCCTAAGCTTTTCGCCAAATCGCGCATGAATTCAACATCTTTCACTTGCTCATAGGTCATAGCTTGGATAGTCGCGTTATCAGGATTGTACTTCTGAATCGCTTCTAACATGCTTAAACGTGCGTATGGGCCGCCGAAATCAACTGTGTGCTCGCCGTATGGCATTTGCGCACTGCCAAGCAGTTCGATAGCAATCGAGCTGAGCATTTCTTCGGTGAGGTCCATCAGATCTTTGTAGTCTGCATAAGCCATATAGAATTCCATCATAGTGAATTCTGGGTTATGACGTGGTGACAGGCCTTCGTTACGGAAGTTACGGTTGATTTCGAACACACGCTCAAAACCACCGACGACTAAACGCTTCAAGTATAATTCTGGCGCGATACGCAGATACATTGGCATGTCTAAGGCGTTGTGATGGGTGATAAAAGGACGCGCCGAAGCACCACCTGGGATCACGTGCATCATAGGGGTTTCAACTTCCATGAACTCTTTTTTGATCATGAAGTTACGGATTGCAGAAACCACTTTAGAACGCATGATGAAGGCATTGCGCGAATCTTCGTTAACGATGAGATCCACGTAACGCTGACGATAGCGCATTTCTTGATCGGCTAGACCATAATAATCCGCAGGCAATGGACGCAGGGCCTTGGTCAGTAACTCGTACTGTTCCATGTTGACGTATAAGTCGCCTTTGCCAGACAAATGCAGCTGACCGGTTACACCTATGATGTCACCGATATCCAGACCTTGAAAACGCTCTTTCAAATCAGCTTGTACGCTTTTTTCAGCGTAAGCTTGAATACGGCCAGACACGTCTTGGATCACTAAGAAAGGGCCACGCTTTGCCATGATGCGGCCAGCAATGCTGGTCTTAAAACCTAAGGCTTCGAGTTCTTCTTTAGTGTTTTGACCATACTGTGCTTGTAATTCAGCCGCTTTATGGGTGCGACGGAAGGTATTTGGATGGGCATTAGCACTACAATTTGGGCGGATGCTTTCTAGCTTGGCACGGCGCTCGGCGATCAGTTTGTTCTCATCAATTACTTGTTCAGTCATCTTATTTCTCGTCTATACCTTGAATTAATTACAGCCCAGATTTCAAACTGGCTTCGATAAACTTATCCAGATCGCCATCGAGTACCGCTTGAGTATTGCGGGTTTCAACGCCTGTGCGTAAGTCTTTAATGCGGGCATCGTCTAATACATAAGAGCGAATTTGACTGCCCCAGCCGATATCAGACTTAGCGTCTTCTGCGGCCTGTTTGTCGGCATTTTGCTTGAGCATTTCTAACTCAAACAGTTTTGCTTTCAGCTGCTTCATCGCAGCATCTTTATTTTTATGCTGTGAACGGTCGTTCTGGCACTGCACAACGGTATTCGTCGGTAAGTGGGTAATACGAATCGCCGATTCCGTTTTGTTAACGTGCTGACCACCCGCGCCCGATGCGCGATAAGTGTCAATACGCAGATCCGATGGGTTGATATCAATCGTGATATCGTCATCGATTTCTGGATAAACGAACACAGAGCAGAATGACGTATGACGACGACCCGATGAATCAAATGGCGACTTACGTACTAAACGGTGCACGCCAGTCTCAGTGCGTAACCAACCGAACGCATATTCGCCAGTAAACTTAATGGTCGCGCCTTTAATACCAGCCACGTCACCATCGGTCACTTCCATCAACTCAGGGCTAAAGCCATGGGCTTCGCCCCAACGTAGGTACATACGCAGCACCATGTTGGCCCAATCTTGGGCTTCGGTACCACCACTACCAGACTGAATGTCTAAATAACAGTTTGACGCATCTTGCGGGCCGGAGAACATACGACGGAATTCAAGATCGGCAAGGCGGCTTTCGAGATAATCCAGCTCTTTACTGGTTTCATTGAAGGTATCTTCGTCTTCCTCTTCAATAGCCAGCTCGAGTAAGCCTTCAACATCTTCAAGACCTGAGTCCATATCGTCTATGGTTTTGACCACAGCTTCTAGGCTGGCGCGCTCTTTGCCTAAGGCTTGGGCGCGCTCTGGGTCGTTCCACACTTCTGAACTTTCAAGCTCACGGGTAACTTCTTCTAGACGCTCATTTTTGGCATCGTAGTCAAAGATACCCCCTAAGAAGCTCCGTGCGCTCGGCAAGCTCCTTAATTTTGAATTTTACTGGATTAACTTCAAACATGAGTTTTCAACTTTCTTTATTTGGCCGCTTTAATTGATCTTCCACTAAAAGGGGCGGTGATTAACAGTATTTGCAACCGCGCATTTTAACCTAACCAGACTGGTAAACCTAGGGGTGCACTGTTCATTAAATGGGATAACAAGGATTATTTTCCAAGCTAAAAGACCACAGCACTAAAGCCGAGACTAACAAAAAGCAATGAGTTAAGACTGTGATCTTACTTAAATTTAGCCAAGATGATGCTATGCGCGAGGCCAATGGCTGACACACAAGCGCTCTCCTGCCTAAAAAATCCCCATAATATCAAAGGAAACACAACTAAAAAGGCCTGATAACGCCAACCCCATCACGACTAAATTAGAACAAACATTCACCAGCGCACAGTCTGGGCGGGTTTGTGATTCAAGCTGCAATTTTGCAGCAAACTTCACTCGCCCATAAGCGTCTTCTAAAGCTGTCTAGGTATACTCGAAACAACCTAAGCCTGCAGCCCCGCGCTATAGCAGCTAAGCACCCTACATATAAAAAGGCCATGGGATGATAGAACTTCGAATTGATGACCAAGTGTTGTCGGTTAATCCGACCGATAACCTACTGCAAGTGGCGCATGCTGCTGGCATAGCAATACCCAGCTTATGTAATCCCAGCGCAGCCTCGCAGCAATTAGGCGTTCACGAACATGCAGACAAGCAAGCCTGCAATTTGTGTGTCGTCCAGATTGAGAATTCCGACGCCAGTTTGCGCTGCGTACGCGCCTGTGAAACGTCCGCCACAGTCGGCATGCGAGTCATAACTCAGTCTGAATTCTTAAGTCAAAAACGCAAACAAGCGCTGACTGAAATCTTGAGCGATCATTTTGCCGATTGCGAAGCCCCCTGCCAACAAGCATGCCCTGCGGGCGTCGATGTGCAGAGTTACCTGTATCACATCGCCCAAGGCAACCATACTGAAGCCGTTAAAGTCATTAAACAAACCTTGCCGCTGCCACTCTCCATTGGCCGTGTCTGCCCTGCTTTTTGTGAAGCACAATGTCGCCGCGGGCTGGTCGATGAGCCCATTGCCATACGCCAATTAAAACGTCACGCCGCCGATCTCGATTTAGCTGATGGCGAAAATGGGGGCATGAGTTATCTGCCGCCACGCCAAGCCGACACGGGCAAAAAAGTCGCGATTATCGGTGCGGGTCCAGCGGGGTTAAGTGCCGGATATTACTTATCAAACCAAGGCCATAGCGTAGAGGTATTCGAATCTATGCCACAGGCGGGTGGCTGGCTACGTTATGGTATTCCTGAGTATCGCTTACCTAAGGCGATACTCGATAAAGAAATCGAACTCTTGTGCCATAACGGGTTAACCATACACACAGAAACACGTCTCGGTCACGAGATACATTTAAATCAATTAGTTGAAGATTTTGATGCCGTCTGTCTCGCCATTGGCGCCCAAAAAGCTGTGCCTATGGATTATCCCGGCAGCACACTCGCGGGTTGCTACTTAGGTGTCGATTACTTAAAAGATCATTGTCTCGAAAAGACTCTTGTTTTAGGTAAGAAAGTCGCCGTCATTGGTGGTGGCAATACCGCTATTGATTGCGCCCGCACAGCAGTGCGTGAAGGTTGCGATGTCACCCTAATTTACCGTCGTACCCGCGCAGAAATGCCCGCCGAAGCTTACGAGGTACATGAGGCCGAAGTCGAAGGGGTGAAGTTTCATTTTTTAACCAATCCGCTTGAAAACCATAGCGATGCGCAAGGTAGAGTCCATTCAGTCACCTTCGCTAAGATGGCACTCGGCGAAGCCGATGCCTCTGGCAGACGCGCTCCCGTTGATACCGGTGAAACCTTTACTCAAGATTTCGACGCTGTGATAGCCGCAGTATCACAAACTCCCGATATGAGTTTTATGCAAGATCCCGCGAGCCACTTAAGCAATGGTGAACTCGCTCTCAGCCGCTGGAATACCTTTATTGGCTGCGAGCACACTATGTCGTCCGGGGTTGAAAAACTCTTTGTGGTAGGGGATGCGCGCCGCGGTCCTGCTACCGCAGTCGCCGCGATAGGCGATGGCCATAAAGCCGCAATTGCCATAGATAAATTGCTCAAACAAGGCCTAAGCTGTGAGCTGCATGCAACTGAATTTAATTCATCAAAAGCCGTCGGTAACACAATAAAACAAGTCTTGCCAACTACCGAGCTCTACCCCTCTGTCGCACGTAAAGCCCGCTTAACCATGCCCGAATTGAACGCAGTGCAACGTTTACTCAATTACGGCGAAGTCGAGCTAGGCTTTGCTCCCGATGCCGCCATGCAAGAAGCTGCTCGCTGCCTCGAATGCGCCTGCCAAGCCAATACTGATTGTAAATTAAGGGACTATGCGACCGACTACCATGTCGAACCTAAGTCACTCAGCACTCAAAGCGTGCGTAAGTTTTCGGTCGATAAATCGAGTCCGTTCATTCAATTTGATGCTAATCGTTGTATTAGCTGTGGTAAGTGCGTCGATGTGTGCCAGTTGCAGAGTGGCCATTGTGCGATTCAATTTGCCCATGATTCTTATCAAGCGCTGCCGCAAGACATAAGTGAAACCGCCACGCGCCGAGCACCGAGAGTCGGCTTTAGCGCCAGCATGGCCGATAGCAAATGTGTGCAATGCGGCAACTGTGTGCAGGTTTGTCCAACAGGCGCACTCGTCGATGCGCGGGATAAACGCCAAGGCAATGAAACGCCACTCAAAACCGCCTCAACGATTTGTACCTATTGCGGCGTAGGCTGTCGGCTTGACCTTAAAATCGATACCAGCACGAATCAGATCCGTCATATTGAGGGCAATAAAGAGTCTGTGGTTAACCAAGGCATGCTCTGCGTCAAAGGGCGATTTGGCTTCGATTTTATTCACAGTGAAAAACGCCTCACCACGCCACTCATTCGTAAAAATGGCCAGCTCACGCCGAGTAGTTGGCCTGAAGCTATCGCCTATGTGGCCGAACATTTACTGCAAATAAAACAGCAATATGGCAGCAATGCACTGGCAAGTTTGGCCTCGGCAAAAGCCACTAATGAAGAAAACTTCCTCCTGCAAAAATTTGTCAGAAGCATACTCGGCACCAATAACATCGACCATTGCGCCCGTCTGTGTCATTCATCTACGGTAACAGGGCTGCAGCAGAGTATTGGTAGTGGCGCTATGACCAATGACATTCCGAGCATTCAAGCATCGGATGTGATTTTTATCATAGGCTCAGACACCAGCAGTGCTCACCCGATCATCGCCTCGAAAATTAAGCAAGCCGTGGCTTTGCATGGCGCGAGACTAATGGTGGCCGATCCTAAACGTGTCGCCATTGCCGACAGTGCACAGCTTTATGTCGCCCACAGACCCGGCACTGACGTCATGTTACTCAATGCGATTATGGCGGAAATCATCCGTAATGACTGGCAGGATAAACGTTATATCGCTGAACGCACCGAAGGCGTGGATGCTCTCTATGCTGAACTCAAAAAAGTAGATTACAGTCTTGAAAACGCGGCCTTGATAACCGGCGTTAAAGCCGAAGATATCGCCAGCATCGCCCGCACCATAGGCACGGCGGAGAAAACCGCAGTCTACTATGCTATGGGCATTACCCAGCACACGACGGGACACGATAATGTCACCGCCATATCTAATCTACAACTTCTGTGCGGCAATATCGGGGTTGAGGGTGCGGGGATTAACCCACTGCGGGGGCAAAGTAATGTGCAAGGTGCCTGCGACATGGGCGCACTGCCTAACTTCTTCAGTGGCTACCAAAAAGTCACCGACATTCATGCCAGAATGCGTTTCGAGGCACATTGGCAAACGCCGTTATCGGCGGAGATTGGCGTAACCGCAACCCACATGATGCATGATATTTCCAAAGGGAAAATCAAAGCTTTGTATGTAATGGGCGAAAACCCTGTATTGAGCGATCCTGACCAAGCCCATGTGCTTAGGGCCCTTAACGCTATCGACTTTTTAGTGGTGCAGGATATCTTCCTCACCGAAACCGCCGAGCTTGCCGATGTGGTTCTGCCCGCCGCCGCGTTTGTCGAAAAACGCGGTCATTTCACCAATACAGAACGGCGAGTGCAGCGACTCGAACAAGCCCTGTTACCGCCAGGCGAAGCCCTGCCCGATTGGCAAATTGTCCAAGCCATTGCCAATGCGATGGGCGCCGCTTGGGATTACTCCAATGAAGAAGCGATTTGGCAGGAAATCAATGAGCTAACACCACAATATCGGGGCATTACTTGGCAGCGATTAAGCACTAGAGATGACGGTAAAATTCCCCAAGGCATTCAATGGCCTTGCCCAGATGCAACCCATCCGGGAACGCCCATCATGCACCAAGGTCAATTCACCCGCGGCTTAGGCAAGTTCACGCCTGTGAGTTATCGCTTACCCGCGGAAATGCCCTGCAGTGAGTACCCGCTCACCCTCTCAACCGGACGTTTACTGGAACAGTTCCACACAGGCACCTTAACCCGTAAAACAGCGGGGCTCGACTTACTCGGCTCGCCTAAAGTAATGATTTCAGTCTATGACGCTGAGCAACTCGGGATAGGCAATGGCGATAAAATCAAACTCACTACCCGTCGCGGCGAAATTGAAATCGACGCCTTTGTGACGAAAAGAGCCCAAGCTGGCGTGCTATTCCTGCCCTTTCATTTTGTTGAAGCGGCAGCGAATAAACTCACCATCAATGCGCTCGATCCTGTGGCCTTTATCCCAGAATATAAGGTCTGCTCGGTAAGGGTTGAGCGGGTTGCCGAGATAATTGATTAGAATGAACTGACTAGGGTCTGTTGATCTTTGCTGTACAAATGTTGTTCAGCAATATATCGGCAGCCACATTAACATAAACGCCAGTGACACCATACTGGCGTAATTTCTTGCTAGCTTGTCATATCTTGTTGATATTGCTCGATAGTGCTTAATTCTTCCAAAAGCATTCTCCACTAAATGTCGATACCGATATAAGCACCAATCGACTCTTTCTTGAGGTGTATTCTTATAGCGGCGCCTTGGAATAACAGATTTC
>NZ_JAKKSC010000063.1:0-7395 GCF_025653705.1 Shewanella sp. SM87
TCAATAATCAATAAAGACCCATTCTATATCAGCAAGGTTGGCTAAGGCCTTGAATAAATGTGCTAGAACGCCTTTCTTAGACCATAAATGAAACCGTCTAAAGACCGTGCTCCAATGACCGAACTCTTTAGGTAAATCTCGCCAAGGGATACCTGTTCTAAGGCGGTAAAGAATACCTTCGAATGTTTGTCTATGTTCAGGTTTGTCATAAACACGGCCTGTGCTTTTCATTAAATGAAATAGCTTTTCCCAGCGTGCATCGGTTAGCATAAGTCTTGGCATGGCTTGAGGTTATGGTTACTTTTGGCGAAGCAAATTATAACGTCTTGCCATGCTGTCTAAAAATYACTCTCGAAAGATCAACAGGCCCTAGTAATTCGCTAGTTGTATCGAGCTCTCTCTGATACTGGTGTCATAGTAGTTATTGAGAGCCTAAGCTCACCGTTTTTAATTGTTTAACATGACTTCACTTGATTGCGAAATATTCAGTTTTTTGATTAAACCATCTTCATCATTGTTTTGGAGCTCGCCGACGGCAACCTGAATATTACGACTCAGTCCTAATTTTTGAGCGCTTTTAGGACGATTAGCAATGTCTTCATCCGTTAGTGGATAGGATTCACTGGCATCGATATTAAATTGACTCGAATCTATTGCTGTAAATTTACCGCTGATAGGTGCGCCATGTTGTCTAACAATATTCGCCAATTGCCACTCAAAGCCACTTTTTGACTGTGCCGAATTAATCGCTGCAGGCCAATCCCATACACCATAACCGTTAATATCTTGATGAAGATATTGGTCGACTAAGGCTTCTGGTCCATTAAGATTATTCGCATTCGCTCCGCCAAAGGTGTAAGGAAAGTTAGGTCTATTTGTCGGATGATTAATATGCGCATTACCACCCCATTTTAAGAAGTTCTCATATTTTATATCGTACATCATATATAAACTTGAGGTGTATGGGACATCTGCCTTTTGTTTAAATAGGGTGATTGAAATATAACGTTTGCTGCGAGGCGGCATAATTGCGCGGTACTGCGCCTGACTCGAAATCGTTGTACTTTTGCCGTCGGTTTCACTCCAACCTTGGCTGGCAGAAAATTCGGCGCTGATTTCAGAACTCGCTCCACCTATTCCTGGAATACCCACTTCATATTTATTGGTTACGCCAATTTTTTCGGAGAAGGAGAAATTATCGGTTTTGGCCCAGCTAGTGGTGTAATCATAGTTAAGAGTGGCGACACCGGTATCTTCGGTATCGCCCCAGTTATAGATAACCACAGGAGCAGTATAAATAGCCTCACGATCATAAACTTGAGGTGAACCTAACTTTAGACTTTGAGGATTAGTGACGAAATGAATATTTTGTAAATTTACCTTCAAACGTTCATTCGCTCTGTAGCCGCTTGCATAAGGATCATTACCGTTATAGCGGGCTTTAAGACTGTATTCGTTGCTCGATTCTCTTCTGACTTCGATGTCTTCACCAACATACTGGGATGCTGTACCGCCAGCCCATGCATATCCGAGATGGTGTCCTAAGGAGAATAACGAGCTGATAAACGAGGGGTCGTTAATGGCATCATTTTTAAGCGAATCAAGATCAGGGGCTGCGTGTTCTACCATTGACAGTTTTGGAATAGTATTCGGAATAGCAGCTTCGGCCAACAAAGAAACAGTTCCAAGTGCGGTTAAACAGGATAAAGTTAATATACCCAGGCTAGATTTTGTTCTCATGATTGTTCCTTTATTTTAATAAAATACGTCCTTTCATTGAGAGCGCCGATGGCAATTATATGTAGTCCTGAATTATATAAATAATCATTACTGCTAGGCACATCTAAAAAGCTAACACTTTTATTTTTATTAAACAAAATAAAAATGAATTAATTTTAGGCGTGTTTTAATCTGGTTAAAAATGTTAATCACTTTATTTTTAAACGGTATTTAGAACTTTATAATATAGTGTATTTACTTTAATTTTTGGTTGGTTGGTTTTTGAATGTGGATTAATATTTATGCGGCATTTTATTATGTAAAACTTTTTAAATGGACTCTTTATACCGAGAGCTATACCGAGAACTATACTGAGATGAGTGCTGTAATAGATGCAGTAAATAACATTTCTGAATGGACGTTTTTAGAGACTAAATAGTTTGAATATGGTTAGGTTAAGTATTTTGTTTTTATTGTTTGAGTCTTTGTTATTGCTGATGAATATCATCACTCTTCCATTATCGTCAATGTATGAAATGCCGTTAAAGCCGATACTGTTAGTTGCACAGACATAAGAGTCTAAATATATGAAGATTGTGGAAAATCAAGATAACGTGGAAGTAATTTTCTAGGGGGCGATGTCTCAGAGGGGTTAGGCTGTGTAAAAGAGTGGTAGGGACAGTGTAAGTGATTGATGCAAGAGTCAGTGCCGTTGCTGAACACTGACTCTTTGTTGACTTAGTGGATAAAGAAAAACAGTCCCATACTCAGCACTGTTGTCAGTAAGGTATTACGGGTGACGAGCGCCAACACTGTAGCGACTAAGGCGCAGATGAGATAGCTGTTGTCTAGGCTCAGATCGAGCTGACCTTCCTGCACAAATACTATGGGCGCAAAGATCGCAGTGAGTACCGCAGGGGCCGAGTAACTTAAAAAGGTTTGGGTGCCCTTACTTAATCGCAGCGGTAGTTTAGGCTCAAGTAGTAAATGACGACTGATAAACACAACCGCCGCCATTGAAAAGATCATTAACCAAATCATGCTTTTTCTCCTGACAATGTTTTTGTCTTAATGTCAGTCCCAACTCCAGTATCCACTTCTGTTTTGGTCTGTGCGCTTGCTAGCTGACTGTGACTGGCGGATTGTTCTGCGCGTTCCGCTTCCTTGGTCACTTTGGCGTAAAGTACACCTGCCGTCATTCCCGCAATGGCGGCAATGAGCAGTCCCGCTTGAATTTTAAAAACGGCGCATACTACTGCTAGGGTGAGCGAGACTAATACACAGACGAGAATCGATGGCTTTTTTATGGTAGGAACGACCAGAGCGATGAAGGTGGCTGCGATGGCAAAATCTAATCCCATCTCATCTAAATTCTCGATCGCATTGCCCGCCACTATGCCAAGTAGTGTGGCTATGTTCCAACCGATATAGAAACTCAAACCGCCGCCAAGGGCGTACCAAGGGTCGAACTTATGTAACTTGCCTTGATTAGCGATGGCAAACAGTTCATCTGTGAGCAAAAAGCCCAATGTCAGGCGCCACTTTAACGGCAAAGGACTGATTTGACTGCGCATCGCCATTGCATATAACAGATGGCGTGAGGTGATGAGTAACGTCGTAATTAAGATACTCCACAGACCAATACCGGCTTTCACCATGCCGAGTGCCACTAATTGAGCCGCGCCCGCAAAGATAATCGCCGACATAGCTTGGCTCTCAATGGGCGTTAGCCCAACCTCAATGGCGAAGGAGCCCGCTAAAATTCCCCAAGGTACAACCGCTATCGTCAACGGCATCATGGCCAAGGTGCCTTTTAAAAATGCCTTGGATTTTGTGGGATGCACAGGATAAACATCAGGTTCTATAAGCTTGTCGGTGGTCACTTTGGCTCCTAAAAATAGCGGCGACGGGGTTGCTGTTAAACAATAAATGCTTGGATAAGCTTGCTTGCTTAGTCAATCGAGGAGAAAGCAAGAATGAGCATGGCAGATTAACTTAAAGTGGTTGTTTAGGCTTGGATAATATTGCGGCCTATTTCTTTGGCAAATTGCCCCGGTGTAACACCGACTGTCTTCTTAAAATGTCGATTCAAGTGACTTTGATCGTGAAACCCACAATCGAGGGCGACATCGAGCAGCCGTGTGCCTTGTTTGATTTTTCCTTTGGCGAGTCTCACTCTTGCCTGAATTTGGTAAGCGTGGGGCGGTAAGCCGTAATAACGCTGAAATTGCTTCAGCAAATAATAGGAGCTTAATCCCGCGAGTGTTGCCAGCTCTTCAAGGGAGATGTCGGCAGCAGGATGATCGTCGATAAAGGATTTCACCAGTGCTAACGCAGGCTTAGCGATTACAGCTAGGTCATCGCTCGGGCGATTCTTGCCATGGCGTGTCATTAACTGTGTCAAGCTTGAATAGACCAAGCTTTCGCGCAGTAAGCGATTGTCCGATGTATCTAAAGTAGTAAAGGTGAAGCGCAGTAATTCGGCTAATTCAGGATCGTACACTACGGGCTCAGGGAAATAGGGCGCACCGCGGTTTGATGCTAGCTCACTGTTAATATTGGCAAACTGCGCGGGTACTGGATACATTGCACGATAGGACCAACCGCCCTCTGTGGCGCTACAGCCATTATGGACTTCGTCGGCGTTGACGAGAATGATGCTGTGCTTTGGCGCCACATGGTTGCCACCCGTGCGATAAAAACGCTGCGCCCCCATTTCAATCACGCCGACTGTGTAACCTTCGTGGGTGTGCCGACTAAAGTTTTGTTTATGGTAGTGGGCATTGAGTAACTCGAGGCCACCTAATTCATCGGCAATCTGGTAGGCCGCATGTTCTGTGTTCACACTAGGCCTCCGTGTTTAGTGTATTAATGGGCGGGTTGTGCCTGATAGTAACCCAGAAACCCTCAGTGCTTTTGTACAAAATTGCGCATATTGGATTTTGTTTGCGTTTAATGGCGGTTTTTTAATAATCGTTACTTAATTTTTGTTGCTTGAGGTTTTTCGTTCAGTCTTGCTCGCGACAGGCGTTATTTAGGTTGCCTGCTGTAATGTTGTGAGTTCTGCACCCGCGATAGCCTCTAGGTGTTGAGTGATTTTCTCTATCGGCCAATCCCACCAAGCGATGGCAACAAGCTCATCTATCACAGTTTGCTCGAATCTCAGCTTGATCACTGTGGCAGGATTACCGCCAACTACAGCGTAGGGTGGCACATCTTTTGTCACTACGGATTGACTGGCAACAATGGCGCCGTGGCCAATTTTCACCCCTGGCATGATAGTGGCGTTATAACCAATCCATACGTCGTTACCGATACAGGTGTCGCCCTTAAAAGGTAAATCTTCGGGCTTGGGCGCCGCTTTCGCCCAGCCATTGCCGAAGATATAAAAGGGATAAGTTGAAAAGCCAGATACTTGATGATTGGCGCCATTCATAATGAATTTCACGTCTTTCGCAATGGCGCAGAATTTACCGATATTCAGTTTATCGCCAATAAAGTCAAAGTGATAAAGTACATTCGACTCGAATCTTTCAGGACCAGCTGGATCGTCATAATAAGTGTAATCACCGACAATAATGTTCTCGCGGGTGATAAAATTTTTAAGAAAACCAACCTGAGGAAAGCCTTTCATCGGCGCTTTATCGTTGGGGTTAGGACCTAACTGCGGGTGAGTGTGGGTACTTGGCATGAATACCTCCGTGCTTAAAAGAGTTGTTTACTAGGGTAATGCATTGTCTTTTTTGAATCGTCGTACTTTGGTACGCATATTCTTCATCGGGGAATAAGTATTGAATTGGATCATACGGCCCAACGTCCATTTATCGTACCAAGTTATGCCGTACAGTTGCTGATCACTGAGACTCGCAATTAGCGTTGACAATTTTTCCATTGTAATTTCATATTCATCAAGTAAATCAGTATATTGCCATTGGCTATATTCATGATGAAATCGCTCTGCTAATAATCCCAGTTGATTCCATTTATAACCCGTATCGGGAAAATCAACGGGGAGTGCTTGCGATGTCAACTCGTACCATTTGAGCACTAATTTACCCCAACCAATAAGGTAAGCGACGGTATCACTTACACTAATTTGTGTACCTTTGATGTTTCCTTCTATGCTGCACACACGGGACATTTGGGTTGGGATTGAACGATAGTCAGCCATCAGTTTGGGGAAAACTGAGTAAATAGCCAATTCAAGTTCTTGTTTTGATTTGGGTACAGATGACATCACTACCTCGTCTACATTAGATGCTTAGGCTGAGTTTAACATCATCTATTGAGCTATTTAGTATTCACCTGTCACAATAAGCTCTTGTTCAATAGATTCAACCACTAAGGCAAGTGTACTATTGTCTCGCTTAAAGCCGACAGAGCAAATTGCCATAGCGCCGTTACCACAGGTTATTTCGGGGTAATCTGCTGTTATTGGCGTTTCATCTTCTGCTACGGGCGTTAACACCCAGCCTGCAGCCAATAAACTCGATTTCACTTCAACGTATTTTTTGCCCCATAACGCGCTGGTGTCCTGTGCTGGAGCATATAGAGGCAATGCGCCAAGACTTAGCATGATCAGTGGGAGAATTATCTTTCGCATGGAAAACATCTTAGTTCCTATGTGATTTCGGGGATGATTGATGGTTAATTTTTTAAAGGCTAAATCAACGTCGTGGGGCTTCACCCCACACCCGACCAAGGAGGACTGCTCGTCCTATCCTCCTTGGATGCTCCAAGACGCCCCAACGGAGTTGAAAGCCCCTTGTGCTCATTGCCAAATTTGCTATCGCTTCCGAAGGATGCGTCCCTGCACCTGCGAAAGCTAGCTCGCCATCCATGGCGAGACTCACGCAATTTGCCTATTCGCCCTGCGGCAACTCCGAGGGGAGGTGTATTCTGTTACTTCGGAGTTAACTGTGAATTCTAAAAGATTCAAGCCTGTCCTGTCTTTCTTATTTACCAGTGCTAGCCCGAATAGGCCAAGGATAGGGTAAACCTAATCCGCATGGGTGTTTCACATTTTTAGACGCAGTGGTACGGATTTCATTAGGGGCGCAGCTTGACTGTTAAGCCCGTATATATGGCAGTATAACCGCTTTAAGCGGTAAATGAGTCGCATCAAAGCAAGGATAAGAGTGAGATTGTTGAACAGAAAACTAAGGCAAAAAAGCCTTCGGTGAGCAGAGTATTATCTTGACTCACCGGGAGCGTCCATATATGGCCATGTTTTTTTCATGGGGGTCTCGTTAAATATTCCTATTGCAGACAATCCATTTCTAAGTATGCCATTATGCTTTCTCTTAGTTTAGGGTATTTATTTAATGTTGTTTTATTATTTTTTAGCTCCGACAGCATTGCTTTTATATCTTCTTGTGTAATTTTTTCAATTTCTAAAGAATCACTAATGAAATGTTTAACTTCAGGGTTGTTCGGGCGTTGTTGCCTAAATGAATGAACCTTCCGTCTCAGATGCGATCAGATCCTGTGAATACCACGCAGGAACCGCTATCAGATGGGCAAATCTAAATCTCGCATTACCAATTGGCCGGAATATAACAAGGCGTTGACCAACCGAGGCTCACTGACTTTTTGGATAGACGAGCACGCGCTCAACCTCTGGTGTCACACTGAACACCATGGTGGTCGAGGTCGGGGATTTCAATACAGTGACAC
>NZ_JAKKSC010000064.1:0-7363 GCF_025653705.1 Shewanella sp. SM87
TCTTTAGGTAAATCTCGCCAAGGGATACCTGTTCTAAGGCGGTAAAGAATACCTTCGAATGTTTGTCTATGTTCAGGTTTGTCATAAACACGGCCTGTGCTTTTCATTAAATGAAATAGCTTTTCCCAGCGTGCATCGGTTAGCATAAGTCTTGGCATGGCTTGAGGTTATGGTTACTTTTGGCGAAGCAAATTATAACGTCTTGCCATGCTGTCTAAAAATTACTCTCGAAAGATCAACAGACCCTAGCTAGACAGATAAAAAATTGCTCGGATCATGCAAAAGTGTGTTTCCCACGACTAGCAAAAAAGTTTCGTTTCACTATAATGCATCTTTCGAATCGAAACTTAACTGAAAGGTTTTATGAACAAACGAAACACACAGCAGCGTCGCCACAGTATAATCACCATATTGAACGAACAGGGTGAAGTAAGTGTCGATGAATTGTCGTTACGTTTTGAAACCTCAGAAGTGACGATTCGTAAGGATCTCGCCGCGCTTGAGAAAACGGGTTTATTATTGCGCCGTTACGGTGGCGCCGTGGCGATTCCAGACGAAGTCACTCAACAGTTCTCTGCCAAGATCGCGCCTAATAAACTTTCTATTGCGAAAACTGCCGCGCAGCTGATTAAAGATCACAATCGCATCATTATCGATAGTGGCACTACGACGTCAGGTTTGATTGAACAGTTGAACGATAAGCGTGGGCTGGTGGTCATGACGAATGCGCTGCACCTTGCCAATGCCATCCATGAACTCGAAAACGAGCCAACCTTATTGATGACCGGTGGCACTTGGGACCCGCATTCTGAATCCTTTCAAGGTCAAGTCGCCGAGCAAGTGTTGCGTTCATATAATTTCGACCAACTGTTTATCGGTGCCGATGGTATCGATCTTGAACGCGGGACCACCACCTTTAACGAGTTAACAGGCCTAAGCAAAGTGATGGCCGAAGTTTCCCGCGAAGTGATCGTTATGGTCGATTCAGACAAAATCGGCAAGCGGATCCCTAACTTAGAGTTACCGTGGGCCAAGGTCAGTGTGTTGGTCACAGACTCACGTATCGACGAGAGTGCGCTCAAACAAATTTCAGATCAGGGCGTGCGAGTTATGTTAGCGCCCTACGCTCAATAGACAAAATAGCTTAACAACTTCATTTTAATTTATAGGTAAAGACTATGTGTGGAATCGTAGGCGCCGTGGCGCAAAGGGATGTGGCTGAAATTCTGGTAGAAGGCTTACGCCGTTTAGAATATCGCGGATATGACTCTGCAGGTGTTGCGGTTATTCACAATGGTGAACTGAGTCGCACGCGCCGCGTGGGTAAAGTACAAGAGTTGTCGGCTGCGCTTGAAACTGACCCATTAGCGGGCGGAACCGGTATTGCGCACACTCGCTGGGCGACCCACGGTGAGCCGAGTGAGCGTAATGCTCATCCGCATTTATCGGAAGGTGATATTGCCGTGGTGCACAACGGTATTATCGAAAACCACAATAAACTGCGCGAAATGCTTAAAGGTTTAGGTTACAACTTTAGCTCAGATACCGACACCGAAGTGATTTGTCACTTAGTGCACCATGAGCTGAAAACCCATAGCACTCTGCTTGGTGCCGTACAAGCCACGGTTAAACAACTTGAAGGCGCCTATGGCACAGTGGTAATCGATCGTCGTGACAGTGATCGTATGGTTGTGGCTCGCTCTGGTAGTCCATTGGTGATTGGTTTTGGTCTAGGTGAAAACTTTGTCGCCTCAGATCAACTCGCCTTATTACCTGTTACTCGTTCATTTGCTTTCCTAGAAGAAGGTGATGTGGCCGAAGTGACCCGTCGCAGTGTGAGTATTTTCGACTTAAACGGTAATGCCGTTGAGCGCGAAGTTAAAGAATCTGAAATTACCCACGATGCCGGTGACAAAGGCGAATATCGCCACTATATGCTTAAAGAAATTTACGAACAGCCATTGGCACTGACGCGCACAATTGAAGGTCGTATTGCTAATAAGCAAGTGCTAGACACGGCTTTTGGTGACAACGCTGCTGAGTTTTTAAAAGATATCAAACATGTGCAAATCATCGCCTGTGGTACTAGTTACCATGCGGGCATGGCGGCACGTTATTGGTTAGAAGATTGGGCTGGCGTGTCTTGTAACGTCGAAATTGCCTCTGAATTCCGTTATCGCAAGTCGCACTTATTCCCAAATAGCCTGTTGGTGACGATTTCACAATCGGGTGAAACTGCCGATACCTTAGCGGCCATGCGCTTAGCGAAAGAAATGGGTTATAAAGCCACATTGACCATTTGTAATGCGCCAGGTTCATCATTGGTTCGCGAATCTGACATGGCTTACATGATGAAAGCGGGCGCCGAGATTGGCGTGGCATCGACTAAAGCTTTCACAGTACAACTTGCTGGATTATTAATGTTGACTGCGGTGATCGGTCGCCACAATGGTATGTCTGATCAAATGCAGGCTCAAATCACTCAAAGCCTACAATCTATGCCAGCAAAAGTGGAACAAGCTTTAGGTTTAGATGCTGCGATTGCTGAACTGGCTGAAGATTTTGCCGATAAACACCATGCGTTATTCCTTGGCCGTGGCGATCAATATCCGATTGCGATGGAAGGCGCGTTAAAGCTGAAAGAGATTTCTTATATTCATGCTGAAGCTTATGCCTCTGGCGAATTAAAACACGGCCCACTAGCGCTTATCGATGCCGATATGCCAGTGATTGTCGTTGCGCCAAACAATGAATTGCTCGAAAAACTGAAATCGAATGTTGAAGAAGTGCGTGCCCGTGGCGGCTTAATGTATGTGTTTGCCGATGTGGATGCCGAGTTTGAGTCGGATGACACGATGAAAGTGATCCCTGTGCCACACTGTGACATCTTTATGGCGCCACTGATCTACACTATTCCTTTACAGCTATTGTCGTACCATGTTGCATTAATCAAAGGTACCGACGTGGATCAACCACGTAACTTGGCAAAGTCTGTAACAGTAGAATAAATAGAGATATTTAAATGAAAACCGCCTTTATTGGCGGTTTTTTCATTTAGATTCACGACAAAATGACGATTAACTTACAGCAATAGCAAATGCTAGTGGCTTAGCTTTCTATGCTGGAATGGCATCTAGTTCGTGCTGCTTTTTGGCCTCAATGCGTTTCCACACTTTGTCATGGAAGTAAAACACTACAGTGTTAATCGCGGGTTCTACTAAGGCTACTGCGCCACCGACGACTACGCTGCCAGTTAATAAATAGGTTACGGTAAAAGCGACGCTAAAATGCAGTACGGCAAAAGTGAGTGTCTTAGTCATGATCTTGTCCTCTAAATAGGCTCCCAGCGGGAATACTTAGATGATAACAATTCTCATTAAAATTAAAAGCTGTGTTTTCAGATTAGTTTAAACGGTTTTATCTATTTATCCGTTGTAAAAAACATAAAGCCCTCACGATGGAGGGCTTTGAGCATTTAAACGTAAATTAATACGATTCTAAAATTAGTAGTGCCAAGGGAAGGCTGAAAAATCTTGATCGCGTTTTTCGAGGAAGGCATCGCGTCCTTCCTGTGCTTCGGCGCTCGCATAGGCTAAACGCGTCGCTTCACCGGCAAATAATTGCTGACCGACCATACCATCATCAGTCATGTTGAAGCCGTATTTAAGCATACGCATAGCCGTAGGTGATTTAGAGTTAATCTCTTTCGCCCACATTAATGCTTCGGTTTCTAGCTCTGCATGGGGAACGGATTTATTAACCATACCCATGTCGAAGGCTTCATCAGCGCTGTAGTTAAATCCGCAGAAGAAGATTTCGCGGGCACGTTTTTGACCTATCATCTTGGCGAGATAAGCACTGCCATAACCTGAGTCGAAGCTCGCCACATCGGGATCGGTTTGTTTAAATATTGCGTGTTCTTTCGAGGCTAAGGTTAAGTCGCACACTACGTGTAAACTATGGCCGCCACCCACCGCCCAGCCCGGCACAACGGCGATGACCACTTTAGGCATAAAGCGGATCAGGCGTTGCACTTCTAATATATGTAAGCGGCCCATTCTGGCTTGATCGGCCTTACCTTCTTCGGCGCCTTCATATTTATAGCCATCTTTGCCGCGAATACGTTGATCGCCACCCGAACAGAACGCCCAGCCACCATCTTTTGCCGAAGGACCGTTACCCGTAAGCAGTACGCAACCCACATCAGACCATTGGCGTGCATGGTCGAGTGCGATAAATAATTCATCAACGGTTTTAGGTCGGAAGGCGTTACGGCACTCTGGGCGATTAATGGCAATGCGTACTGTGCCGTGCGCTTTGGCTCTGTGGTAAGTAATATCGTCGAAATGAAATCCACTGACTTCATCCCATAGGGTGGGATCAAAAATGTCTGATACTTGTTGGGTCATGATTCATAGGCCTTTATGCTGTAATGCCTCAAAGGCTAGGCGGAATCATATATAAGGTCAATCACCTAAGTCTAAACCTTAGCGCTATATAGCAAAATCCCGTTTGCCTATGAGTCTGTAATGATTAAAGGTGATCACATAGATAAAGCTGATTATCTTTGCTAAACACTGGATGTTGAGGTGCCATAGTACCGCAATAGTTAGCCTTAAAGTCGGCAATAGACTCGGGTGTCATTGAAATTTGATTGAAAGCTTCGAGTTCTAATGTGGATAAACGTTCTATGATGTCGGTTCTTACCTTAGCCAGTTTATGGTCGATTTTAATAATTTTTGTTCCCGTCATAGAGTCAACTTTATTCTCTATTTCTTTGATCATCGCCTCAGTCTTTGCAATAGGAACATCTAATTTATCTGTTTCTGTGTATAAGTAATATAAAGCACCCGCGAGTAACGCCAATATGATCCAACCTTTCATCTTTTAGTCCAACATAAGTGAATAACCATTAAGAATATGGGTATAATAAGCTAGTTTTCGTCCAATATTAAAGCAGTAAAAGGCTGTAACGATGAACTCAGAATCTAACAACAAGGACTATTCGAAAACCAATCGAATTAAGATTCACCAGCCAGATGCGAGTAAAGCCGATCGCTTTAATCCTCGTAATCGGATTTATGTCCGAGCCATAGACGGTTTGTGGAGTAGCGTACGTCGCCGCATGGGCTGGATCGCCATGTTATTTTTCCTGCTTTTACCTTGGATCCCTTGGGGCGACCGTCAAGCCGTATGGTTTAACTTGGGCGAACAAAAGTTTCACGTCTTCGGTTTAACGATTTGGCCGCAGGATCTCACCTTGCTTGCAGCGTTGTTTATGATCGCTGCCTTCGCTCTGTTTTTTGTGACCACCTATCTTGGCCGTGTTTGGTGTGGATACACTTGCCCCCAAACAGTATGGACCTTTATGTTCATCTGGTTCGAGGAAAAACTTGAAGGCGCACGCAATAAACGCATTAAGTTAGATCAAATGCCATGGAGCTTTGACAAACTCTGGCGCAAAACGGCAAAACATACGGCCTGGCTATTGCTCTCACTGATGACGGCGATGACCTTTGTGTCCTATTTTGTGCCAAGTCGTGAAGTCTATGTCGATGTATTTACGCTTAATGCTTCTGGCGGTATCTACTTCTGGGTCGTGTTCTTTACACTTGCCACATACGGCAATGCGGGTTGGATGCGTGAAATCATGTGTATCCACATGTGCCCTTATGCTCGTTTCCAAGCGGCCATGTTCGATAAGAATACTTTTATCGTGGGTTACGATACTAAACGTGGTGAGACCCGTGGTCCGCGTTCACGCAAAGATGACCCTAAAGAGCTAGGGCTTGGCGACTGTATCGACTGTGACTTGTGTGTGCAGGTATGTCCTACGGGAATCGACATTCGTAATGGTCTGCAATATGAGTGTATTAACTGCGGCGCTTGTATCGATGCCTGCGATCAAACCATGGATCGTATGGGATATGAAAAAGGGCTTATCAGTTATACCACCGAGAACAAGTTAGAAGGAATTAAGCAAAAAGTGCTGCGACCTAAACTTGTCGGTTATGGCGTGGTACTGATAGCGATGATATTAGTCTTTATATACTCCAGTGCGACCATAGCACCTGTGCGTATGGACATCATTCGTGACCGCAACCAACTCTATAGAGAGAACAATCAAGGTTTGATTGAAAACACCTTCACCTTGAAGATTCTTAATAAGACAGAGCAATCCCACGAATACACTATGAGTGTCGAAGGATTAGACAACTATAAATGGTACGGTCCAACTTCGGTCACTATTGCGGGTGGTGAAGTGTTAACTCTCCCTATTAGTGTCGGTATCGATCCGGTTGAGCTGTCTCGTTCAGTTACTAATATCGAGATAAAAGTGAAAACTCATATCGACGGTGAAGAAGTCGAAGTTGAGCAAGAATCTCGCTTCTTTAGTCCATAGATAACAGTATTTATGATGATCTAGCTGAGCGTGACTCATATATATTGCCAGACTTAATCGAGATAAAGGGGCTTTTTAGCCCCTTTTTTATACGTATCGTTTGATAAGTAAACGTCTAAACCATTAATCGTTATTTTCCTACAAAAAGCCCTTGCGGACTTTCTCAATCTCCCTATAATGCGCATCCACTGACACGGCAGACGGCGTTAAGCAGCCTGACGAGTTAGGTTGAATTGAGTCGCTTTTAAGCACTTAATTCAAGCGCAGCAAGAAGTTGTAAAAAACTCCTTGACGCGAAACGGGAAATGTGTAAAATGCACGACCCTGAGCTGATGAAGCATCAGCACGACCCGCCGGCAACGGTATGTGGTCAACGCTCTTTAACAAGATAAAACAAGAAATCTGTGTGGACACTCACAGGTGTTGAGTTAATCGAAACTGCTTAACCTTCGGGTTAGCAGTCAAAAATTTAAATCAATGTTTTCAAGTCATTCTCCTTAACGGAAAGGGTGATTGAGTGTTCATAGTAATATGTACAGTTTGTTTCTTTAGTTAGAAACAAAAAATCAGAATTCATTGAGCCGCTGAAGTCGTAAGACGGAAGCAACAAAACTTTAATTGAAGAGTTTGATCATGGCTCAGATTGAACGCTGGCGGCAGGCCTAACACATGCAAGTCGAGCGGCAGCGCAAGGGGGTTTACTCCTGAGGCGGCGAGCGGCGGACGGGTGAGTAATGCCTAGGGATCTGCCCAGTCGAGGGGGATAACAGTTGGAAACGACTGCTAATACCGCATACGCCCTACGGGGGAAAGGAGGGGACCTTCGGGCCTTCCGCGATTGGATGAACCTAGGTGGGATTAGCTAGTTGGTGAGGTAATGGCTCACCAAGGCGACGATCCCTAGCTGTTCTGAGAGGATGATCAGCCACACTGGGACTGAGACACGGCCCAGACTCCTAC
>NZ_JAKKSC010000065.1:0-6626 GCF_025653705.1 Shewanella sp. SM87
CCAAATCATCGCGTCCATCGGCAATTTACGCCGTCTTAACGTCGCAACGCCCTGAGAGTCTAGGCAAGATTGAATTAACTCAGGTTCTAACACATCTGCTAAGCAGGTGAATTCGGTTAGGCGGGTAATATGAGTACGGGCGAGTGCTTCTGAGAGTTGCATAAAAAAATCCGATGACATGAGGTCATCGGATTTTGATCTTTTCAGCGAGATCGTCAAGCGATCTGTCTTAACTGATCGGCATTAAGCCATTTGGCTGGTTTTTTGTTTTCTAGAACTTTTTAAAAGTCGTGATTATTAAAGATGCAACTGGATAAGCTATATTATTACAGCTGAATTTTTATAAAAGCACAAATTTAGCTATAAACTATTTGGCAAGTTTACATTCTTTAACATTCTTCATGCCTTCACCGTCAGTTACTGACTGCAACCCCGCACCGCCAACAAAAACACCTATTTTTATATATTGCTCGATAAAGTAGTTTTTACCACCTTCTGTCGATAGTTTTAAATTATTTTCACTGAATTCTGATTCGGTAGAAAGTGTTTTCTCGCCTGGTTCGACTTCCTTGTAGAAGTAGACTTTATTAGCAGATTCGCCAATCATCTCACCATTAATATAGATATTTTTCTTTAGAGCCTGACCCGCAAAACTATTGCGATATATATAAATCCCTGTTTTATTGTCAGCTGGCTTCTGGAATGTCTTAAGCTTTGCATCTTCCTCTTGTGAAGCCATTGGTACTGTGGCACAACCTGAGAGTAGAAGGAAAATGGCCAGCATAGGCGTTAGAAGTTTTTTTAACATGATTTGTCCTTAAATAAGTGTCTTATTTTAATTGTAAAAATACAAGCTTTTGTTATTTATATAAATTCATCTTGATTTATAACGTTTTAGTTTATTGAGCTTTTAAAGTTTTTAAATGTGTAATCTCCTTTGGGATCGTTTGAACATTCAACATGAATGCCATAACTTGGCAGAATGTATGGAATGTCATGTTGGTAAAGTTAGCTATTATCATTTTTGCGCAAGAGCACTCGGCCAAAAATAAGTTATTATAAAGTCATTAAGAGGCAGATTAATGGTGTTTTTATTTTTGCTAAATATAACTTAAGTTTTATTGGTTTATTAATGATTTATTTTAAATTTTGTGATGTCAAATAGTAGTTTTCTTTGTTTTCTGTTATTTTTAAAAGCTACTGAGTTTTTTATTTTTGGTCTTTGATTTTTTCTTGCAGTTTTACGATTTTTATAAATCGTAAAATGATTAAGTAATAAGTCGCTAGCGCTTAAGGTAGTTTTTTATGTTGCTGATTAACTAAATTAGACTCTGTTGCAATATGAAGTTATAGAATGGATTAGGTTTATTACTTGGGTAGGGGTTAAGTGGTCTGATATTTAGCTCAATTTATAAAGAAGTTTTAAATCAGCAATGATTTAAGTATTCTACTTAAGGTTACTTGTATGTCCATGGTTAACTTAGTAGGTGTTGACTGACTAGCTTAGTACTACTAAATCGTGGAATGGAATAAGGACGATGAGAGGAACTCAGTTTTAGCATGATAAGTACTGTTGCAGATAAATTGAATACTTCATATGGATTATTTTTAAACGCGTTTGTTCATCTATACCCACTCGTACGGCTGTTTCAGATAATCAACCCGACATTAGTCTAATAGTGTGTTGCTTGACCTCAGTCGCTAACTCAATGAAACTCTCCATTAAATCACCTCCTACTAAAGTATGGATAATTAAATAATGTTAATTTTCTTTATTTGTATCGCACTCTTAGTGCTTGCATACAAGTTCTATAGCCCCTTTGTTGAGCGGCAAGCGGGTATAGATCCTAAAGCGATTACACCACAGGCGAGATTCGAAGATGGCGTCGATTACGTTCCGGTTCATCCGGCTAAAGCGTTTCTGATCCAGTTCCTCAATGTCGCGGGTGTGGGGCCGATATTTGGCCCGATCCTCGGTGCACTTTACGGCCCAATAGCCTTAGTGTGGATTGTACTGGGGAATATTATTGGCGGCGCAGTACATGATTATTTTTCTGGCGTGCTCAGTATTAAAGAAGACGGTAAGAGTCTGCCAGAGATTGCGGGCCACTACTTTAATATTTACTTTAAAGGCGTGATGTTGCTGTTTACGGCTATGCTGCTGTTTTTTGTGGGCGTGGTCTTCATCATGAGCCCCGCAGGTTTGCTGAGTAATCTCGATTATTTTAAAGACACCATCTTTGGCAATAATACCTTCTGGGTGTTAGTGATTTTAGTCTATTACTTTTTAGCGACTATGCTGCCGATTGATAAAATCATCACTAAATTATATCCCGCATTTGGTTTGTTGATGATAGTCATGACAGTTTCTATCGCCGTTGCTCTAATGATCAATGCGCCGCAGTTACCTGAAATGGGGGATGTGTTTGCCTATTTCGACCACAGCCATTACAACAATGAGTTACTCGAACCAAACCCTGATGGACTACCTGTTTGGCCACTGTTATTTGTGACTATTACCTGTGGTGCGATTAGCGGTTTCCATTCAACTCAAGCGCCTATCATGGCTCGTTGCTTGACGAATGAGAAGTATGTTCGCCCTGTGTATTATGGCGCTATGGTTGCTGAAGGTATCGTTGCTTGTGTATGGGCAACGGCGGGTATTGCAGCTTTCCCTGGCGGTTATGTTGAGCTTAAGAGTTTGCTCGACCAAGGTGGCCCAGGTTTAGTGGTTAACCAAGTGGCAACCACGTATTTAGGTGTTGCGGGCGGTATTATGGCGATTGTGGCCGTGGCTATCTTCCCTATTACCTCTGGCGATACCGCATTTCGTTCGCTGCGTTTGACGATTATCGATGCCTTCCATATTCCGCAAAGTATGCGTAATCGTTTATTGGTTGCTGTGCCTATTCTGACCATTGCGTATTTTATGACGAAGATCGATTTCTCTTTGATTTGGCGTTACTTTGCTTTCTCAAATATGCTGCTATCAACCAGTGTATTGTGGTTAGCAACTAAGTACTTGTTCGATCGCGGGACCTTCCATTGGATTGTTAGCTTACCAGCGATTGGCGGCACCAGCGTTACTGTGTCTTATATTATGACTGCGGGTATTGGCTTAGGCTTACCGCAACCTTTGAGCCAGCCAGTGGGTATTGCTGTCGGAGTTATCTGTTTAGTTGCGCTGATCATTGCGCACAATAGACGCAAACCTGTGGCAGAAGTTAAATAGTCAATTATCCCATAGTTTTACCCAATAAAAATCAAGGGCTGCATTTTGCAGCCCTTGTTTTTTTATGATTGGTATCATTCTACTATCCTTTAATAGCTTATTTTAGAAAGGGTCATTTTTGCTGAATATTTTTTAATGAGCGGATTCATCGCGTTTCATCTAGAGGTAAGGTAAGGTCGTTAGACTGGTTTTTATTTCTCTATTGAAACGATTAGTCTGTGGTAGAGAGCGTTAAGCAGTACAAACTTGCGGCAAAAGTCATTTAGATTTTATTTACTTGAATATTTTTTGCGAACAGAAGGAGAGCACGTTATGTCTGAGAACAAATGTCCTATGCACCATTCTGCTGGTGGCACCTCGAATCGAGATTGGTGGCCTAAACAGCTCCGGCTCGATATTCTGCACCAACACTCTTCCTTATCTAATCCTTTGGGTGATGACTTCAATTATGCTGAAGCCTTTAAATCCCTCAATTTAGCTGCTGTAAAGCAAGATCTTCTCGCATTAATGACGGATTCACAGGACTGGTGGCCTGCAGATTTTGGCCACTATGGGCCGCTATTTATTCGTATGGCATGGCACAGTGCTGGCACCTATCGTACCGGTGATGGACGTGGCGGAGCGGGGAGTGGTAATCAACGTTTCGCACCGTTAAACAGCTGGCCAGATAACGTAAACCTCGATAAAGCACGTCGGCTCCTTTGGCCGATTAAACAAAAATATGGCAATAAAATCTCTTGGGCCGATTTGATGATCCTCACGGGTAATGTCGCGCTGGAATCTATGGGATTCAAAACCTTAGGTTTCGCTGGTGGGCGAGTCGATATTTGGGAACCCGAAGCTGATATTTACTGGGGTGCGGAAAATAAATGGTTAGACGATAAGCGTTACTCGGGAGAGCGAGATCTTGAAGATCCCCTCGCCGCAGTCCAAATGGGGTTGATTTATGTTAACCCTGAGGGACCCAATGGCGACCCAGATCCTTTCGCTGCCGCCGTTGATATCCGCGAAACCTTTGCCCGTATGGCGATGAATGATGAAGAAACCGTAGCCTTGATTGCAGGTGGTCATACTTTTGGTAAAACCCATGGTGCAGGTGACGCAGCATTAGTCGGACCTGAGCCAGAAGCCGCCAGTATTGAGCAGCAAGGGTTAGGCTGGAAGAGTAGCTACAAAAGCGGTAAAGGTGGCGATGCTATTTCCAGTGGTCTTGAAGTGACTTGGACATCAACTCCCACCCAGTGGAGTAATAATTTCTTTGAAAATCTATTCGGTTATGAATGGGAACTGACTAAGAGCCCAGCTGGCGCGCATCAGTGGATACCTAAAAATGGCGCGGGTAAAGGGGTGATCCCCGATGCGCACGACGCTTCAAAACGCCATGTGCCGGCCATGTTAACCACTGACCTTGCACTGATCTTCGATCCTGATTACGAGAAAATATCGCGTCGACTCTTTGAAAATCCTGATGAGTTTGCTGAGATCTTTGCAAAGGCTTGGTACAAGCTGACGCACAGGGATATGGGGCCATGCACACGCTATTTGGGTCCTGAAGTGCCAGCAGAAGAGTTTCTTTGGCAAGATCCCATCCCAGCGGTTGATCATCCCTTGGTTGATGAGCAGGATGTAACGGATCTTAAACTTAAGATTATTGGCTCTGGATTAACGATTTCAGAAGTCGTTGCAACCGCTTGGGCCTCTGCTTCGACCTACCGTGGTTCTGATATGCGCGGTGGTGCGAACGGCGCTCGAATTCGCCTAGCGCCGCAAAAAGATTGGCCAGTAAACCAGCCTGAGCAACTTGCTAAGGTGCTGAAAGTGCTTGAGACTATTCAGTCTGAGTTCAATCAAGGAGGTAAGCAAATCTCCCTTGCTGACTTGATTGTGCTGGCAGGCTGTGTCGGTATTGATCAAGCGGCTAGAAATGCGGGGGTTGAAGTGACGATTCCATTTACGCCGGGTCGTATGGATACCACACAAGCGCAAACGGATGTGGAATCTTTTGCGGTACTTGAACCTGTCGCTGATGGCTTTAGAAATTATCATCCCACTCCGTTTTCTGTTTCGGCGGAGGAGTTATTGGTCGATAGGGCACAATTGCTGACCTTAACTGCGCCGGAAATGACAGTGCTTATTGGCGGTCTGCGGGTGTTAGATACGAACTCTGATCAGTCAAAAATGGGTGTATTGACTGCGCGTCCTGAGTTTTTGACCAATGACTTTTTTGTTAACTTGCTCGATATGGGGACGACGTGGAAACCCACTTCTAAAGCGGAGGATATGTTTGTGGGTGTTGATCGTGTCAGCGGCCATCAAAAGTGGACTGCAAGTCGTGTTGATTTGATCTTTGGCTCTAATTCGCAGCTGCGTGCACTCGCAGAAGTGTACGCGAGCAGTGATGCACAGCTGCGATTTGTCGATGATTTTATCGACGCTTGGACTAAGGTGATGAACTTAGATAGATTCGATCTTCGCTGAGCTTATATTTATTAGTCTTTTTAGTGGTATATGGATCCAATTTAGGCGCCGCTGGGGTTAATGCGGACCGAGCGTTTAAGTGGATTTTCAGTTAAATGATCGCCTAATTCAAAGTGGTTAAGCGGTCATTTTTATTCATGTGCTTTGACGCTCATCAATTTAGGTGGAATATGAATATTCAGCAAATGTCGGGTTTAGCTATTTTACAGGCGATGGCAAGGGGTGAATTACCCGCACCTTCTATCTCTCTCACTATGCCAATGTCGCTGGTTCAAGCCGACGAAGGAACGGTGACATTCCATGCGACTGCCGATGATAAGCACCTCAACCCATTGGGCGGCGTTCATGGTGGTTTTGCCGCGACAGTATTGGATTCGGTTACTGGTTGCGCCGTGCATACATTGCTTGAAGCGGGTGTAGGTTACGGCACTATCGATTTGAATATTAAAATGATTCGACCTGTGCCTAAACATCAAGTGTTAGTGGCTGAGGGTAAGGTGATCAATTTATCTAAGTCTTTAGGTATTTCGGAAGGTACGCTAAAAACGCAAGATGGAAAACTGCTCGCCACTGCTACGGCGACTTGTATGATTTTAAGGCCATAAACCGATTTTGCGGGCTGGCGATATTATCTCTTCGAGTTAACACGCTGAGCAGATAATTAACCTAACCTGAGATCGGTTTAACTAGCCATAACTGTAATAGCATTAAACTCTGCGTTAGTGATGTTCAGTTGTGGCTTATTGTCTTTCAATTGATAGGCGATGAGTCCCGCAATCATGTTGAGCATAAAACCATGTACGCTGCGGTGTCTAGAGTGCTCTATTTGAGAGATGTTTTTTAACTGGTCGTTGATGGTTTCTATGATGAAACGTCTAGACAGCATCGCTCTATCCCACAACGACATCGCTTTTAC
>NZ_JAKKSC010000066.1:0-5392 GCF_025653705.1 Shewanella sp. SM87
TGCAATCTGCAATCGACTGCGTTTGAACAACAAGCCCACAATCTGCTGATGGTCTTCGAATTGATGACCTATGTAATTAAAAAAGAGATGCCTGATAGCAACACCTTTTCTTACGAGGACAACGTTGAGCAAGAAATACTCCTGCACATGCTTAAACAACGCTTAGTGCGTGAAAAAATGTCCGTCGTTCAGATTGAACTCGCAATTTCATTTGCTGAGCAATTTATGCAAACAGGGCTAAGTTCCATGGTGCAGACCTAAGTAAAAGTTGAAAGGCCAAACCAATAGGAGTAACAAATGGAACACTCAACTTTTATTCATGTAAATCAGCTTAAAACATTTAGTCCTTGGCATGAACACTGCAAAGTCGTGTTACTTGCAGATATTAAACTGAACGACCAAACCTCAATAGAGCTGCTGTTTACACGCTACATTTATCTTCACCTAAATATAGATGGACATGTTCTAGGTGTGAGTATTAGCCAATCTATTTTTGAGGAGCACCCTGAGTTTAGCTCTCAGTTTTTAAACGACTTAGAAATGATGCAGCTTTTGCTCATGTATGTTGATGATATAACAAATTTTTGCCAATTATTTGCCGCAGAGTTTGAGTATGTCTTAGGGTATCACCCGACAGTCTACTTTGAAGCCGCGGAACAATATTGGGAAAAGCAGATTATTGAAGTGCAATCTAACGCGCCTCAATAATCACCTACTAGCGAACCTCACGGTTCGCTTTTTTTATTTGCTTATAGCCTTAGCTCAATCTAAGTCGCCAACGCCCACAAACAGCGAACTATCAGATAAAATCGACAATACACTGCACATTACAATATCCGACCTGCAACCCACGTCTCCAATACATCAGCCAGTTTAATCAGTTGTTCTTGATGCTTGGATTTATTTTTCGCTAGGTTTTGGATATTCAATAGCTTCCATCTCACCGCAGGTAGTGCCGCAACGCTCGGTTCATCAAACAATGACCAATCAGGCTGACCCTGTTTAAAGGATAATAAAAAGTCTCTATCTTTTGCAGTAAAGTGATGCTGCAACGCTGTGAGCATTTCTGAGCGAGTTAAAATCAGCTCATCGAGTTTAATCGGCTTTGTCGTCATTCCATTGAATTCAGTTTGAAAGCTTTCATCAAGCGGTTTCCAACGTGGAGACATCACTTCATTAATGGGTCTTGGATGGCTAAGTGTATAAGTGAGAAAGCCGACTAAAATCTCTCGACTGATCCCCTCTTCCGCCAGCAGCATTTTCACATCGAAAAGATCCCTTGGGTGCTGCCTATCCATCGCTGCACATAACTTACCACCGTATAGATCAGGCAGGCTTACAACCGGTATCTCTGCATACCCAAATTCTTCTTCAACTAACTCAACGACTGGCATTAATACCGCTTTGTGTAGCGTACCTCTCGCAACAGGAGAGACTTCAATTTTTATTGTCACCCTATCACTTGTCACGACAACCCTGAGCTCATCATATTTATTGTCTTGAAATACTGCACTAAGGTTCGGTTGTAGATTGATCTTCGCAGTCAAACGACCAAGCGCTTCCTTCACACTTTGTAGCGCTTGTTCCCTTGGCTCCAAAGGAAGATAAGCCAAATCGATATCAACCGATAAGCGTGGGAAGTTGCGTACAAATAGGTTGATAGCCGTACCGCCCTTTAGGGCAAATACCTTCTCTTGGGCGACGAGCGGCAGCATCCGAATAAGCAAGGTCACTTGCTGGTAGTATATCGATGACTTATTCATATTGATTTTCTTCTGTCTTAATAAACGATGCMGGCACTGTTATTTGATACCGTCCATCGTAACGGCCATGAGCCACCACCTGACGCTTTCCCGCRCCWAGCGTGATTTGCTGCTCATCTAGCCTTTTGCTCCACTGGTGTTGATAGTAGTGGCCTAAAAAGAGAAATACGCGATTAGCTTGWACGGCTTCACTTCGATTCAGTATTGACTGTATTTTACGTGGGCTGAGATTCACTAACCCTTGAAACAGCTCCGCGGCATGCTCAAAACTGATATGTTTGCCAATGGCATTGACGACCTCATAGGCTGCAAGCTCCGCACAACTTGCCTTAACSTCYCTATTGTTCACYCCTATAGTAATAAAGTCTTTTTCCAACGTTTGGGTCAGCTTGCTACTGGTATARAAAAGCCARTTTTGCTCCTCCAATTCGCGGAACCACTTTGGCAAMGCCTGCTTACTTTGACAGCCAACCCAAACTTGCTCGCTGCTTAGTTGAAGATAATGACTAAGCCCTTGATGCGTYAGGCTACTGACYCCCGCAAGGTGAACAGGAAGCYTTAGCTGYTCATTCACAGCCTTGAGCGCTTCAACCCAATGAGGCTGTAACTTRCCTGTTGACTCAGGACGAACGTAAACCCCCGCACTTATCTTGTACAACCAACCACTCTGCACATATTTTCTCACCAAAGATGAGCTGATCTCATTTTGTGTCAACCACGACTGAAGCACTACCGCACCAGGGCTCGTATGATTAATCAGCCAGTTTATTTTTGATGACATAGTTGCACCATAAGTACCARAATATAGARTAAATTAAACCAACTATAGAAGTAGAGTTTATAAATTGCAATTACTTAGTACCTTTAGTACATGTTTATCGCAAAATACAAACTAGCAGGATGAGGGGGATGATTAGTTACCAGCAAAAGGCTAAGAAGGKATTYTTACTTAAAACGTTAAACTTAACCCCTGAACCGACAGAATTTCCGGTGCCCAATTCTAGTTATTGATAAGGACAATAACGAGGAGTTAATAATGAGTCAGTCACCGTTTATTCGCGTATATCAACGAAAATCAAAAAGCCCTTGGGATGATCATAGTACCGTCTTGTTACTCGCTGACATTGACGAAAATGATAACGATCCTAGAGCCTTACAATTCACTCGATATATCTATCTTCATCGCGACATCAAAGGACAACACTTAGGCATTAGCATCAGTAAATCACTTCTTGAGGAACATGCTGAGTTTGATACTCAGTATTTAATGGGCTTGGAAATGACGATGCTATTGTTGATGTATAAAGATGATATTTCTGCCTTTTGCGAGTTGTTTACCGCGGAGTTTCAACAGATATTCGGGTTGCCCCCGATTCTCTATTTTGACGCTGCTGAACAATTCTGGGCTGAGCAGATTATTGAAGCCGAAGCTTAAGCTAACATTCAGCAGTAATGCTAAGCGTTAGCCACTTACTTGCGAACCTGAAAGGGTTCGCTTTTCATACCTAATCAAACTTGTCTACGAATTAAGTCCATATTCATATTTAATGAAGCTCTAACAACACATGACAACACAAACGCTTTGGGACTTTTCCGAGTTAGACTGTTAGCTCGAATTAGTGAGTTTCGAATTAAAATTTCTATGTATTAATGCCTTGCTCACCGGAAAATTAGGAGCGTAGCGAGTAATTTTTCAGAGAGAGTAAATTGTTAGATTTCACCTGCATTTCTAAGCTGCCCCAAGGTCACCATATATTGGTTGGCAATGAGTTTAATTGCATAGCCAACATCCAATACTGGGAAATTCACTTGTTTACCGAACGCCTCTTGGAAGATGGTATCTAGACTCTTTCCATGCGTGTCAAAACTGGTGAGACGGTAAATAAAATATAGGTAACTTAGCCTATCACCATAATCGTTTTTAACCTGGGCAAGCATGCTATTTACATCCATTGCTCGATTCAGACTTGACCAAGAAGGATCTGAAGGCTCTAGCTTATCTTTATGAGGCAACAGCGGCTCATTTAAGAGCTTGTGGTAATCCAGCTTGAATGCATCAACCAGACTAGCGTATCGACTGGCTGTTTGAGCAGGAGCGTCAAATAAGTAGATAATCCAGAAATAGTTTTCCAGGATGGTTCTGGAAAGAATATGAGTTATATAGCGCTCATCAACACCAGCATTTTTGTCGCAGCTAAAGCTCTCAAGAAGAGTTCCTGCTATAGAATAAAAACGCAATGCTTCTTGACCAAAGAAACCATTTGCACCGCTTCTCGATCCAAGCTGCTTGATGGCTTCAAGTTCATTCTTCAACTGTTCAAAATAGTCTTGCATACGATTCCTTGAAAAATCTAACGCTTCAAGAAGCGGCGCGTTTTTCAGCGTCCGCCTTGCTTGGCTTGTGTACGCCCAGCATGGGCATGAACTAATGAGGTGGCCAAATTTAGTGTGCCACTACAGAGTAATTGTTGACTAAAATGTGATGCGAAGCGAAACCGAGCCAACTTTTACGAGTCCCGCTTGAACGAATGGTTATAACTTCCCATGCAATTTTAACAATTCGAACCATGGATCATCCGATTCAATTCTATGAACTGCTCTATGGCAGTTGGCACATAGTATCCCCATGTCAGATTCTGTTGTTTTTTCTCCAGCCTTTATTAAATTCAACGGCTTTTTGTGATGCGCTTCTGCATAACTAAAACCGTATAAATCCACAAAATCGTAATCGCATGCCTCACAGAATAATGAACCATTGTCTTTTACGAACCTCTCTTTGGCTCTCTTTACTAATTTTGGGTCTCGTTCTCTAATTTTATGAGTTCTAGTTCGATATTTTGTTTCATCAGAAGAATATTCATTTTCTACATCTTCACTACAATCACCTGCCCACATCACCCAAATTTTATTAAACTGACTATCAGTTAGTTTAAAATTTGTACCTTGCCTAGCTGTCAAGAGCTGCATTCCTGATAACTCCTCATCCCTTAATAGAAGTGATGACTCTACAAGACCTGATTTCAAATCTAGGCGAGCAGATTGCAGTTTTATACCGACTTTAATTTCTGAGACCTCCCTTTTTTCCCAATACTCTTCAAGTAAAAATTCAGGATGCTTTACATCTGATTTATGTACCGGAGGTTCGGCAATCACACCGAAACCAACTAAACCATAAGGATCTTTTGACTTACCTTTTGATCTCCATATAAATACTCGATCTCCACTTTGCATTTCATTTTGGTGTTTAGCATGCTTAACTGCCCAATAGATATAATCAAACTCACCTAAGTAAGTATCTACGTCAAAATCTTCTCTGTTCCCTCTAAAAATCCAATCTGCCATGAAATCTCCAAGAAGTTATAACGCCCAAATCTAGCGAATCCCCAGATAAATTCGATGGGATTCAAATAAGTAGACACGCATGATGCTGTTTGATCTAATCAATTTCGCCAAAAACCTACTAGATCCAACATCATGCGTGATATCGACATATTACACGATTTACTCAAAAAACAATGCCCTCAAATACACCAAAAACGCCTTAATTCTCTGATGGTTGCTACTGAGTCTTTACTCGATGGCAATCAACTCTCGTTAACCCAGTTAGGACGGAACATAACGGGTAACGT